>NZ_OZ075108.1:2246562-2567500 GCF_964186625.1 Asticcacaulis sp. MM231
GCGTTGAGCCGAAGCCTGAAAACTGCGTTGTGGTCAGGGTGTCAAGCTGGGTATCGGTCAAGGCCTGGACCTGCGCTGCCTTCATTTGGGTAAAGCGGCTGGCACTTAAAGAGGCGATCTGTTCCTCGCTGAGCGAAGCGATCACCCCTGCAGACAGGGCCGGCCACTGCGTTTCGTTGAGGTCGCTGAGGAAGGTGGTGCCCATATCGGACATCTGCGTCGTCGTCACGGCGCCGAGTTGGCCGGTGGTGAAGCCCGCGATCTGTGCCTCACCCAGCCCCATAATCTGCGTCGCCGATAGCGCCTTGATCTGGGTGGCGCTGAAGACAGCAAGCTGAGTGGGCGTAAGGGCCGACATTTGCTCCGGCGACAGGCCAGCAACTTCAGTCGTCGTCAACCCCTTGATCTGGGTCGTGGTCAGGCTGGCCAGTTCCGCGTTGCTGAAGGTGGCAAGGCCAGTGGTGTTGAGCCAGCCGATCTGGGTCGAGGTCATGCCGGCGATCTGGCTGGAGGTCAGCGCCTCCAGATTGGTCGCCGACAAAGCCTTGATCTGGGCCGAACCGAGCGCCGCCAGTTGCGTGGAACTGAGGGCCGCCAATTGCGTTGTAGTCAGGCTCGCCAACTGCTCGGTGGTTATACCGCGCATCTGAGCAGCGGAAAAGACCTCCAGTTGCGACGATGACAGAACCGCGAATTGCGCCGGCGACAGTTCGCCGATATCGATCGCCGTCAATCCCTTGATCTGCAGCGTATTTAGCGCGCCGATCTCCTCGACGCCGAACGCTTCCATCTGCACATCAATCAGCACCGTCAGTTGCGACGCGCTGAACACCATTTGATTCGTGGTGAAGGCGGCGATCTGGTCTGGTGTCAGCGCCATCATCTGGCGCGTACTGAGGGCCGCGATCGCCTCGGCGCTGAAGGCCGCGATCTGTGTCACCGATAAAGCGGCGATGTCCGTCGGCGTCATAGACTTGACGCCCAGGGGGGAAATAGAACTGATTTGAGCGGCGCTATAAGAGGTGTAGACCGACGTGACCACGGTTCTTCAATTCCTGACCTGGATGCATTCTGGGAAGGGCGGCATACAGCCAGGGACTCACAGGCCCGTAAGGGTGTATTTTACACCCTCCCAAGACCTAACACAGCCCGCACGTGCGTCCAACAAAAAATCAGGTATCATATGGGGAGGTACGTGTCTCACCATATCCATGACGCAAAACGGCGCGGCCGTGAAGCCGCGCCGTAATAACCGCCGGTTGCCCTGCAGTTAGTTACCAGTTCCCCCACCCAACACTTTGTAGAGTGTAATCAGGTTGGTGCTGCGCGCCTGACGAATCGAGATCAGGCTCTGTTCGCTGCTATAGGCCGTACGTTCAGCGTCTAACTGGTCGAGAAGGCTGTCAATACCGCTTGTGTAGCGGGCCTGCACCAACGTCAGGCTGATGTCAGCAGCCTTAGCAGCCTTGTCGGCGGCATCGAGACGCCGATCAATGGTAGCGCGCACAGCCAGAGCGTCCGCCACCTCACGGAAGGCCGTCTGTACCGTCTTTTCGTAAGTGGCGACGGCGATATCGCGCGAGGCCTCCGCTCCTTTGAGATTAGCGCGATTGGCGCCGCCGGCAAAGATTGGGACACTGATGGAAGGTACAAAGCTCCAGCTTCCCGTGCCTGACTTGAACAGTCCGTCGAGATCACCACTGGTGGAGCCTGTGCTCGCGGTCAGGCTGATGCTCGGGAAAAAAGCAGCCCTTGCTGCACCAATATTACCGTTCGCCACCTTGATATTGTGCTCGGCGCTCAAGACATCCGGGCGACGGATGAGCACATCCGATGGAAGGCCTGCAGGCAGATTGGCCAGGATTGCATTGTCATCAGGCAGCCCCGAGGGCAGATCGGCATCTGGCACCTCTGCCCCGCTCAACAACACAAGGGCATTGCGATCCTGATTGACCTGGGCTTCATAACGCGCCACATCGCCACGCGCTGTCTCGGTCAAGACTTCAAGACTGCGCAGGTTGATTTCGCTCATAGCCCCCAGATCGAAGCGTCGCTTTGAAAGCTGGTAATCCTGTTCGCGCGTCGCCAGGGTTTCACGGGCCAGACGAAGAAGATCCTGATCGGCGCCGAGTGTTATCCACGCCGAAGCCGTCTCCGCGATCAGTGAAATCTGTGTCGTTCGTTTGGCTTCGGTCGTCGAAAGGTAGGTTTCACGCGCCGCACCGGTCAGACTGCGCACTCGCCCGAACAGGTCCAGTTCATAGGCCGATATGCCGAGGGCGGCGTTAAAGCTGTCCGTGTCCGTGTTGGAAGCCTCTGTATGCGTGCGTGTCTCGGTGACGCTTCCCGCGATCGTCGGGGCCAGACTAGAACGCGTGGCGCCATATGAGGCGCGTGCCTTTTCGATATTCAACACCGAAATGGAGAGATCGCGGTTGTTATCGAGCGCGCGCCCTATCACCCTTTGCAGGCGAGGATCGAGGAAGACCTCGCGCCATGGCAGGCTGTCTGCCGACTGCTCGGAAGCTGTGGTGGCGGCTACCGGCCAATTTACAGCCACCGGGAGCTTAGGCTGTTCATAGCGCGGCGTCATTGTGCAGGCGCTCAGGGCAACGGCCGAAGCCGCCGCCATAAGAACAAGACGTGTGATACGGAAGGTGGGTTTCATGGTCATGTTCCGATCAATGTTCAGCCGGAGGGATATTGGAGGCTTGGGCCGCAGCGGCCTCGGCAGCGATTTCATCCTCACGGATGCGCTGGAGCTTGGCCATGTGCTTTTCGTCAGCCTTGAAGATCTTCTGAACCAGAACGAAGAACAGGGGCACAAAGAAGATGGCCAGGACGGTTGCGGACAAGACGCCGCCAATCAGACCTGTGCCGATAGCATGTTGGGCACCGGAACCTGCTCCATTGGATACGGCCAGAGGCACGATACCGAAGGTGAAGGCCAGCGACGTCATGATGATCGGACGCAGACGGATACGGACAGCCTCAAGCGTTGCCTCAATTAAAGGCATACCTTTTTCATGCAGGTCTTTGGCGAATTCGACGATCAGGATCGCATTTTTCGACGACAGGCCGATCGTGGTCAAAAGCCCGACCTGAAAATAGACGTCGTTGTTAAGGCCGCGCAGGCTGGTAGCCAGAACCGCGCCCAGCACGCCAAGCGGGATGACCATGATGACTGACAGAGGTATGGTCCAGCTTTCATAGAGAGCGGCCAGCAAGAGGAAAACGACCAGGATCGACAACGCGTAGAGTGCAGGTGCCTGATCGCCGGATTCACGTTCCTGCAAGCTCAGCCCCGTCCATTCGTAGCCGATACCGGCTGGGAGTTGCTTGATAAGCTTTTCCATTTCGTCCATGGCGGCGCCAGAGCTTTGACCTGGAGCAGCAGAGCCCTGAATATTGACCGCCGAGGTGCCGTTATAGCGTTCGAGACGCGGCGGGCCGAACGACCACTTTGATGAGGCGACCGAAGACAGGGGCACCATCTGGTTGGCGTCGTTGCGGACAAACCAGCGATCCATGTCTTCCGGCTTCATACGGAAGGGAGCATCGCCCTGCACATAGACCTTTTTGACGCGGCCGCGATCGACGAAGTCGTTGACATAGGAACCACCCCAAGCGGTCGAGATGACCGAGTTGATGCTCGACGTGCTAAGGCCCATGGCACCGGCCTTAGCCTGGTCGATGGTGATATCATACTGAGCGGTGTCTTCCTGACCATTCGGACGCACCTGCGTCAGCACAGGGCTTTGAGCCGCCATGCCAAGCAACTGATTACGTGCCTCGATCAGTTTTTCATGACCAAGACCGGCGTTGTCCTTCAATTCAAGATTGAAGCCAGAAGAATTGCCGAGTTCCGAAACGGCTGGTGGCACCAGTGTATAGATGGTGGCGTCCGGGTTCCCCATGAAATGCATCATGGCGCCGCCGGCGATGGCCGCCGCTTTCGACTGAGCCGCGTGGCGCTCTTCGAAATCCTTCAGGCGGATAAAGGCCATGCCGACATTCTGTCCCGATCCGGCGAAGCTGAAGCCGGAAATCGTGAAGGTAGCGTCAACGTCCTTGTTCTTGCTGAAATAGGTGCTGACATCACCCAGCACCTTTTGGGTGCGTTCCTCACTGGCGCCAGCAGGCAGTTGCACAAGCGCAAAGGCCATGCCCTGGTCTTCTTCAGGAAGGAAGGAACTGGGCAGACGCACAAACAGGAACCCCATGACCACCACGATCACAACGAAGACGATCATGTAGCGACCGCTCTTGCCAAGCATACCGCGGACAATGCCTTGGTAACCCTTACTGGCGGCGTTGAAGTTCTTATTAAACCAGCCGGCGAAACCGCGCTCACCATGGGTATGGCCCTTGGCAATCGGCTTCAACATCGTGGCGCACATCGCGGGCGTCAAGGTCAGAGCAACCACAACCGAGAGAGCCATGGCCGAAACCAGGGTCACCGAAAACTGGCGATAGATGACACCTTGCGAGCCGCCGAAGAAGGCCATAGGCACGAAGACGGCCGACAGAACCAACGCGATGCCAATGAGGGCGCCAGTGATTTCGCCCATAGATTTACGGGTGGCTGCGCGCGGGGAAAGCCCCTCCTCCGACATGAGGCGCTCGACATTTTCCACCACGACGATCGCGTCATCGACCAGAAGACCAATAGCCAGGACCAGACCAAACAAGGTCAGCGTATTGATAGAGTAGCCAAAGACGGCAAGGACACCGAATGTGCCCAGCAGCACCACCGGCACGGCGATGGTCGGGATCAGGGTGGCGCGCCAGTTTTGCAGGAAGACGAACATGACGATGAAGACCAGTACGACGGCTTCGATCAGCGTCTTGACCACCTCATGGATCGACAGGGTAATGAACGGGGTTGTGTCGTAGGGCACGACGTAATGCATCCCGGTTGGGAAACTCTTCGACAACTGAGCCATCTCCGCCTTAACGGCGTTGGCTGTATTGAGCGCGTTGGCACCAGGCGCCAGACGAATGGCAATACCTGTGGCAGCCTTACCATTGTATTTGGCGTTGGAGCCGTAGCTTTCCGCACCCAGTTCAATGCGCGCGATATCACTTAGATTAACCTTTGCGCCAGTTGAACTGTTCTTGACAATGATCGCCTTGAACTCATCGACGCTTTTCAGGCGCGATTGAGCCGTAATTGTGGCGTTGAGCGTGGTGCCAGCAACCGCAGGCAATCCACCGATTTGACCGGCCGAAACCTGCGTATTCTGGGCTGTGATGGCGGCAATCACATCATCCGGTGTCAGTTGCATGCCCGCCAGTTTTTGCGGATCCAGCCAGATACGCATGGCGTATTGCGCGCCAAAAAGCTGGACTTCGCCGACACCATCGACGCGGCTCAAAGGATCCTGCAGATTGCTCGCGGCATAATCGGACAGGTCGGTATTGCTGACCTTGTCGTTATCTGAATACATGCCGACGATCATCAGGAAGTTGGTGGCCGACTTGACGACCTGCAAGCCCTGCTGCTGAACGACCTGCGGCAGGAGCGCCGTCGCCGTCTGAAGCTTGTTCTGCACCTGTACCTGAGCGATGTCGGTATCAGTACCAGCCTTAAAGGTCAGGGTGATAGAGGTCGACCCATTGGAATCGCTGGTCGAACTCATATAGAGCAGCCCATCCAACCCCTTCATTTTTTGCTCGATGACCTGAGTCACCGAGTCTTCAACCGTCTTGGCCGAAGCACCGGGATAGCTGGCAGAAATCGAGACCTGCGGAAGCGCGATCTCCGGATATTGCGCCACTGGCAAGGTGAAAATGGCCAGCGTGCCTGTGAGCATGATGACGATGGCCATGACCCAGGCAAAGATCGGCCGATCGATAAAGAAACGCGATAACATGTGAACTGTCCCTATTCGGCGGCGTTGACGACGGAAGGCTTCACAGCCGCGCCAGGAGCGATTTTCTGAAGTCCGTTGACCACAACCTTGTCGCCAACAGCCAACCCGCTGAGCACCAGCCATTTTTCGCCAACCGTCTGCCCAAGGGTGACGGGACGCGATACGACCTTGTTATCAGGACCAACAACGAAAACCGTCGCGTTACCCTTCGGATCGCGCTGCACAACAGCTTGTTCGACCAGAATACCATTGGTAGCAACACCGGTTGAAAGCTGAGCGCGGACATACATACCCGGCATCAGCAGACCGTCGGGATTGGCGAACACGGCTCGCAGATTGACGGTACCTGTTCCTTCATCAACCGTGACATCAGAGAACTGCAGCTTGCCCTTCAGCGGGTAGGTCGTGCCGTTTTCCAGGATAAGGGTAACATCGGCGCTGTCGGACTGGCCTTGTGTTCCAGCCTTAATGGCCGCCTGCATCGCGAGCATGTCGGCGACCGAACGATTGATGTCGACATAGACCTCGTCACTTTTCTGAATGGTGGCGAGTGCATTCGCTTGCCCGGCCGTGACCAGCGCTCCAGGCGTATAGGTCGACTTGCCAATACGACCCGATATCGGCGCGGTGACGCGGGTATAGCCAAGATTTATGTTGGCCGTTTGCACAGAGGCCTTCGCGGAAGCGACTTGCGCCAGAGCCTGTTGCAGAGCGGCCTGAGCGTCGTCGTTATCCTGTTTCGATATGGCGTTGATGGCGACCAGTTCCTTATAACGGTCTGCCTTGAGCTTCGCGGTTGTCAAGGCTGCATTAGCATTGGCGAGCGTTGCCTGCGCGCTGTCATAAGCAGCCTGATAGCTGGCGGGATCAATCTGATACAGCGACTGCCCCTGCGTCACGAGAGCGCCTTCCGTAAAAAGGCGCGCCTTGATGATGCCGCTGACCTGAGGGCGCACATCCGACACCAAAACCGACGCTGTGCGGCCACTCAACTCTGTCATCAAGGTAACCGGTCGGGATGTCATGACCTCGACATTGACGGGCACAGGCCCTCCAGCGCCCGGCATCTGGCCTTTAGGGCTACATCCCGCCAAAGGCATAGCCATTGATGCGGTAACGACGGCAAGTATGACGAAAGGACGCATAGGATAACGTTTGGGTGCCATGAGCGGCTCTCCGAAATGAACTATAAAGGCGCGCCGACCAGAACGTCGCCGCATACAGGGGCAGTTAACGCAAATTAACGAGAGTGAACGTTCATTCTCATTTAATTGGCTTTATTCTCGCGTCTGCTGTATGTCAAGTCTAAAGGGGTGGATGTCGGGACGCGAAAAACAAAACGTCGCACATCTTATAGAGGAATTATTAATGAACCATATTGAGGGGAATGCCACGGAAACCCTTAAAGCGCAACGCCCACGGATAAATCGCGAGGCGCGGCAGCAGCAAATTCTGGATGCCGCGATTGCTTGCGTTCTACTTCACGGCTTTCATGGCGCCAGTATGTCCGAGATTGCAAAGCAGGCACGGATGAGCGTGGGCGTCATCTATCGTCACTTTGAAAATAAGGAAGCCATCATCGAAGCAATTGTGGCCCTGGACATTGCGCAACTGCGCACCGATGTGGCGGAATCCCTTTTGCGCGCCGAAACCGGCGAGCACGAGTTCTCGCTGGAACACGCGATTGCCTTTATCTCCCGTCAGCATGAACGCAAACGCAGCGCCCTGGCCTTAGAAATCTATGCTGAAGCGGCACGTAACCCTAAGGTAGAAGCCATTGTGCGCCGATCCGCCGCTATAGAGCGCGAGCTTATCCTGACCCTGGTAAAATTTTCCGCTTCGCCTGGCCTTAGTCCGGTCGAGCTCGATGCCCGCGCCGACATGCTGCGCATTATTGCTGATGGCATGACAGTACGTGGGCTGTACGCGACCGACACCGATCATACCGCTCTCGCTCGCGTGCTTAAGCCCGTATTCGATATGATCTTACATCTCGACAGAGCTGCGACACGCCCCTACCTTACGAGGTAATCGCCCCCACAAATATGTCAGGCATGTAAACTGTCGTATATATACAACAACCACTGGTAAAGTTCCCGTTTCACGATATTCCATATTTGAACTGACAACCTTGTCATGATAGCGGTATCAGCATAACGAAGTCGCAACTCGGTTGTCGAAGATTTCATAAAGGGAATGAAACGCCAGGGGCAAGCCAAGTCCCAAGCGCTTTGTATAGAGTTCTTGTCTGGCCGCAAACGCGGACACCAGGCATGAGGGAGTGCGTCAAAATCTTTGTGTATTCAAAGGCCTGCTCAACAGGCATGTAGACATAATAGTTCCGGCGTACTCAGTGACGACTAAAGAAAACCAAAGGGAGAAGAGAATGACCAATAGATTTGGGGGCCTTATGCGTAAGGCTGTCCTGTGCAGCGTTTCGACGCTGGCTCTGGGCGCTATGACGAGCACTGTGTTCGCGCAGGACGCGACCCCGGCAGCACCGGCAGACGAGTTAACCGTCGTCGTGGTGACGGGCATCCGCGGTTCGCTGCAACGCTCGATGAACATCAAGAAAAACGCCACCGGCGTTGTCGACGCCATCTCGGCGGAAGACATCGGCAAATATCCCGACACCAACCTGGCTGAATCGGTTCAGCGCGTTCCTGGCGTGTCAATCAACCGCGTTAACGGCCAAGGTTCGGAAGTCACAGTCCGCGGCTTTGGTCCCGGCTTTAACCTCGTTACCTTGAACGGCCGCGTCATGCCGACCGCCAACGTCTCGGTCGTCGGTGGTGACACAGACTTCAACGGCGGCGGCACGCGCAACTTCGATTTCGGCAATATCGCCTCTGACGGCATCAGCGGCTTTGAAGTCTACAAAACCGGCAAAGCTAATATCGCTTCCGGCGGTATCGGCGCTACCCTGAACATCAAGACCCTGCGGCCAATCACCCAGGCAGGTCATCGCGGCAGCCTGTCGGTTAAGGCCCTGCACGGCGACAATATGGTCGACGGCAAGGACATCACACCGGAAGTTTCCGGCGCCTATAGCTGGACGAACGACTCGAAGACCTTCGGTGTCTCCCTGTTCGGCGCCTATTCTGAACAGGACATCGCTACCCGTTCGGCGACCCAGAACGCGTGGAACATCGACTATTTCGCGACTTGCCCGACCACGAAACCTGACTGCTCGCTTTTCCTGCCTAAGTCCAGCGGACGCCTGCGTTACGATTCCAATGGCAATCTGCTGACCGAGATCACGAACCGTCCGCCCGACGGCGCGCAGGTCTCCTACGCCAACGACAGCCGTTATCAGCTTAACGACGCGCACACGGAGCGCACCAACCTGCAGGCCACCATTCAATGGCGACCAGCCGAAAACTGGCTGTTCACGGCTGATGCCCTTTATTCTGAAAATAAGGCCAGCGAACAACGCGCCAACTCCGGCAACTGGTTCAACCGTCCGTTTGATAAGATCACCTTCGAAAAGGGCGCCTCCGGTATCTACAACGCCGTCTACATGCAGGAAAATGAAAACGGCACCAAGGATATGGGCTTCGAGCAGGCTCTGCGCGGCACCAAGGACACCCTCACCTCATTCGGTCTGAATGCCGAATGGACAATCAACGACAAGATGAGCGTCACGTTCGATGCACATAGCTCAAAAGGTGAGTCCTTGCCTGGCAATCCGAATGGCACCAGCGCCGTTCTGATCGCTCTTGGTGCTCCCGTCATCGCTGAACACTCCGTCGATTTCCGCGGTGATATCCCTATCCAGAAGTTCACGATCAATGACAGCAATCCGGTTTACAAAACCAATTCTGCCGGCAAACTCGTTGACGCCAATGACAATGTTATTGTTGACGCAAACGGCAACCTTCTCCCCGGCACCTCGCGGGTGATCGTTGGCTATCGCGGCAACAACAACGGCAAGCTGGATCTGGGCGATCTGGGTTCACAGGTCGGTCGCATGGTTACGAACAGCCAGACGCATCAGATCGACGAATTCAAGGCCAATTTCGCCTATGATCTTGAAGGCGAAAGCCGCTTCGATTTCGGGATCGATCTGCTGAAAGGCAAGATGGAAACCACGACCGGCCAGACCTATCAGGCTCTGGGCGACTGGGGTATCGGCAATCCGGGTGACGTGGCGCAGTATGCTCCGGGTCTTGTACAAACCTACGATATCGGCGCACTCTTCCAAGACTTCACGCCAGGCCAATCTAATATCGCCTTCCGTGGCAATGCTCTGGATATCTACAACGCGCTCGCCAAAGGCTATAACACCACGATTCCTACAGCCGCTCTGACATCGAACACGATCGAAGAAAATGTTAAAGCGATCTATGGTCAATTCCAGATGAAGGGCGATCTGCTCGGTATGGAAGCCGGTATCGTTGCCGGTCTGCGCTATGAAAAGACCGATGTCGACGCCTCGGCGGTTCAAAGTCTTCCGACCGCCATTCGCTGGACGGCGGACAACGACTCCACCGTCGATTTCAACGGCGGCGTTGTTACACTTGCGCAAAAAGCCAGCTACGATAACTGGTTGCCGAACCTCGATGTCACGCTGCATGTCCGTGACGACGTGATCGCTCGGGCGTCTTACTCCAAGACGATCGCGCGTCCCGCGTTCAGCGACATGTTCCTGACGACTACGGTTGGTGGCCCGCCTCGCCCCACGCTTAACGGCGTGAACCCTACCGCTAACAAGGGCAATGTTGACCTGCTGCCGCTGGAATCAAGCAATATCGATTTCTCGGTCGAGTGGTATTACGGTCCATCCAGCTATGTTTCGGCTGGTTTCTACAACAAGGACATCGCGAACTTCGTTGGTCGTGGTTCTGTCAACTCGGATCAATTCGGTCTGCGTGACCCGTCGTCCGGTCGTCCGGGCACGCGTTCAGGCGCAGCCGCAACGGCTCTAAGTAATATCGGCCAAGGCACCACGGATGTGAACCTGTTCACAATGACCGCTCTGATCATCAAGAACAACGGCAATTCGGCCGCCGCCACGAGCGAATATCAATCCCACCTGAATGGCGCGGGTAACTTGGATCAAACCTTCGTAGATCAGGTTTTGAAGACCTACGATATTACGGCTGACTCCACTGATCCGTTGTACACCTTTGTCACCAGCATCCCGGTCAACAACAAGAATGCTAACCTGCATGGCTTCGAATTCGCCATTCAGCACTTCTTCGGTGACACCGGCTTTGGTGTGTCGGGCAGCCTGACAACGGTTGACGGCGACATCGAGTTCGATAATTCGGCAGCCGATACGGACACAGTCCAATTCCCGCTGCTCGGCCTGTCGAACACCTACAACGTCACCGGGATCTACGATAAGAACGGCCTCTCGGCACGACTGTCGTATAACTGGCGCGATGAGTACATCAGCGGCGCAAACCGCGACGGTACAGCCCACAACCCGACCTATGTCGAGCCGTTCGGCGTGGTGGATCTCGCGGTCAGCTATCAGTTGACACCGAGCCTCCAACTCACCTTCGATGGTCTGAACCTGAACAAGGAACACATTCGTCAACACGGTCGCGATGATGTCAATTTCATCTACGCCCAGGAACTCGACACACGCTATCAGCTTGGCCTGCGTTACAAGTTCTAATACAATCGACGCATAACACCGTCACGGGAAAGGCCGCGGTTCGCCGCGGCCTTTTTCGTAAGGGTAACTAAGAACTGTGAGGATGAGAAAAAAATGACCCAGACCGTCCTGCTCGATAATGTCGAGCACCATGATTTAAGGCTGATCAGCGGCCATTCCGCGGCTTTGGGCGACAAGGTGAATATGGCGCTGGTCTTCCCGACCGAGTTCGCAGAGGTTCAGCGTGAATACCCGATCCTGTTCCGTCGTTCGGACAAGGGTACGTTTCAGGCCTTCGCCCTATTGGGCCTTGATCGCGACGAAAACCTTTACCTTGACGACAAGGGCTGGCAGGCCCGTTATATTCCGGCCATTCAGGCACGCGGCCCGTTCCGCATTGGCCTGCGTGAGCAGGAAAACGGCGTCACAGAACCGATGATCATGGTCGATCTCGACCATCCGCGCATCAGCCGCACCGATGGTGCCCCGCTGTTCCAGCCGCATGGTGGCCACTCGCCGGCGCTTGAGCGCGTCGTCCAGACCCTGCGCACGCTGCATGTCGGGGCCGAAGCCAGCCATGCCATGTTCACGGCCTTTGAAACAGCCGGTCTCATCGCACCGGTGGAGATCAACATCCGCCTCGATGAAACGACTCAGTACAGCCTCCCCGGCTTCTTTTCTATCAGTTCGGACGGCCTGAGCCAGCTTGACGGCGCAACCCTCGAAAAGCTCAACGGTGCCGGCTTCCTCGCTCTGGCTTTCTGCGTGCTGACCTCCATGGGCAATATGTCGCGGTTGATCGAGATGAAGAACCGCCAGCGCGCTCTTTTACCCGCCTGAACAAACGCGTAAGCAGTACGCCATGGCGCATATAACGACCAAGACCAAGGTTATCGAGGGGATCGCGCCCGACGCCATCCCTTACGATGACCTGTTAGCGATGCAGGCGCCGGTCATCCTTAAAGGCGTGGCGCGTGACTGGCGGCTGGTGCAGGCTGGCCTCGCCTCGCCACAGAACGCCATCAATAAGCTCAAGGGTTTCTATCAGGGCCGTCCGGTCACTGGCTTTACCGGCGCACCGGAAATCGGTGGCCGTTTCTTTTACAATGATGAGGTAACGGCCCTGAACTTCAAGGCCGAGCGCGTCATGCTTGACGCGTTTCTTGATCAGATAGCCAACCATCTCGCAGACCCCGCGCCGCCGTCCTTCTATCTCGGCTCGACCGATCTCGACACCTATCTGCCGGGTCTGCGCGCCGAGAACGATCTTGACCTCAGTCACCCGATGTTCGCCAACATCATCGCCAGTATCTGGATCGGCAATCGCACCACCGCCACGGCACATTTCGACATGTCGCACAATCTCGCCGTCTGTGTGGCCGGCCACCGTCGCTTCACGCTTTTCCCCCCCGAACAGGTGGACAACCTCTATCCCGGTCCGCTGGAACCGACACCCGGCGGCCAGGTGATCAGCATGGTTGATTTCCAAGATCCCGATTACACGCGCTACCCCGGCTTCCGTGAAGCTGAGGCCGCAGGTCAGGTCGCTGATCTCGAACCGGGCGACGTATTGTTCTATCCGGCCATGTGGTGGCATCACGTCGAGGCGCTCGATACCTTCAATATTCTGATCAATTACTGGTGGAACGCGACACCGACCTTCATGGACACCCCGATGAACACCCTGCTGCACGCCCTGCTCTCGTTGCGGGACCGGCCGGATGCTGAAAAGGCGGCGTGGCGCAACCTGTTCGACTATTACGTCTTCGGACCGGCTGAGCGCGCCGGCGCGCACCTGCCCGAAGCGGCGCGGGGTAATCTGGGGTCACTGGACGATATGAAGGCGCGACGCTTGCGCGCCATGCTGCTTAACCGCCTAAACCGATAAAAGAACCGATAAGGGAACATCGCCATGAACGAACAGCGCGTGAAGAAGGTGGTCATCGCCGGCGGCGGCACAGCCGGCTGGTGCGCGGCGGCGGCTCTGAGCAAGTTGATCGGTCCGTTGCTCGACATCACCCTGGTCGAATCCGAGGATATCGGCACGGTCGGTGTCGGCGAATCCACCATCCCGACCGTGCGCACCTTCCACCGGTTTCTCGGCATCGATGAGCGTGAGGTGATGCGCGCCACCAACGCCACCTTCAAGCTCGGTATCTCCTTCGAGAACTGGGCGCGCGAGCAAGATCAGTATTTCCATGCTTTTGGCACCATCGGCCGCTCACCGTGGATGGCCGATTTCCATCATATCTGGCTGCAAGCCAGGGTTGATGGCTATGGTGGCGATCTGGGCGACTATTGCCTGGAATTGCAGGCCGCCAAGGCTGGCCGCTTCCAGACCTCGGAAAAGGCCACGATCAATTACGCCTATCACCTTGATGCCGGGCTCTACGGACAATTCCTGCGCAAGCTGAGCGAGGCCAACGGCGTCAAACGTGTCGAAGGCAAGATCGCCCGCGTTGAACAGGACGCTGAATCCGGCTTCCTCACCGGCCTTGTTATGGTTTCAGGCGCCACCATCGAAGGCGACCTGTTCATCGACTGCACCGGCTTCCGTGGTCTTTTGATCGAGCAGACGCTGAAAACAGGCTGGGATGACTGGAGCCATTGGCTCCCCACCGACAGGGCTCTGGCCGTGCAGACAAACTCCGTCGGAACGATCATGCCCTATACCCGCGCCATTGCGCACGATGCTGGCTGGCGCTGGCGGATCCCACTGCAAAGCCGTGTCGGCAATGGCCTGGTCTATTGCAGCCAGTATCTATCGGAAGAGGACGCCCGCACGCGCCTGCTCGGCGCACTCGACGCCCCGGCCCTGTTCGATCCGCGCCTGATCCCCTATTCCACCGGTCGTCGCAAAACGTCATGGAACAAGAACTGCGTGGCGCTTGGCCTCTCCAGCGGCTTTATCGAACCGCTCGAATCCACCAGCATCCACCTGTTCCAGATTGGCGTAACTCGTCTGGTGCAGATGTTCCCCTTCAGCGGCATCACTGAGGCCCTGACCGATCGTTATAATCAGGCCGCCCGCGCCGAACTGGAACGCGTCCGTGACTTCGTTATTCTGCACTACAAGGCGACCGAGCGCGACGACAGCGCCTTCTGGCGCGACCGACGTAACATGTCCGTGCCTGACACCTTAGCGGCGCGTATCGAACTGTTCCGAGAAAAGGCCTATGCCTATCAGGCGCCGGACGATCTGTTCCGAGTCGATTCCTGGGTACAGGTCCTGCTCGGCCAGCGCATCGAGCCGCGCGGCTGGCACGGCGTTGGCAAGCTGATGCCGCGCGAAGACGCCATCCGAGGTCTGGAAGGCCTGAAAGGCAGTATCGCCAAGGCCGTCGCCGCCATGCCGCCACATGATCATTTCCTCGCACAATACTGTCCGATGGAAGACGCCGTGCCCGCCTGAAAGCCTTAAGCAGATACGCCGATAAAGACGGGCGTGGAAACGGCGATTTTTTGATCCTTCGGCGCCAGAGTGCCATCGGACTTGAGCTCGAAAACGACCAGATCGTTGCTCTTCTGGTGCGCCACGACAAGGCGCTTATGATCCTCATACACAGCGAAGAAGCGCGGCCAGTTGCCGAGCGTCGGCGACACCTGAATAAGGTTCAGACCGCCATCCGCCGCCACCGAAAACACCGCGATGCTGTTATGCCCGCGATTGGAGACGTAAAGCCGGTCACCCGCCGCATTCAACGCGATATGGGCGCAGTAGCTTTCGCCCTTGAAGCCTGCCGGCAAGGTAGTGATGGTCTGTGTAGCTTCAAAACGACCATTCTTCGCAGCTTTCAAGACAATCACCGTATTGTTCAGCTCGGTGACCAGATAGGCGTGAACGCCGTCCTTATGGAAGATCAGGTGACGCGGCCCGGCGCCGCCTGGCGCATGATAGGCCTCGAAAGCCTGCCCCACTGCGCCGGTTGCGGCATCGAAACTATAGCCCAGCACCTGATCGGTGCCGAGATCGACGCTGTAGATATAGTCGCCCTGAAACTGCACCCAGTGGGCGTGCGGCCCTTCCTGCCGGGCCTTGTTCGGTCCGGAGCCCGTATTCTGGCGATTGGCCGGCGGCTGCTCCAGTCCACCCTCGGCTCCGATCTTGTAGACCACGACATTGCCCGAAGAATAGTTGGCGACCGCGAGATAGCCGCCGCTGGGATCGAGCGCTGCATAACAGGGCGCAGCGCCCTGGCTGGAAACCTCATAGGTCTTTTTACACGCCTTGTCGTAGATACCGATGCGGCCTTCGTCCTTTTCGTTAAGCAGGTAATAGTGCTGTGAAACCGGACTATAGGCGCCAAATGAAACGTTTTCGATCGCCGGCAGAGGATCACCGAGTGTCCAGCTATCGGTGGCCGAAGTGTAGTTCAGCGGATAGATACCTTTGGCCGCATCCGAACTATAGGTGCCGACGAACAGATTAAGATCGCCCTCAGCCGCCTGTACGGTACCAAAGATGGAAGCGCCCGCCAGGGCTGTAGCGCCAGCCAGAAAAATGCGGCGATCAGGAGAGAGTGTCTGGCGAATCATCGGGCGGTCTCCGGGGGGCATCAGGTTAAAGGTTCAGCCCCACCCTAACCGAAAGTCCTGCAAAGGGGCCAGCCCCTTTAAAAAACTCCCCTGACAGGCGATCTCAACAAAACGACACATTCGGTTGATTATAAAGACGGTTTTCACCGCTTTTGAAACTTCCACCGGTTGAGTAAAATTTTTGGGAAGAATGGCCTTACGAGTTCCTTAACCCCTGCGGACAAAAATCGATTACAGCCTGTCTAAATCAAGGCCGCGAGACCACTCATGACGCCAGCCTCTGATAAAGACGCTCTGCACGCCTACGAACCGGTTCGGCTTGGAGAAACCATAAGCTATGGCCTCGGCGATGTTGGGTTCAACATGTACTGGGCACCGGTCTCAGCCTTCATTATGGTCTATCTCGGCGATGTCGTGGGGCTAAGCCTGACCAGCATAGCCACCCTTCTGGTGACCATGCGCCTCGTCAGCGCCTTCGCTGATCCGGTGTTCGGCGCCATAGCCGACCGCACGCACACGGCTTATGGTCGCTATCGCCCTTGGTTTCTGTGGCTCTGCCTGCCGCTGGCTGCCGCGGGCATCCTGTTTTTCTCACTTGCCAATGCCCCGCATGACAGCAAGCTGTTCTCCGCCTATTTCGGCCTGATCCTGCTCAACCTGATCTATACCGGAGCCAACACCGCCTACAATGCGCTGTCCGGCGTCATTACCCCCGATTCAACCCAGCGCGAACAGATTATGAGCCTGCGCTTTGGCGGCGCGTTCCTGAGCGCAGTCCTGATCACATGGGCCACGCCCAGACTGGTCACTTGGGCCGGTCGTGGCAATGACGCGCTTGGCTGGCAGTTCGTCATGACCGTCTACGGCGTCATTGTGGTCGGCATATTGATCAATCTGTTCCTGCACACCCAGGAGCGCTTCGCCCTGACCTCACGACCCAACCCCAACCCACTGCGCGATGTGCGAGACCTGTTCCTCAACCGCCCATGGGTCATTCTGTTCTTGCTCGCCGGGGTCGTCATGGTCGCCTCGATGCTGCACACCTCGGTCGCCCCCTTCTACATGAGATCCTATGCCGGCAGACCTGACCTGGTCATCAGTATCGTCATGACCTTCACGCTTGGCCTGGCTGCAGGCTCCGCCGTCAGTTCGCTGTTGGCACGCGTCCTCTCGCGCCAGAGATGGATTTCGATCATGCTTGTGGTCGCCGGCCTCGCCTGTCTCGGCTTCTTTTTTTGTCAGCCAGGCCAGATCATTCTGATGTTCGTGCTGCAGGCCATAAGCGGTGTGGCCTTTGGCACCATCGCCACCCTCACCTTCGCCATGTATGCCGATACGGCGGATTACAACGCCTGGAAAACCGGCTACCGCGCCACCGCCATGACCTATTCGATGATCATGCTATCAAAGAAGATAGGCGCCGCCATCGCCGCCGCCATCATCGGCTGGGCGCTGGTCGACTACGCCGGCAACAAGGCGCCAACACCCTTCGTGCTTGACAATATCCGCCTTTTGACTGGACTGGGGCCGGCCATTATGGCCTTCGCCGGTGTGGGCATCATCGCGCTTTACGATCTGTCGCCCGAGCGGGTGATCAAGCTACAGGCGCAACTGCTGGGCGGCATCCGCGGCAAGACCCAAAATCACTAGCAGGATGATTAGCCCGCTTCCTTGACCAGCCCCTCAAGACCGCAATCGCGCACCTTGCGATACAGAGTTGAACGTCCGATACCGAGACGACGTGCCACTTCCGACATATGGCCAGCATAGACGCCTATCGCGTGTTCGATCAGGTCGCGCTCGATATCCTCAAGCTTGCGCAGGTGACCGGCGTCATCAAGGATACGCACCGGCGCGTCATGCAGGGCATCGTGATGCTCTTCCGTCAGGCTGGCAACGGCCTGACCAAGGGCCACGACCTGACCTTCGGCCGGTGCCATCATCGGCGCAACCTGGCCGCTGATCGCCGGGAAATCATAGGCTTGCAGATGCGGACTGTCGCTCAGCACGATGGCGCGATAGACGGTGTTCTCCAACTGGCGAACATTGCCCGGCCAGTCATAGGCGCACAACATCTGCATGGCCTCACTCGAAACACCGGTGACGCGCTTGCCTTCTTCAATATTGAAGCGGCGCACGAAGTGATCAATCAGGGCCGGAATATCGTCACGGCGTTCACGTAAGGATGGCGCTTCGATCGGGAAGACGTTGAGGCGATAGAACAGGTCTTCGCGGAAGGCGCCGGCCTTGACCTGATCACCGAGATTACGGTTGGTCGCCGAAATGATGCGGACATCAACCTTGATCGGACGCTTGGAGCCGACTGGATCGATTTCACCTTCCTGAAGTGCGCGCAGGAGCTTAACCTGCATGTCGAGCGGCAGTTCGCCTACCTCATCGAGGAACAGGGTGCCGCCATGGGCTTCCTGGAACTTGCCAAGGTGCTTGTCGGAGGCGCCGGTGAAAGAGCCCTTTTCGTGACCGAACAGGATGGATTCCACGAGGTTTTCCGGCAGGGCCCCGCAGTTAACCGCCACGAAAGGCTTGCCGGAGCGCTCGGAAGAGCCCTGAATGGCGCGGGCGATCAGTTCCTTGCCGACGCCGCTTTCACCGAGGATCAGCACGGGGATCGAGGACTTGGCGGCGCGTTCGCCCAGGCGGCGCACCAGAGCCATCGGGCCCGATGTGCCGATCAGGTCATCGAAACCAATGCGGTTGCCGGTGTGCTTCTTCAGGCGTGCCACTTCGGCCACCATATCACCCATCTGCAGGGCATTGCGTACTGAAACGAGAATGCGCTCAGGCGAGGCCGGCTTGATGAAGAAGTCCTGCGCCCCGGCCTGCATGGCCTTGACCACAGTATCGATACCGCCCGAAGCGGTCAGGACCACCACCGGCGTGCGGATGCCGGCGGCGCGAATTTCCTTCAAGGTATCAATGCCGGACTGGCCTGGCATGACGAGATCAAGAATGACAGCGTCGATGCCTGAATTCTGCGACAGACGTTCAACCGCCTGACCGCCATTTTCAGCGTGCATGACCGAGAAACCCTCGCGCTCCAGCACGGCCTGTATCAGGCGGCGTTGCGTGGGGTCGTCATCACAGATCAGGATCGTTTTCGCCATTTTCAATATCCACCATCGTCTGATTTCGCCGTCACCGGTGTCCGGATTTCGGCTTATTTTGAGACAAACCTAAGGGATCGGCGTGAAAATCAGGTGTAGACCTATAGTTAATGTCCCGTTTTTGTACGCTCTCCCCAAACAGGCGATCAGCATGAAGTGAAGGGACGGCGCATAAACCCTCTCGATTTTCGTTGTCTTTATGGCTATGTCCGCATGCATGAACACACATGTCCCCTCCCTCGATTCCGTCACCCAATTGCCCGTCTGGGATCTCACCGATCTGTACAGCGGACCCGAAGATCCCAAAATCGCTGAAGATTTCGCGCGCGGTGAAGGCCACGTCAAGGAACTGGCCAAACTGCAAGGCCAGTTCGTGGCGGCGCGCGGCAATGCGGAGCGCCTCGGCCTGCTGATCGATCAGGCCGGCAGCCTCTACGAAAAGGCGATGGACGATATGGGCGGCGCACTGGCCTATGCCACGCTGGCATCAACCATTGACCGCGAGAACGCCCGCATCGCCAAGATGCAGTCAGACCTCGGCACCCAGGCCGCGATGATCTCGGCTGACAGCCTATTCCTGTCGCTCGAACTGAACCAGCTCGAAGACTGGGAAATCGAGAATGCGCTCAAGATGGTCACCAAGGCGCAAAAATGGCGCCCCTGGCTGCGCCGTATCCGTGCCAGTCGTCCGCACGAACTGACGCCCGACCTGGAGCGCCTGATGCTGGAGCGTATGCCGGCGGTCGGGCAATGGTCGCGCCTGTTCGACGAGACCCTGACGCGGATGCGCGTCAGGATCGGTAAAGACTCCCTGACCCTCAACGAGGCGCTGAACCGCCTCTCCGCCCCTCAAGCCAACGTTCGTAAGGCGGCGGCAGTTGGGCTATCGGCGGCGCTCAGGGACAATGCCCCCGTGCTGGCCCTGACGCTCAACACCCTGGCCTTTGAAAAGCAGGTCGAGGATCGCTGGCGCAAATACGAAGATCCGGCAGCGTCGCGCCACCTCGCCAATGAGGTCGATAAGGACGCCGTTGACGCCATGGCCGAGGCCGTCGGGGAATCCTACGCCAACCTGTCGCACCGCTATTACAAGATCAAGGCAAAGATCCTTGGCAAGAAGCAGCTCGATTTCTGGGACCGCAACGCGCCGCTGACCCAGGATGTGCAGAAAAACTATAGCTGGGCCGAGGCGAAAAAGATCGTGCTCGACAGCTTCGCCAAGATGGGACCGGAATTCGCCGAACGCGCCCAGCGCTTTTTCGATCAACCATGGATCGACGCCGCGCCGCGCGCCGGCAAATCCTCCGGCGCCTATGCCCACCCGGTGACGGCCAACCGCCATCCCTATGTCATGCTAAACTTCACCGGCGACCGCCGCGAAGTGCTGACCCTGGCGCATGAGCTTGGCCATGCCGTCCACCAGACCCTGTGCCAGCCGCTCGGCTCGATCCTGGCCGACACACCGCTGACGCTCGCCGAAACCGCCTCCATCTTCGCCGAAGGGCTGGTGTTTGAGCATCTCGTCGCCACCGCCTCGCTGGAAGAGAAGAAGGCCCTGCTGGCCGGCAAGATCGAGGACGGCCTCAACTCCGTCATCCGCCAGATCGCCTTCCACCGCTTCGAGGAAAAGTTCCATACCGCCCGCCTCGAAGGCGAGGTCGCGCTCGATCAGATCAACGCCCTGTGGCTTGAGGTCATGGGCGAAAGCTTAGGGCCGGCCATCAAGCTCAATGACGGCTATGAAGTCTACTGGGCCTATGTCAGCCACTTCGTCCACTCGCCGTTCTACGTTTACGCCTATGCCTTTGGCGACCTGCTCGTCTCGGCCCTGATGGAAAAGCGCCGGGAAAATCCGGAAGCCTTCACCCCGCTCTACCGCGAACTGCTGGCTGGCGGCGGCACGAAAACCTATGTTGAAGCTCTGGCGCCCTTCGGCATGAACCCGCGCGACAAGGCCTTCTGGAAAATGGGCTGCGCCCGTCTGGAAGGGTTGATTGAGGCTTTTGAAGCCTTGGTTTAAGCGCTTGCGCCTAGTCTTACTGCGTCATAAAGTGGCATTCTCAGGTATTGTTGGCTTGGTGCAACATGGACATCGCTGCAGGGTTCGACTGAGGGCGACTGTCAAACATCGTCGGATGGTCGCAATCGAATCCCTGACGTGGCGTTCCGGCCTGATTGGGGGATCCACGGGGTCGATAACCTTGGGGAAGGTCAAGCTTTTTGAGGTTCTTGGCAATGTTCGGCCCTGAGGGGGGAATGGCCTCCCGTCGGGAGATTAGGAAGGCGTAGGCGGCGATACAGAGACTTGCATGATGATGGAAGCCTCTCCACCCTCGACCCTCGTAATGGCCAAGGCCTAGTTCCTGCTTGAGTTCCTGATAATCTCGCTCAATTCGCCACCGCAATTTGGCGGTGCTGACGAGATCTTCGAGTGACGTGTCTGCTGGCAAGGTAGCAAGCCAGTATTTGAGCGGCGCTTCATCGCCTTCAGGCCATTCGATCAGCAGCCATTCCTCAGGGCGGGGTTCTGTCAGCTTATGGTCGCGGGAGGCCGGGTGCAGCCAAAGCGCGGTAAAGCGTGAACTCAGGTCCACATTCGTACCTTCTCGCCAGCAGACCGTTTTCCAAACCTCGGGCGGCAGCTCCCGTGCCAGCGCCTTTGCCGAGATGGGCGCGTGGTCGGGATTACGTTGCAGCAACGACGGTGGTCGTCCCCGGCCACTCCAAGGTTTTGGAGGCAAAGGAGCTTGCCCTGGACGCCAGACACTGAGTGTCGGCTGTACACCCAAGACATAGGTGAGGCCAAGCGTGGTCAGGCCAGCGCGGAAGGTGCCATCCGCTCCGTAGCCAGCGTCAGCCAATACCACCCCAGGCGCAACACCGGCGGCCTTAGCGGTGCGGACCTGATCAAGTGCGATAGTCGGCTTTGTTTGGAAGCCTATCTCCTCAGGGACCTTCACTTTACGCCGCCGCTCTGGATCATCGCACCAGGTCTCAGGCAAATAAAGCCGATAGGCGATCGGTAGGCTGGCCGCAGCGTTCGCAACCGACAGGCTGACGGCGACCTGGCAGTTATCCTGTTTGCCGAGCTGACCACAATATTGCCGCGCTACGCCAACTGAGTGCCTCCCCTTCTTGGGAAAGCCGGTGTCGTCGATGATCCAGGCCTTGATCGGTCCATGCTGCTCGATCTGCGGAAGCACCCTCTCGCGAACCCGCGCCAAAAGCGCCTCGTCTGACCACGGTGCCTGCCCAACAAAATGCAACAAAGATTGGTGTTTCGCCGAAACCCGCGAAGGCGAAGTCACAGCGGCCAGGGGCTCTACGCTCTTGCGATCAACAGGCAGCATCAGACCAAGGCAGTAATCCTTCAACGGCTCCGCGCGATCGGCATGGCCGATCACATCAACCAGACTATGGACATAATCCAAAAACGATGCTTCACTTAATCGCGTGCTAAGGTCACTCATCCAGCCTCTCCTGAAGACTATGAATCGACGAGGCTAGCACATTTCCCCAAAACGCGAATCCCCCCAATTTTGTGACTCAGTAAGACTAGGATCTTTTCGTGATCGTCTCAGAGTTTACCACCTTGGGGATGATCATGAAACACCGTCTGCTTTTGACCGCCGCGCTGTCTTTCCTCGCCACCGGCGCCACGGCAAAAACCGTCGCCATCACCGCGGACAAACTGATCGAGGTCGAAACCGGCAAGGTGATAGCCAGGCCGGTCGTTATCATCACCGATGGCCGCATCACGGCTGAGGGCGTGCAAGGGTCGATCACCATCCCGGCCGATGCCGAAAAGATCGACCTCCCCGGCGTCACCCTCCTGCCGGGCCTGATCGACATGCACGTCCATCTCAACTCGGCGCCGGAATACAGCGGCTATAACTTTCTGCAAATGTCGGATCGTTTCTGGATGACCGTTGGCGCCTCCAACGCCAAAAAGACGCTTGATGCCGGCTTCACCACCGTGCGCAATGTCGGTTCTGAATTCTTCAACGATGTGGGCCTGCGCGAAGGCATCGATAACGGCTATATCTCTGGTCCGCGCCTCATCACCGCCACCTACGCCATCGGCGCCACCGGCGGCCACTGCGATGAAACCTATTTTCCGCAGTCGATGGATCAGAAATCACCCTATAATGTCGATAGTCCCGAAGAGGGTGTGAAGGTCGTCCGCACGCTCAAGAAATACGGCGCCACGGTCATCAAGGTCTGCGCCACCGGCGGCGTCTTCTCGCGCGGCGATACACCCGGCGCCCAGCAACTGGCCCTGCCTGAACTGAAAGCCATCGTCGATGAGGCCCATATGGACGGTCTAAAGGTCGCCGTCCATGCCCACGGTGCATCGGGCATATCCGATTCGATCCGTGCCGACGTTGACACCATTGAGCACGCCAGCCTGGTCGATGATGAAGGCATCAAGCTGGCCGTCCAGCACGGCACTTATTTCTCAATGGACATCTACAACACCGACTACACCCAGTCCGAAGGCGCGAAAAACGGCGTCCTGCCGGAAAATCTCAAGAAGGACGCAGATATCGGCGAGATCCAGCGTGAGAACTTCCGCAAGTCGCTCAAGGCCGGCGTGAAAATGATCTACGGGACCGACGCTGGAATCTATCCGCATGGTGACAATGCCCGACAATTCGCGGTCATGGTGCGCTACGGCGCCACGCCCTTGCAGGCGATTCAGGCGGCCACGGTCAATGCCGGTCAGGCGCTTGGCTGGCAGGCCGATGTCGGCAGCCTCAAGGTGGGTCACTATGGCGATATCATCGGTGTCACCAGCGATCCGTTGGCCGATGTCACCGCGCTGGAACATCCGGCCTTCGTCATGAAAGGCGGCGAGGTTTACCGGAGCGGCGGCAAGGTGGTTGATCCGACCCGGTAAGCGCGACACAGAACCGCCCTATTGACCAAATCAGCAGGCTTTTGTAAGGATCGGTCAAAGATATCTGTTCACAGGGCAGATGCACCCGCCCCTATAAGGAATAAGTTCCATGGCCGATCCTCACGATCATTCGACCGACGATTATGTACGTGGCGAGATGGATGTCCATGAGCACCAGCATTCCTTCGAGCTGTTCGTCAACATGACCAAGTGGGGCAGCCTGGTTATTACGGTTGCGCTCGTCTTCCTTATCGTGCTGACCAGCACCAAGCTGGGCTTTATCACCGCCGTAGTGTCGGCCGTGGTGGTCGCCGGTCTCGGCTGGGTCGTGCTAAAAAAGAAGCCCGACGCCAGCCACTAAGCTCGCGGGCGTCGTCTGACGCCGAAAAAAAGCCGATATATCCTGCACACAAGGCCTCGCCCGCTTTTCCGCGTGGGTGAGGCCTTGGCATGCATGTGATCTTGCAGAGCGTAACAAGGCTTTGACTTGACCTTCATTTCCCCATAACAAACATCTTAACAAACAAGCGACTCCGGTCGTTGCAGGTGCATCAAAATCATAGTGATGCCGTCGAGAAAGAGGAAACCATCATGGGCTTAACCCTCGCCGTTACCAAGGAACAGATCGCGGGCGAGACCCGCGTCGCCGCCACGCCTGACACCGTCAAGAAATGGACTGCCGCGGGCTTAACTGTCAAAGTCCAGACTGGCGCAGGCCTAGGCGCTTCGATCACCGACGAGGCTTATACGGCTGCCGGCGCCACGATCGCCAAGACCGTGAAGGATACCCTTAAGGACGCCGATATCGTGCTCAAGGTGCGCGGCCCGGCCAAGGATGAGATCGCAGCGCTGAAAGCCGGCGCCATCGTAATCGCCATGCTCGATGCTTACCGAGAGAATCAGACGCTAAACGCGCTCGCCTCGGCCGGCGCCTCCGCTTACGCCATGGAGTTCGTGCCGCGCATCACCCGCGCGCAGGTCATGGACGTTCTGTCGTCGCAGGCCAATCTGGCCGGCTATCGCGCCGTCATCGAAGCCGCCAATGCCTATGGTAAGGCCTTCCCGATGATGATGACCGCCGCTGGTACGGTGGCGCCCGCCAAGGCCTTTATCATGGGTGTCGGCGTCGCCGGCCTCCAAGCCATCGCCACCGCGCGTCGCCTGGGCGCTGTGGTCACCGCCACCGATGTGCGCCCGGCCACCAAGGAGCAGGTGGAAAGCTTAGGCGCCAAGTTCCTGGCGGTCGAGGACGAGGAGTTCAAGAACGCCCAGACCGCCGGCGGCTACGCCAAGGAAATGTCGGCGGAATACAAGGCCAAGCAGGCGGCGCTGACCTCATCGCACATCGCCAAACAAGACATCGTCATCACCACGGCCCTGATCCCCGGCCGTGCCGCGCCGATCCTCGTCACCAGGGAGCAGGTTGCCAGTATGAAGCCCGGCTCGGTCCTGATCGATCTGGCCGCCCCCCAGGGCGGCAATGTCGAGGGCTGCGTCGCCGATCAGATCGTGGACGTCAATGGTGTCAAGATCATAGGCCTGTCGAACATCACCGCCAGCATCGCCACCGATGCCTCGGCGCTCTATGCCAAGAACCTGCAGGCCTTTGTAGGCCTGCTTATCAATAAAGACGGCGCGCTGGCCCCTGATGCCGAGGATGAAATCCTCAAGGCCGCGCTCGTCACCCACGGCGGCGCCATCGTGCACCCCAATCTGAAAGACGCCTGATGGCCTATATCGATTACGAACAAAAAGCCGCTGAATGGTATGAAGCGTGGAATTCGCGCGATGCGCAGAATATCTGCGATCTTTATGCCGACAATCTGGTGTTTATCTCGCCCTTCGTCGCCAAGCTCGGCCTGTCAGAGCGCGGCGTCCTGACCGATATTCAGGCCTTTTATTCCTATGTTTCCAGCACCTTGCCGCGCGTACCTAACCTGAAATTTGAGCCGGTTGCCAACTGCATCGGCGCGCAAGGGCACACGCTCGTCTATCGCAATCAGTCAAGCCATATCGTGGCGGAGACCTTTGAATATAACGATCAGGGCCTGATCCGTCTGGCCAATGTCGCCTTCTCGACCGCACCGATCAAGAGGAAAAACTATGGAAGCCGTTGATCCCACCATCTTCCGTCTGGCCATTTTCGTGCTGGCCATTTTCGTCGGCTACTACGTGGTGTGGAGCGTCACACCGGCCCTGCATACGCCGTTGATGGCGGTCACCAACGCTATTTCCTCGGTCATCATCGTCGGCGCCTTGATCGCTGCCGCCGCGCATGCGGAGGGTGCGGGTATAGGCGTCTGGATATCCAAGGGCGCGGGCGGATTGGCCTCGGCGCTGGCGGCGGTCAATATCTTCGGCGGCTTTATGGTGACGCGCCGGATGCTGGCCATGTACAAGAAAAAAGAGAGGCCGCAGCCCTCAAGCAGCGAAGCGGCAGGGCAAACGAAAAATGGGGAGGGCAAGTAAATGGATTTCGCCAATATCTCTGCCCTCGCCTACCTGATCTCCGGCGTCCTCTTCATCCTGGCCCTGCGCGGCCTGTCGTCGCCGGAAACCAGCCGCAAGGGCAATCTCTATGGCATGATCGGCATGGCCATCGCCATCGGCGTCACCATCCTGTCGCTGCTCGGCAAGGGTGATCTCGATCCGGTCACCATCGTCATCATCCTGTGCGGCATCGCCGTCGGCGGCATTGCCGGCATGACCATTGCGCAGAAGGTCTCCATGACCTCCATGCCGCAGCTCGTAGCCGCCTTCCACTCGCTCGTCGGCCTGGCCGCCTGCATGGTCGCTATCGGCGCGCTCTACGCACCACAAGCCTTCGGCATCGATGACGGCGCGGGCGGAATCAAGACACAATCCTTAATCGAACTGTCGCTGGGCGTCGCCATCGGCGCCATCACCTTCACCGGTTCGGTCATTGCGTTTGCCAAACTCAACGGCAATATGTCGGGCGCACCGATCATCCTGCCGGCCCGCCACCTGATCAATATTGCTTTGGGCGTCGCCGTCGTGGCGCTGATCGTCACCCTGATCGTGACGCACGGCCTGGCCACCTGGGCCTTCTGGGGCATCTTCGTAATCGCCCTCGTGCTCGGCATCACCCTGATCGTGCCCATCGGCGGCGCTGACATGCCGGTCGTCGTCTCCATGCTCAACTCCTATTCTGGCTGGGCAGCGGCGGCACTTGGCTTCACGCTGGAAAACATCGCCCTGATCATCACCGGCGCCCTGGTCGGCTCCTCAGGCGCCATCCTCAGCTACATCATGTGCAAGGGCATGAACCGCAACTTCTTCAGCGTCATCATGGGCGGCTTCGGCGGAGACACCGCCGCCGCCGGCAGTGGCGCGGTCGAAACGCGCCCCGTCAAACAAGGCTCGGCCGACGACGCCGCCTTCATCATGAAGAACGCCTCGAAGGTCATCATCGTGCCCGGTTACGGCATGGCGGTGGCGCAGGCCCAGCACGCCCTGCGCGAAATGGCCGACAAGCTGAAAGAAGAAGGCGTCGAAGTGAAATACGCCATCCATCCGGTCGCCGGACGGATGCCGGGCCACATGAACGTCCTGCTGGCCGAAGCCAATGTGCCCTATGATGAGGTGTTCGAACTGGAGGACATCAATTCCGAATTCGCAACGGCGGACGTCGCCTTCGTCATCGGCGCCAACGACGTGACCAACCCGGCCGCCAAGACCGATCCGACCTCAGCTATCTTCGGTATGCCGATCCTCGAAGTTGAAAAGGCCCGGACCATTCTCTTCATCAAGCGCGGCATGTCGGCCGGCTATGCGGGTGTCGAAAACGAGTTGTTCTTCAAGGACAACACCATGATGCTGTTCGGCGACGCCAAGAAAATGGTCGAAGGCATCGTCAAGGGGCTGTAATCGCTGTTTGGTCTAAGAAATTTAAGGCGCAACGGTCTTCGTTGCGCCTTAAATTTTGCACAATGGCCTGATTATGTGTCTGTTATCATCTGGGGGAAATTACATGCACCGTCGCGCCTTGCTCATCACGTCCGCCGCCTTTCTGGCCATGGCGCCTGCCGCCTTCGCCGAAACAGAAAGCAAAAGCGTTCCGGCCGAGAAGCTGTTTCCCTTCCTCAGCAACTATTACAGCCTGCCAGCGGCCGAGCGCAGTCATTTTCGGCTGGCCTACACGATGATGGTGCAAGGCGGCAAGGCCGAACAGATTTCCCTGATCCTGCATGACGGCGCGAAGATCATGCCGAACGCCCAAGGCTATCTGGCGCCCCTGCCGACCGCCGCGCAACTCAAGGGCAAGCTGACCTATAGCCGCCCCGCCGGGGTCAAGTTCGGCGTGGCACTCGATCTCCAGCCCACCCAGCCCCCGGCGCAGACGATGGACGCCAGGGCGCTGGCACTCTCGGTCACGCAGGCGCTGAAAGGCTCAAAGAAGGTGGCCGGCCTGATGGCCATGGCCCTGCCAACCTTCGATCGCATCGAGATTCGTGGCGTCAGCACCGGACAGGTCAAGCTGGCCGATGGCTCGACCCGGGCGCTTGGTCTGATCGGGGCGACGAAGGACAAAAAGGGTGTTTATCACCCGGCCCATATCAGCTATGTGCCGGCGGAATGGCCCACGGCGGCAAGCGTCAGTTTCGATGCAACGCCGTCGAAACTGCTGATCGACGCCAAGTCGTAACCCCGTTCAGGCCCCATTCAGCCTTAACTTTTTATACTCGGGCAGGTTATGATAGAGGTCATAACAAGATGATGATGGTAACGATGTCCAAGCTTTTGAAAAACCTGTCGAAATCCGCTGGCCTGGCGCTGTCGCTCAGCCTGCTGGGTGCTGGTGTGCCCGCCATGGCCGCGCCGCCGCCGGTCACCGCCAACGGTATCACCACACAGACGGCCGCCGCTTCCGACGTTTTTCCGGGCTATAAGGCTTTCCTGAATATGCCAGCCGCCCAGCGCAGCCAGGTCAATCTTTACTACGCCCTGCGCATCAAGCGCACAGATCCCTCGAAGGTGCATGTCACCTTGACCCATGCCGGCAAGACGACGCCGATCCAGATCGGCGCGGGCGGTCGCCTGAGCCCCTTGCCGACGCGCGAACAACTGAACAGTGGCGCCACTATCAAGATCAGCGGTCCCGAAGGCGCTGGCGTGGGCATCAAAATCCACCCCTACTCCACCCAACCGAACAGCCAAACCTATGACGCTGCGGGCCTCGCCACCGGCATCAAGCAGGGTAATGTGGCCACAAGCCAGATCGCGGGCCCTCTGGCCCTGATGCTGCCGAAGCTTGATCGTGTCTATTTCATCGGCGGTGGTAATGGTGAGGTCGAATTCGCCAACGGACAGAAAAAGCCCCTGCCGCGCACCGCTCAGGCTGGCGAATACCCTGCGGGCACGCCCTACTTTGTGCCGTCGCAGATGGCTGGCGCGACGCATATCAAGCTCAGCGCCATACCCAGCATCGCGCACTTCGATACGCCACCGAAATAAGCCCTAAACCTGGGCCATTAAACCTGGGCCATTAAACCTGGGCTTGGGCCTTCACGGATTTCTGCGCCACCATGTACATGCCGAGCCAGCCGCCGGCGAAGGCGCAAATGCCGGTCAGCACCGGGCAAAGCAGGAACAGCGTCATGTTGTTCGGCAGGTGCAGCAGGTCGATCCAGAAATAGGCGGTCAGCAGGATACCGGCGATCCAGGCGGGAAACTGGCCGATCTTGCCCATGACGACGGAAAAATAACCGCCGACAAGTGTGCCGACCACCCAGGTCAGCGGGATGATGATGAAGACCTGCGATGCCACCGTCTTCATCAGTTCGGCCTTTTGCTCGGCATCGACCATGTAGATACCGGGCGGGAACGGGAACATCTGATCGAGCACATATTTGGCGATCGTATAGACCAGCATACCGATCAGCAGGCCGGACAATACCGCCAGCACCACGACCAGAACCTGACGGGTCTTCGTGTCGTCCCACTCGCTGAGCCAGTCCTGAAAATGGTCTGTAAACGACGATTTCGCCATGGCAGATAACCCCTAAATCCGCATTATACCCAAGCCTCCTGACGGGAAAGCATGGACTACGGCCACAGTGTTAACACAATCTCAACCCGCTTGGCAAAGACAGTTTTCGGACGAATTCCGCAGCGCCGCGCCGTCGCTTAAGCCCGAACCGGACGAGGTTTGCCGAAATCATCGATACCGACAAAGGTGAAAATACCTTCGGTGACACGGGTCTTTTCCTCACCTTCGCGCGGTCGGCGGTAGGCGTCCACCTTCATCTTCATCGAGGTGCGTCCGACCGAGATAACCTTGGCATAGACCGTCACCTCGTCCCCCACCTGCACCGGCGTCAGGAAGACCATGCCATCGACCGCGATGGTGGCGACACGGCCTTTCGACAGGCGCGCCGCTATATTGCCCGCCGCAAGGTCCATCTGTGACATCAGCCAGCCGCCGAAAATATCGCCGGAAGGGTTTGTGTCGGCCGGCATGGCCGTGGTCAGGATGCCGAGATCAGCAGGATCGGGCAATTCGGAATGATCGTGGGGGCTGATGGCCATTGTGCATGTATCCTTTAATCACAGCAAAAAGCGCTGAAAGCCATGCCTTCAGCGCTCTTATATCGTATCATTTGATGAGGGCAACGCCTTAAGCCTTGCCGCAACAAACTTAAGCGCGGGCCGGACGCGGCGGCGAAGCGGGCAGACCGCCTTCACGTTGCAGACGCTTGCGAGCCAGCTTGCGGGCGCGGCGCACGGCTTCAGCCTGTTGACGGGCGCGCTTCTCGGAAGGCTTTTCGTAATGAACGTGGCGCTTCATTTCGCGGAAGGAGCCTTCACGCTGCATCTTCTTCTTCAGGGCCTTCAGAGCCTGATCGACGTTGTTGTCACGGACAAAAATCTGTACCAAAAGGTATCTCTCCATTCAGGGTTCGTAGACTGATGATGGGGAACGCCAGCGCCGTAGCGTAGGCCCGTCAGCCAATAGTGAAAAAGAAAACTGTGCCCGCAAACCGAAGGCCTGCAGGAAGATCGGTCATGGCCATACATGAGGCGATGCCGGATGTCCAGCCGAACCCCGCTTGAAAAGGGTTTTTCTCGCTGTTTTTTTATTCTTTCCGCCGGTGGCCGCGCTTTAAAGCCGTTCGCACATGCGACATTTTGTTACCAGCCTACCCCTTGGCGTGCGCCCATATAGCGCCTATTGTAAGCCTCATGACAAGTGCTGCGCCCCTGCCCCATCTGAAAGCCGCTGAAATCCGCCTGGCCCATGCCGTAGCGGGTTTTGTACCAGAATTGGGCCTGAACCGCATGTCGGTCGAGGCCGGCGCCCGCAGCTTAAGCCTCAGCGCAGGCGAGCGCGACCTGACCGCTCCGCACGGGGCCGCCGATATCGCCGCGATTCTCTGGCGCGAACACGATGCTGTGCTTCTCAGCGACGCCACGACCGAATCACTGGCCGTCATGAAGATTCGTGACAAGATCGCCTTCCTGCTCAATCTGCGCCTCGATGAAGCGGCGCGTCATGAAAAACTGGCCTCGCGCCTGATGGGCTTCTTCGCCCTGCCCCAGCACGCCGCGCTCTATCACCGCCTGCTGTGGGAAACTTCCGATATCATCTGGCGCCTGGCCGGAGACAAGGCGCTCGACGAGAATCACTATTCCAAGCGCATGATCGTCAGCGGCATCCTGACCACCGCGATGATGACGCGCCTCAGCCGTGGCCGCGAAGCACAGCTTGAGCAGATCAATCGCAATATCGGTCAGGTTATGGAATTCGAGAAGTTCAAGGCCAAGCTCCCCGCCAAACCGGAAGAGATTATTCTCAATCTGGCGCGTTCGCTCGGCCGCCTGCGCTTTGGTCGTACGACGGCCGACGCCACGCCATGAAGCACCTGCGCGTCCTCTTTGCCGCGATGTGGGCCTGCGTCTGGCTGCTGTTCTCCCTGACAGCCACCAGCGCCATGCCCGCCATGGCGGCGGACGCAGCCCCCATGCCCTGCCATATGGAGAGCATGGACGGCATGGATATGGACCACAAGCCTGCTACGCCGTCACCACAGAGCGTCATGCCCTGTTGCAGCCAGCCCACCCTGCCAGCAATTGCCGAAGCTATAGCCCTGTTGTCACGTCCGTTTGTAAGCGCACGCCTGACGCCTGAGCCTGCCGCACCGCTGATCAACCTCCCTGCCCGACTGGAGCCGCGTCCCCCGAAAATTGCCTGATGGTCTGAGTCCCTTTCCCATCATATTTTCAGGAGACATCATGTCCCGTTTCACGACCGCGTCGCTCGCGGCGCTAATGGCGCTGAGCGCTGCCCCCACATTCGCTCAAACAACCGCCCAAACAACTCAAGACTCTTCCGGCCACGATACGTCCGGCATGGACATGTCAGGTCACGACATGCAAAATCACGATATGTCTGGCATGGATATGAGCCCACCGAAGTCCGGCTGGAACATCATGACACACGCCGTGCTGAACTTCGTGGCCGACGATCAGGAAGGCCCACGCGGCGGCTCCAAGGCCTTCGCCGAAGGCATGTTCATGGTCATGGCCAGCCGTGCCCTCAATGACAGCACCGATCTCGATCTCCAACTCATGCTGTCGCCCGACGCCTTCATGGGCAAGAGCGGCTACCCCCTGCTGCTCCAGACCGGTGAAACCGCCGATGGTGTTCATCACCTGACCGATGCCCAGCATGCGCACGAACTTTTCATGGGCATGACGGCCAAGGTCACACATCACTTCGACGCCGACACCAGGGGCTTTGTTCTGGTCGGCTGGCCGGGCGAATACGGCTTTGGCCCGACCGCTTTCATGCACCGCGCTTCGGGCGAGAACTTCCCGACCGCGCCGATCTCGCACCACTGGCTCGATTCCGGCCATATCAGCATGGGCGTCGTGACAGCCGGCTTCGCCAGGGGCCCGCTCCAGATCGAGGTGACGCAGTTCACAGGCCGCGAGCCCGATCAGCACCGTTATGATCTGGAAACGCCGGATCTCAACTCGACCGCGTTACGCCTGACATGGGCGGTCAATGATCGCCTGACTGCGCAAACCTCATGGGCGCGTCAGATCAGCCCTGAGCAACTGTCGCCTGAGGAAAACGTGCAACGGCGCTCCGTGAGCTTCGACTACAACCAGCCCTTCAAGGCCGGGACATTGTATTCCACCCTCGCCTATGGTTATAAAGAGGTCGAGCACAGCACGGACAAGCCGACCGAGGCCTATCTGTTTGAGAACACGTTCAAATTCAATGACAAGTGGATGGCGCTTGGCCGCTATGAGCGCGTCTACAATAATGAACTGGTCCACGACAGCGCCTACTGGGTGGCCCAGACCGAGATCGGCGCCATTCGCACCTTTAACCTCGGCCACGACATGACACTGGGCCTTGGGCTGGTGCGCCAGTTCAACACGGTGCCTGACGCGCTGAAACCCGTTTATGGCGACCATCCGAACGGCACGGTCGCCTTTCTTCAATTCAAACTCCATCCCATGTCACCCGGCATGACGATGTAAGGAAAAGGCCCCGCCAGTGATCTGGCGGGGCCTTATTCAACTTAGCCTTTCAGGCTGTCCAGCCCGTCGGCGGTCGAAGTGATATTGACCTCGGCGATGGTGTAGTCGGCGACACCGTTCACATTGAACGGATCGCGCTTCATCATGGCTTCCAGTTCATCACGGCTGCCGGCAGCGAAGATCATGCCACCGGTGCGCGGGACGCGGCGGCCAGCCGCCAGGAAGGTGCCGGCGGCATAGCCTTCCTTGAGCCACGCCATGTGGGCTTCAAGGTGGCGATCGACTTCGTCATTGGGGACCTTATAGGTCAGGGTCACGATATGCATGGAGAGATTTCCTTTTGTTTATGAGGACGTCTCTGCCTCGTTTTTTTGTAAGGTGCAATTCGCAAGTGCGAGAAGGCCACTATTTAATGCGGTTAATGTGGCCCATCTTGCGCCCGACCCGCGGCTCATCCTTGCCATAGACATAAAGACGCGACTGCGGTTCGGCGGCGAGTTGCGGCCAGTTCAGGATATCCGGTCCCAACAGGTTGGTCATCTCGACCGTGCAGCGCGCCGAAGTATCACCGAGCGGCCAGCCCACAACGGCGCGAATATGCTGCTCGAACTGGTCGCACAGACAGCCGTCCTGGGTCCAGTGACCTGAATTATGAACGCGCGGCGCAATCTCGTTGAGCACCAGTTCATCCCCCGGCAGCACGAAGAGTTCCACCGCCAGGACGCCGACATAGTCGAGCCCTTCCAGCACCTTGCGGGCGATCTCAAACGCCTTGGCCGTCACCGCTTCGGAGACCTGCGCCGGCGCCAGGGTGGTGGACAGGATGCCGCCGACATGGTGGTTCTGACCAATCGGGAAGATCCTGATTTCGCCGTTCCAGCCACGCGCCGCCACCACCGATATCTCGCGGGTGAAACTGGCCTTGGCCTCCAGAATCGACGGGCGCCCACCGAGCGAGGCATAGGCGGTATCGACCTCATCGGGCGAACGCACCCAGATCTGTCCCTTGCCGTCATAACCTTCACGGCGGGTTTTCAGCAGGGCTTCCGGCGTGGGGGAGGCCTGCATGGCGGCTTCCAGATCGGCCACCGAATTGATCTCGAAGAAATCGACCGTATCGATACCGGCTTCACGCGCAAAGGTCTTTTCCAGAACGCGGTCCTGCGTGATGCGCAGCGCCTTGGACGATGGCGCGACCACGGCGCCCTTGCCGGTCAGGAAATCGAGGCTGTCGGCGGGGACGTTCTCGAACTCGAACGTAATGACATCGCAGCCTTCGGCCAGACGTTCCAGCACGGCCTCGTCGGTGTAGGCCGCCACCTTAGAGGCCAGCGATACCTGCGCGGCGGGGGAGCCAACATCCGGCCCGAACGTCACCACCTTGAAGCCGAGGCGTGAGGCGGCTTGCGACAACATGCGGCCCAACTGGCCGTCACCGAGAATACCGATCGTGCTGCCAAGCGGCAGGGGAGCTTTAAGCATATTAGTCTTCTACTGTGTCAGGAACGCTGTCGGTCTGGGCCTGGCGCAGGGCTTCGATGCGCTCACTCAGGGCCGGATCATTCAGTGCCAAAATCTGTGCTGCCAAAAGCCCCGCATTCTTGGCGCCCGCTTCACCGACCGCCAGCGTGCCGACGGGCACGCCGCCCGGCATCTGCACGATCGACAACAGCGAATTGATGCCCTTGAGGCCATCTCGCACCGGCACCGGCACGCCCAGCACCGGCAGGGTGGTCATTGAGGCCGTCATGCCCGGCAGGTGCGCAGCACCTCCGGCGCCGGCTATGATCACCTTATAACCTGCCGCTTTTGCGCCTGTGGCGAATTCATAAAGCCGTTGCGGCGTGCGGTGCGCCGAGACGACGCGCGAGATGTAGGAGACGCCCAACTGATCGAGCGCGGTCGCGGCGGCCTTCATCACCCCCCAGTCGGAGCGTGATCCCATGATGATGGCAACCTGCGGCGTATCGGCCATTGTGTGTCTAAGTCCTGATCTCTAAGGGGTCTTTCGGAAAGGCGCGGAGTATAGTCAGAAGCCCTGTGAGTGCAACCCCCTCCCCTTAACCGTAAATCCTTATTATTTATCCCCGAAAAAGACCACAATGGCTCCCCATGAAGCGTAAGACGCCCCACAGGTAAGGTGCGCGTTAACTATTGATTATAAGGCCCGCCGCATTGCACAAGGCGCGCTTCCGTGCTTTCATACAGGCCTTCATGACCGCTTCGAATATAAGAAAATTTACCGGAAGCCATAAGGGCATAATGGGACTCAACTCGCACCTGTACACGACGGACGACCAGCCAGGCAGCACGCCTAGCATGATGGCCGACGCACGCGATGCGGCGGAGAAGCCTGCGCGCGCCACGACTGCGTCCATGCAGAGCCTGCTCGCGCACTATTTTGAGACCAATCCCGATCCGGCCAGCCCCGCGCCCAGCCCCTTCCACGCCGATAATGTTTATGCACTGAGCACGGCGCAGAGCGAGACCCGGTTACCGAAAGAGGTTTTTGAGACCTCGCATGTCACCGAGTCCGCCTTTGTGCCGGTTGATGCGCCGAAAGCCTCGCCTTCTTCGCTGGTGGCGCAGGACGACTGGCCAGCCGCAGCGCGCGCCCTGATCAACTCGTTGATGCAGGATAATGAAGCCTTACGCGAACAACTGCACCAACAAGCGCTTCACCTGCAAACCGCACAAGGCCAGGCCGACAGCGATGCGCTGACGCCTACCCTCAACCGCCGTGCCTTCCTGCGCGAAGTTCATCGCGCCATGGCCGATTGCCGGCGTTATGGCGAGGAGGCCTGCCTGATCTATCTCGATATGGATGGCTTCAAGAGCATCAATGATGCCTACGGACATGCCGCAGGCGATGCCGCGCTTATCTATGTCGCCGAAGCGCTCAATGGCAGCGTCCGCGAAGGTGACAGCGTCGGCCGGATGGGCGGTGATGAATTCGCCATCCTTCTCCGCCACGCCGACCTGAAATCGGCGCGGATCAAGGCCATGAAGCTGGAAGCCGAACTGATGATGGGCACGTTCGAGCACGCGGGCCTCTATCTCAAGGTCGGCGGTTCGTTCGGCGTTCGCGCCTATGCCGCGCAGGCCTCAGCCGAAGCCTGGGTCAGCGAGGCTGACGCCGCCATGTTCCTGGCGAAGAAAGCCGTGCGCTAACCGTCCCCGTCAGCCGCCAAACGAAAACAAACGACGCTGTTCTTCGATGGCGAAGGCGTCGGTCATGCCGGCGATGTAGTCACAGATCACCCGCGCCCGCGCCGTTTCGGTGTCCTTCGAGCACACGCGCTGGAACCATTCGGTTGGCAGCGTATCCGGCTCGTTCATGAACAGGTTGAACATTTCGTTGAGCGTGCGCTTGGCATGGCTGCGCGTGCGATTAAGCCTGTAATGCTTGTACATGCGCTCAAAAAGAAAGCCGCGCAAACGTGACAGGTCGTCATAAACGCCCTTGGAAAACGCCACCATCGGGCGCTTTGCCGTACGAACATCCTCATCCGTCACGATACCGTCCGCTTTCAGACGACGCTCCGTCTCCGTCAGCACATCGCTCATCATCGTGCCGATCATCCGGCGCACACCTTCGAGCCGTAACATGCGGCTGTCGATGGTGGGCCAGTCCTTCTGCACCGAAGCCAGCGCAGGGCCGATCAGCGGCACCTGCATCAGGTCATCGATGCTGAAAAGCTCGGCGCGCAAACCGTCATCGACGTCGTGATTGTTATAGGCGATGTCGTCTGCAATGGCGGCGCACTGGGCCTCCATTGAGGCGAAGGTGTCGGTGCGCAAATCCCACTGGGCGTTGAAATCAACGATGGATTTCCACGACGGTTCCTGCATGTGGTGGCTGACCGGGCCGTTGTGCTTGATGATGCCTTCGAGGGTCTCCCACGTCAGGTTAAGGCCATCGAAGGCGGGATAACGCACTTCAAGGCGCGTGATCACGCGGAAGGTCTGGACATTGTGATCGAAGCCGCCCCACGGCGCCATGCAGGCGTGGAGTTGGTCCTCGCCGGCGTGACCAAACGGCGGGTGGCCGAGATCGTGTGACAAGGCGATGGTTTCGGCCAGGTCTTCGTCAAGCGCCAGAGAATGGGCCAGAGAACGGGCGATCTGCGCCACTTCTAGCGAATGGGTCAGGCGGGTGCGGAAATAGTCGCCTTCATTGGCCACAAAAACCTGCGTCTTGCCCTTCAGACGACGAAAAGCAGTCGAATGGATGATGCGGTCGCGATCGCGGGCATAGGCCGTGCGCGTCGGCGACTCCAGTTCCGGATGCAACCGGCCGAGGCTCTTGTCGACATTGGAAGCAAAGCTGGCCAAGGGTTTCATCGTCGGTCTTTCGTTCAGTTCACGCCCTTGGCTAAACTGATTTTCCTAAAAAATCCGCTCTTTTTCGAGGCAAGGGGCTGATTTTCTCGGCAAATGCGCCCATATTCACGCCATGAGCCACAATATCTCCCTCACCGCCTCTGCGGCGAAACATCTGAACGCCCTGAGCCAGGAAGCCGGCCACCCTGTCATGCTGCGCGTGCTGGTCGAAGGCGGCGGATGTTCGGGCTTCCAGTATGTGCTCGATCTGACCGACACGGCCAATCCGGATGAAAGCGCCATCAGCTATGATGGTGCCACCGCTTTGGTCGATGAAATTTCTGCGCCTTTGATGGCTGGCTCGATCATTGATTATGTCGAGGAACTGGTCGGTTCGCAGTTCAAGATCCTCAATCCTCTGGCGGTCGCTTCCTGCGGCTGCGGCACGAGCTTCGCACTTTAAGAGCCTTGCCCGAATCCGACGGCCACTCTAAAACTGTCGGCATGAAAATCGCCACCTGGAATGTCAACTCCGTCAATGCCCGCCTGCCGCTTCTGCTGGAGTGGTTTCGCGCCGTCCAGCCCGATGTCTGCGGTCTGCAGGAAATCAAATGCGTCGATGAAAAATTCCCCGTCGAAGCCTTTGAATCACTTGGCTATAATTGCGCCGTCCATGGCCAGAAATCCTATAACGGCGTCGCCATCCTTTCGAAATATCCGATCAGTGATGTCCGAAAGGGCCTGGACGACGAAGAGGATGATCACGCGCGCTATATCGAGGCCGTGATCGAGGCGCCGGAGCCTGTGCGTTTCGGCTGCCTATATCTGCCGAACGGCAACCCCATCGCCACCGACAAATATGCTTACAAACTGCGCTGGCTGGAGCGCCTGCGCGCCCGCGCCGAGTACCTTCTGACACTTGAGGAAATGACCATTTTAGCGGGTGATTTCAATATTATACCGACAAAAGATGATCTTTGGAAAGAAGCACCCTGGCTCAATGATGCCCTCTATCAGCCGGCGGTGCGCAATGCCTATCAGGGCCTGAAAAACCTGGGCTATACAGATGCCTTTGAAGCCCAATTAAACGTTTCCGGGCCGCCTGAGGGCAACCGCTACACCTTCTGGGATTATCAGGCCGGCGCCTGGCCAAAAAATGAAGGCATCCGCATCGACCATCATCTGCTGTCGCCGCAGGCCGCCGACCGCCTGTTTGATCTGGTCATCCACAAGGATGCACGCGGCATGACGCACGATGAGGCCAAACCGTCCGATCACGTACCCGTTGTCGTTGAATTAACAACAAAATCTTAACCCGTAGGCGGCCATACTAAGGGTTCATTAGCTATAATCAGGCGTGATCTCCTATGGCCCATGCCGCACGTATCCTTTTGTATTTCCTCTTTGCCGGCATCGGGCTAACCCTGATCGCCTCCGGGCTGATGTGGTGGTTCGAAGCCTCGCGCCGCCTTGCCCGCGCGCTGAATACCGCTCTTGGCAAGGTCGCCGATGCCATCGTCTATGACTTGGGCGGACAAAAAGCGGCTGGTCTCGACTTCACCAACGGCGATCTGGCCATCATGTGGAAGACCGGCGCGCAAGGCCTGGTTTTCACATTCGACGAGATCGAAGGCGCCGAACTGATCGTCGATGAGCGCGTCGTCGCCCGGGCGCAAAAAGGCGAAAGCCGCAAGGTGCTCAATGAGACCCACGCTCAGGCCTCTAAGGTTACGCTGCGCCTGATGTTCAATGATGTGCAGACACCGGAATTTGAACTCAATCTCTACGGCGACATCAGCCATAATCCGGTCCACGCCAAGACGGCGGCGGAAGCCGTGCGGATCGGTCGCAAATGGCTTTCGCATATCGATGCGGTGATCAAGCGCATGCCTGGCCCCTCGCCCTACCCGCCGGAAGAGACCGAAGTGGCCATAGCACACGAGGCCCCCAAACGCGCGACCAAGGCGCCGGCAATTCCCCCGCCATGGGATGACGATGACCAAAACGACACTTACGACAACGAAAAGTACTAAGTCGGGCGCTTAAGCCTTAACGCCATCCGGAAATCGTGGTTAACTTCCTGTTCGTACTTTTGAACATTGCCCCGGGTTTCCGCCTTGCCGACCTACCTGCCGACAATCATCATTCTCTCCGCAGCCGCGCTGGCCATACTGCTTGTGCTGTATCGCATCTACGATTCGCGTGTTGAACAGCCGAAAAAACTGGAAGACGAACTGCGCGAAGGCCTGACCGATCCGGACGGTCGCACGTACAAGGCCGACGTTATGGCCCTGGAGCCTGTGCGCAAGGCCGCTGCCGCCAGTTCCTATGACGGAAACCGCGTCATCATCGTGCGAAATTTCGGCAAGATCCCGCACAAACCCTACACCATGCACGACCTGCTCGGCATCGAGATCTTCGTCGACGATCGCATCATTGGCCGCGTCTTGCGCTCAGGTCCGCACAAAATGCTTGATGATATCGCGCCGGTGGTCAACCGCGTCACCATGCGCCTGATCTTCGACGATCCGGCCGATCCCGATTTCGAACTGGTGCTTTGGGACCCGCATGACAACCTGACCGCCCGCGCCGAAGGGCCGCGCGCCGCCATGAACAATGCGCGCAAGTGGTTTTATCATGTCGAGGCCGTCCTGCGCCGCACCGCCACCGCACCTGCGCCCAAGGCGCCGCCCGCCAGCGCCCCGCCTCCATCACCGCCACCTTTCATGGCAGCAGCGGCAGCGCCTGTCGTGCCCCCGCCGGCTGCCACCACATCGGCGCCGACACCCGCCAAGAAGCCCGAAGGCGATGTGCTTAACGCGCCGATGATTCCTTATATTTAGCCGTCGCTTGGCCAGGCGCTCGCCGCTATGCTAATCACAGTTTAAATTCGCCGTCCCGGAGACGACCATGTGGACCCTGGCACTTGCGTGCGCCTTTTTCCTCTGCATCCATTTGATGATCAGCGGTACGTCGATGAAGGAACAGATCATCGCCAAAATCGGCGGTGTGGCCTACTACATCCTGTTTTCGCTGTTCTCGATCGGCGGACTGGTGTGGATGTGCATTGCGTTTGGCATTGCGCTGGGCGATCCGATGAATGTGGTGCTGTGGAAATCCGGCCCCTTCCTGCGCATCGTCGGCCTGTTCGGCAACTTCTTCGCCTTCCTGCTGGTGATCGGCGGCCTGACCACGCCTTCCCCCACAAATCTTCTGGCCCTGCATAAGCTGCCTGACAAAAGCATTTATGGTATTGTTCGCGTATCGCGTCATCCGGTTCTGGCCGGAATCGGCGTGTGGGCCCTCACCCATATCGTCTGCAACGGCAATCTGGCGGCGTGGATATTTTTCAGCTCCATGCTGGCCCTGTGCGCGCTGGGCGCCAATAATATCGATCGCAAGCGCCTGGCCCTGATGGGGGATGTCTATGAATTGATCAAGCGCCGCACCTCGATCATCCCGTTCGTGTCGATCATTGAGGGGCGCACCGCCTTCGCCCCGGAAGAACTCGGCGTCGCCCGCATGCTGATGGCCGTGTCGTTATACTCGGCGGTGACCGTGCTCCACGAATTGCTTTTTACCGGCCGCGCCATCTAAAGGCGAGTTTCATACCGCATCTGCGATAAAATTGTCATCGCGACCGCTGGCAATCTGAAACTTGGCTAATTTTTCGTTGATCTTATCACAATTGTTTGAACAAATGCGCGTAGAGTGCAGCGTATCAGGCAATGGGATCTGAAATATTCAGGTGGGTGGGTTCGCGTCGGCTATGAAGGTGTCAGCTTTCACTTTGTTGTTGTTTTTCATAGCTGTGGCGTTGGTCATGGCCAGCCTGATCGGCCATTTTTACGCCATTCCCCAATTAAGCGAATACCAGTACTGGCTAATGACTGGTGGTTTCGCCGTTCTGGCCTTCGGAATTATCTTTAAAGGCCAGTCGAACTAGCTTTCCTGATCTTCCGCAACGTCCGCATCAATAGCCAGAGCCAGAGTGAGCGCCTTCAGGGCCTCATCGCCAGCGCATAGGGGCCGTTGGCGCACGCCGCGGACTGTATCCAGGAAACGGAACACACTGGTGCCGAGCGGGTCCTTGGCGATATCGGCTTCGGCAAAATCAGCATTGAGGCTGAAGGGCGTCGTGTTCTCAAAGTTGCGGTTCAAGAGGTCGATCATCACCTCACCGCTCGGATAAACGATGCGCATCGTGCGCTCGCGCGCCTCAGCCATGCGTGAGGCGGCAAAGGTTGCCCTCATGCCGTTTTCGAACTCGACCGAGGCCTTGACCTCATCGGCGCCCACAGCCTTATAGCCCTCATCCGTGCGATATTTCGCGCCGGTCTTAAGCCCCCCGGCCTCAACCCCCGCCAGGGTAAGCGCCAGATCGAGATCGTGGATCATCAGGTCGAGCACCACCGACACATCAAGATTGCGCGTGGAGGCCGTACCGTTGCGCACGGCTTCCAGCAGCAGCGGCCGCTCCGGCACATCATATAGCCCCATGGCTTCAAAGACGGCGCGCTCCTGATGGCCGCAGGCCAAGATCAGCCCCTTGGCTTTCGCCAGATCAACCATGGCCTCGCCGTCTTCGGTCGTGATGGCCAGCGGCTTTTCGCTATAGACATGCACACCGGCTTCCAGGGCTTTCAGCGCAACCGCGGCATGGGCAAAGGCGGGCGTGGCGATCGTTACGGTGTCGATGGCGGCCAGAAAGTCGGCCAGTTCATCGCCACCATAGGCCTTTACACCGTGTGGTGCGGCAGCGGCTTCGGCGCGCCCCTTGTCGAGGTCATATATGCCCACAAACTCGACATCTGCGGCCTGCTTGTATTTATTGGCATGATAGCCGCCGAAAACGCCCGCGCCCGCCACGCCCACTCGCAAAACCTTGGCCATAACAACCTCTTGTGCCATCGAAAACCTTATCGGCTAACTGCTTAAACCGCTTTGGCTCAAAAAAGGAATACACTTTGAAAAAGATAAAGTGTGCAAAGCCGCGTGATCAGAGCACAAAGCGCTTTTTTGCCTCTCGCATTCGCGTTAAGAGCATGGCGTTTATACGGCTTCTGAGGGCCGTCAGTCTGGAGACCGCCCGTGTCACGTCTTTTTGGTGCCTACGTCATTGTCGATTACAGCGCCGCGGAAGGCAAGAAGACCGGCGAATCCTCGGTATGGATAGGCGTGATGAAGCGCGATATCCGTTTCCGCCTGACCTACCAGTCGTATAATCCGGCCACGCGCGCCGAGGCCATCACCCTGCTGACCTCGATCCTGGCTGACCTGCACAAGCGCGGGGACCGCATCTTTCTGGGGCTCGATTTCGCGCTCGGTTTCCCGCGAGGCACGTCTGCGCGTCTGCAACTGAAGGGCGCGCCTTGGGCTGGTATGTGGGAGTTTCTGGCCAAGAACATCGTCGATAAAGCCGACAACAAGAACAACCGCTTTCAGGTGGCTGCCAAGATGAACCGCCTGATGACCGACGAAGCCTACCCCTTCTGGGGCTGCCCGAAAAGCAACTCGCAGAAGTGGCTCTCGACCCTTAAGCCGGACTCGATTGGCGATTTTCCCGAATTCCGCGTGACCGAAGATCATGCACGCAAGCAACATAAAAAAGCGCAGGCCGCCAAGAGCCTGTGGCAGATGCACGGCGCCGGCGTCGTGGCCGGTCAGACCATGCTCGGCATTCCTGCTGTGAGGGCACTGACGGAGTCCTTGGGTGACAAGGCCAGAATCTGGCCGTTCCAGACCGGCTTTGGTGCGCTCACCGAAGAGGCGCTCGAAGGCGTTTCCACGCTGATCGCCGAGGTTTATCCGGCCATCTATGACGGCACGGCCGAGGCTGGCGAAGTCAAGGACGCCACCGGCGTGCGCTTAGCGGCTCAGGCCCTGGCCGAGGCTGACGACAAGGGACAACTCGCCGCCCTCTTCGCCGCACCGAAAGCCTTGAGCGAAACCGATCTCACCATCGCCTCTGAGGAAGAAGGCTGGATTCTTGGCGTTTAAGCCTTTCCTCGTCTATATCCTCGCCGCCATCGCCGAAATCGCCGGCTGCTACAGCCTGTGGGCCGTGCTCAAGCTCGGAAAATCACCGCTGTGGCTGATCCCCGGCGCCCTGTCACTATGTGCTTTCGCCTGGCTGCTCACCCTTATCGATAGCCCCGCCGCGGGCCGCGCCTACGCGGCCTATGGCGCCATCTATATCGCCGGCGCTGTTGGCTGGATGTGGCTGATGGAAAAGCAACGCCCCGACCTGTGGGACCTCGCAGGCCTTGCGCTGTGCCTGGCCGGCTCAGCCGTGATCCTGCTTGCGCCAAGGCACAGCTAACAAGCCTCCCACTCCAAATTTCTTCGTGAGATGTGGCAAGCGCGACGGCACGCCCGAGCCGTTGCGAGGCAGAGCTTAGGCCGGCATCAACTGACCGCCATTCACATGCAAGATCTGGCCAGTCATATAGGTGCTCATGTTGGAGGCCAGAAACACCAGCGGGCCGACGCAGTCCTCCGCCACGCCCAAGCGCCCCATCGGCACGCTGTTCAACATGGCCTGCATCCGCTCCGGCGGCGTCAGGTCATGGAATGGCGTCTTGATCACCCCCGGCGCGATGGCGTTGACGCGGATATCCTTCTTCGCCAGATCGCTCGCCATATGGCGCGTGATATTATGCACGAACGCCTTGGCGCTGGCGTAAAGCCCTGAACCCGGCGCGCCACCATTATTGCCGGCGATGGAGCCGAGATTGATGATGGAGCCGCCCCCGCGCCCCTCCATAAAAGGCACCGCCGCCTGTGAGGCATGGATAACCGCGCGTACGTTCAGCGCCATGACACGCTCATAAAGTTCATCATCCCAGTCGAGGAACAGGGTCCGTGTCATCAGCGAACCGGCATTGTTGATCAGGATATCGAGCCCGCCGAGCTTATACGCCGCCTCTTGCACCAGAGGTGCTGCGGTTTCTGATTGTGTCAGGTCGGCCTGAAACAGATGAACCTCACCACCATCGGTGCGGATCAGGTCGGCCGCCTTTTGCGCCGCCTCTTCGCTGGCGTTATAATGGAGCGCCACCTTCGCGCCCAGTCGGGCAAAGCCTTGCGCGGCAGCGGCGCCTATCCCTGTGCTGGCGCCCGTGATCAAAACGCACTTGCCCTGCAGGTCTTCCAGCATGTCGCAGCTCCGTTTATGTATCGGCGGTTATAGCCCTGGCGCGGCGGTCGAGCCACAGGAAACGCGAAACCAGCAACACGGCGGATAACCAACTAGCCACAGCGCAGGCATAGATCAGGCCGGGAACGCCCAGCCCGACGTGCAACGATAGCCAGTACCCCATCGGTAGCATGATCAGTCCGTAAGCGATATAGTGCAGGACCGGCGCAATCAGGACGTCATGACGCGCACGCAACGCCTGAGCGCCGACCACCTGAACGCCATCGGGCACAAAGAACAAACAGGCCAGAAGAAGCGCGCCCTGCACCCCGCCGAGCAGGGCCGGATCGGAGGTATAACCGGCGGCGATGGCCTGCCCTCCGATCAGCACGGTGAGACAAACGGCCAGCATGAACCCACCCGCCGAGATGAAGCTTACCCGTCCCATGCGGGCAATGCCGGCAGGGTCACCAGCGCCATAGGCGCGCCCGACCAGGACCGAGCAGCCGATCGCCAGTCCCATTGGCACCATGAAAACGATGCTGGCGAAGTTGAGCACAATGGCCCACACCGCGACCGCCGTTTCCGAAATACGGCCGGCGAAGACGGTCATGCCGGCAAACGCCGCGACCTCGATGAAATAGGACGCTCCGGCCGCATAACCGACCTGACGCTGCTCGCGCGCGCCTTGCGGGTCCGGTGAATGCCGTCCGAGCAGGCGGAAGCTTTTGACCTGCTTCAAACGGAACAGATAGATCAGCAATCCCACCGTCACCAGCATACGCGCGACCAGGGTCGAGATCGCTGCCCCCATGGCGCCGTCGCTGTCGATACCAGGGATGGTCACCATGCCGGGGACGAGCACGAACAGCAGCGCGACATTGACGACATTGCCGGCCCAGGTGAAGACCATGCCGGGGCGCGTCCTGCCGAGGCCTTCGAGGAATTCCGAAACCGCCACCGCCACCATGTAAAACGGCATGCTGAGCGCGAAGATCAGCAAGGGGCCGGTTGCGCCGGCCGCCAGTTCGGGACGCACCACGGCGTTCAGCATCCATGAACCGCCAAGCGTCAGGGCCACCATTGAACCGACGCCCAGAATAACGGCATAGACCACGGCGCGCTGGAAGGTGGCGCCGATCCGTTCAGGCTCCCCTGCCCCGATAAACTGCGCCGTCTTGACCTGAACCCCCACCAGTAGGCCGATCGAGGTGACCAGAAAAATACTGGTCGGCGCCCAGGCCAGCGAATGATATCCCAGTTCGGCCGACGAATAGTGCCCGACCACCAGCGTGTCCATCAGCCCCATCAGCATGAAACCGAGGCGCGACATGATCACCGGCCATGACAGACGATAAAGGGCGGCAAATGCCGCCCTCGTTTGAGGCTCAATCCGGTAGATCAGGGTTTTCATGCCGGCTCTGTAGCCGATTTTGTGATCACGCTCAACGACATTCCGACCGGCATTTTTGCGCACACACCCGGCCTGCCGTGCAAAAAAGACCGCGCACCAATATTTCAACTATGTAACAATCTGAAGATTAAGCGTTTTGGTCTGGCCCGCCGTTTGCAGGGTTCATCAAGTCCATAGGTTCAGAAGAACCGCAAAGCTTCACGCTTGCCCTGCCCTTTGGAGTTTCCCCATGCAGATCGGTTCTTCCTTCGCCATGCTCATGTCCTTCAGCACGGGCTCCAGCTCAAAAACCTCCGCCGCCAGTGATCCGCTCAGCCAGATCGCACCGTCGTCCTCCGACACAGCCGAGGCGAACCTGATGAAGTTTCTCAAAATGTCGCCCGCCGAGAAGTTGCAATATACCTGGCTCAACAGCCACGGCATCACCAAGGAGAAATTGGCCGCGATGAAGCCTGAAGAGCGGGTCGCTATCCAGAAGCAGATGACCGACGAACTGCAAGAACAGGCTCGTCAGGAGATGGACAAGAAAAAAGGTGCCACGGTCAATATTATGGTGTGAAAAAGCCCGCAAGGCGAACCTTGCGGGCTATCTTATCTCTGACCTCAAGCGGCCTTGGTTGCGGCCGTTTTCAGACTGTGCAGACGCTCGGCGACAAGGAACGACAGCTCCAGCGCCTGATCGGCATTGAGGCGCGGATCGCAGTGCGTGTGGTAGCGATCCTGCAAATCCTCTTCCGAAAGCGCGAAAGCGCCGCCGGTGCATTCCGTCACGTTCTGTCCGGTCATTTCCAGGTGCATACCGCCCGGATGAACGCCTTCCGACGCCGCGATATCGACGAAGGAACGAACCTCACCCAAGATGCGGTCGAACGGGCGCGTCTTGTAACCGTTGTTCGCCTTGACGACATTGCCGTGCATCGGATCGATCGACCAGACAACCGGCGAACCGTGCTTCTTGGTGGCGGCCATCAGGCGCGGCAGGCGTTCGGCCACCTTATCGGAACCAAAGCGGCCAATCAGGGTCAGGCGGCCCGGAATGCCTTCCGGATTGAGCGTATCGATCAGGCGCAACAGGTCATCGGGCTCGATAGTCGGGCCGGCCTTGACGCCGATCGGGTTCTTGATGCCCTTCATGTAGTTGACATGGGCGCCATCAAGCTGACGGGTGCGTTCGCCGATCCACAGCATGTGGGCCGAGGTGTCGTACCAGTCGCCACTGGTCGAATTCGACGCGGGTCATGGCCTGCTCGTAATTAAGCAGCAAAGCCTCGTGCGAGGTGAAGAAATCGACCTGGCGAATTTCCGGCTGGCGATCGGGGGTAATGCCGATGGCCGACATGAAGCTCAGGGTTTCGGAAATCTTGTCGGCCAGGGCGCGGTAACGCTCCCCCTGCGGGGAACCCGACACAAAGCCCAGCGTCCATTTGTGGATATTGTACAGATCGGCATAACCGCCCTGCGCGAAGGCGCGCAGCAGGTTCAGCGTGGCCGAGGACTGGTGGTAAGCCTTGATCAGGCGCTGCGGATCAGGGATGCGCGCCTCTTCGGTGAACTCCATGCCGTTGATGTTGTCACCGCGATACGACGGCAGGGTGACGCCATCGATGGTCTCGATCGCCGATGAACGCGGCTTACCGAATTGACCGGCGATGCGGCCAACCTTGACCACCGGCTTACCGCCGGCAAAGGTCAGGATAACCGCCATTTGCAGGATCAGGCGGAAGCTGTCACGAATATTGTCCGCCGAAAATTCCTTAAAAGATTCAGCGCAATCCCCGCCTTGCAACAGGAAGCCATTGCCTTCGGCCACCTTGCCGAGCGCACTCGTCAGGCGACGCGCCTCGCCGGCAAAGACCAGCGGCGGCAGGTGCGACAATTCGCTTTCTACAGCATCAAGGGCCTGCGTATCCGGGTAATCGTTCGGGATATGCAGGGCTGGCATGGAGCGCCAGTCTTTCGGGGACCAGATCTTTTTCATAACGCTTTTTATACTTTCGCCCGGTCGAACTCAACCGGAAACCCATTGAGACATATATAGGCGAAGAAATTCCCCTGTAAAGTCCGTGACTTGTAGTTAATTTCGTAACTTTATGCTCTGACGAGCGGCACGAATGGCCAACACCATGGCGGTGACCGCGAAGGCGCCCAGGCAATAGACCCAGGCGCGCCACAGGCCATAGCTGACCGTGCCGATGATCAGGAAGGATGTTGCCTGAGCCATCAGATAGGGGCGGAAGCGGGTGACGAGACTTGCTTCAACGATTGGGCGCGGTGCTTCATCGAGCGAGCGTAGCACATCGGTTTGCGGCGCTTCGGCCTCCACCGTCGCCTTCATGCCCCAGAACAGGCAGAACCAGAAGGCCGCCAGCACAAGCAGGCCGGGGATCCCCAGTTCAAGCCAGGCTTGCAGGGCCATGTTGTGCGGATGGTTCGGAATGGTGGCACCGAAGTGCCGTGACAATTCGTAGCCCAGCCCCCATATCGGTGTTTCCAGCGCGCGCTCGACCGTGAAGGTCCAGATGTCGATCCGCGCCGCCCATGACGGCAGGATGTCGGTCTTGATCTTTTCGGCCAGACCGTTGCGCATAATGGCCACGATAAACAGCGGGAACAGCAGCATGGGGATCAGGCTGACAAAGGCCGCCAAGCGTTCGGGGGCCAGCGCTTTCAGCGCACGCGGCCAGAATTTCACCGCGAAAAACACGATGGTCGAAGCGACCAGCGCGATAAGCTGTGCGTTGTTGTCACTGGTCAGCGCACCGGCGATGATCGCCACGGCCATAAAGCCAACGGTAACAGGACGACCGCGTGCCATTTCCATAAGGGCGAACGGCCAGAACATCATCAGCAGCACGCAGTTGGTATTCGACATGCCGACGATCAGCATGTTGTCGCGGCTGTGGAAATAGGCCGCGCTCAGGCTGCGGCGCAGGCCGAACTGGCTGATGGCTTCAATGAATTGCACAGCTGTCAGGGCCAGCAAAGCATAGGCAAAAATATGGAAGACCTTGAGCGCCTGTTGGTCATCAAGCGAGCGTGCCGCGAAAATCATCGCCCAGGCCAGACACCAGATGATGGCCGGCACGACGATGGTCACCGGCCCGTCGATGACAAGTTGTGAGCCAGCATAGGCCTTGGCCAGTGGCACGCCATGCGCCACCGCCTCAACGAAATCGGAGCGGAAAAAGGCGATCAGCAGGAGCAGTCCCGTGGTGATCGTAAACGGCGCGAACGCTTTCCAAGAACCTTTGGATAAAAACAGATGCCCCAGCAAAGGCGCGCCGATCAGTAACAGCAACGCCGGCAGACCGGTGGCGGCCGCATACGACCATAGGCCCAGCAGGCTCAGGCCCAAGATCAGAACCCATACCGTATAATTGTCACGGACACGCTGCCACATAGTTTTGTCTTCGGTCATACGGCCCGCTTGTCTTTCAGGGTTACCAGCTCTTCCGCCGCGGTCGGGTGAACCGCGCAGGTGGCGTCCCATTGCGCCTTGGTCAACCTGGCCTTCACGGCCACACCGGCAATCTGGATGATCTCACCCGCCTCGCCGCCAACGATATGAACGCCTAGCACGACATCGCTTTTCTGATCGACGATCAATTTCATATATATTCGGCTTTCACCACCGATAAAGGCGGTTTTCATCGAGCGGAAGCGCGTCTGGTAAACATCGTAGGCGATGCCCTTTTCCGTAGCCTCCGCCTCGGTCAGGCCGACCGTACCGATCTGCGGCTGCGAGAAGACCGCCGTCGGTATGTTCTCGTAGTCATAGGCCGTGGCGTTATCCTTGAAGGCGGTTTCGACAAAGGCGACCGCTTCGCGGATAGCGACCGGCGTCAGGTTCATACGGTTGGTGACGTCGCCGATGGCATAGATATGCTTGTGGCTGGTGCGCGAGAAAGCATCGACCGGAATGGCGCCGTGGACGTCGGGCATAATCCCTATGTCGTCGAGATTAAGTCCTTCGGTCTTCGGCTTGCGACCGGAGGCATATAGCACCTGATCGGCCAGCATGGTGCTGCCGTCGTTCATGGTGATCAGCATGCCGTTGTCTGTTTTTTTCAAATGAACCGGATCGAGCTGGGTGCGGATCTTGATGCCGCGCAGGGCCATTTCGCTGGCCAGGTGATCGCGCACATCGTCATCGAAGCCGCGCAAGATTTTCTGGCCGCGGTAAAGTAGCGTTACGTCAACGCCCAGGCCATGCATGATACCGGCGAATTCGACCGCGATATAGCCGCCGCCGACAATGGCCAGCGATTTCGGCAGTTCCGGCAGATTGAACATGTCGTTGGAGGTCAGGCCGTGCTCGGCCACGCCGGGGCAGTGCTGCGGCAGGAAGGGCCAGCCGCCGACCGCGATCAGGATAGTTTTAGCCGAAACAACACGTTCCCCGCCCTGCTTCGTGGTAAGGATGAGGTGATGCTCATCCTTGAAAGCGGCGTGGGCGGCGATGACCTCGACGCCGGCCTTGACCAGATTGGCGGTATAGATCTGCGACAGGCGATCCAGTTCGGCATTGTTGGTGGTGCGGAAGCTGTTCCAGTCAAAGGCGCCGGTGGCGGCGTCTTTCCAGCCGAAGCCCTGCGCATAATGCACCTGTTCGGAGACTTCGGAGGCGTAGACCATGAACTTCTTAGGCACGCAGCCGCGCAGGACGCAGGTGCCGCCGGGACGGTCCTCTTCAGCAACCGCGACCTTGAGGCCGAGTTGCGCCGCCAGCCTAGCGGCGCGCACCCCGCCCGAACCCGCGCCGATAACAAACAGATCGTAGTCGTACTTATCCATCTCAACCTTGTGCGCGTATCCACCGCGGTGCAGGCCCCTCATCCGGCCTATCGGCCACCTTCTCCCCGTAAACGGGGCGAAGGGGCAGATGTCCGATTTTACATGAAGCCCCCTCTCCCTGCTTGCGGGGAGAGGGTTGGGGTGAGGGGCCGCCCCGGCTCGAAACAATTACGGATGCAGAACCTTCACGCCGTCCGGCCCACCGATCAGCGCAATATCTGCCAGATCAAGGAACAGGCCGTGATCGACAACGCCGGTCAGGGATTTCAGCGCACTGGCCAAACCCGCCGGCTCATGGATTGCCCCGCACGCCACGTCGAAGATAAGGTTGCCGCCATCGGTAATCCAGTAATCGTCGCCTTTTTTACGCGCCTTTGGCATCATGGTGATGTCGAACTCGATCAGAACGTCGGAAATCCGGTTGACCGTGCCCTTCCAGGCGAAGGGCTCGACCTCGATCGGCAGAGCGAACTTACCCAAAGTTGCCACATGCTTGGCGGCGTCGGCGATGACAATGCACGAGTTCGCCTGCTCCCAGATCAGCTTCTCGCGCAGGAGGGCCGCGCCACCGCCCTTGATCAGCGCCAAACCCGGGCCGACTTCATCCGCACCATCAACACACAGATCTAACATCCCGACATCGTTGATGTCCTTGATCACCAACCCCAGGCTTTGCGCCAGTTGCGTCGTCTGGATCGAGGTCGAGACGAGGGTCAGTTTCATGCCGGCCTTGACCTGTTCGGCCACCGCCTTGACAAACCATGCCGCCGTCGAGCCTGTGCCCAAGCCCACCTTCATACCGTCCTTGACATAGGCGACGGCAGCATCCCCCACCTGTTTCTTCTGTTCGTCAGCGGTCATCACTTTTTACCTTTTTGGGCGGCCTTTTCAGCCGCCTTGCGTTCACGGAAGGCCGTTGACCAGCCCGCCTTTTCAATCTGTTGCGCGCGATCGAGGGCCAGAGCCCCCGGCGCCACGTCCTCGGTGATCACCGAACCGGAGCCGGTCATCGCGCCATCACCTACCGTCACCGGCGCCACCAGCGAGGTGTTGGAGCCGATAAAGGCGCGCTCACCAATGGTGGTCTTGTATTTGAAATAGCCATCGTAGTTGCAGAAGATGGTGCCGGCGCCAATATTAGAGCCCGCCCCCACGCTGCCATCGCCCAGATAGCTCAGATGATTAGCCTTGGCGCCCTCACCGATCGTCACGTTCTTCACCTCGACGAAATTGCCGATATGGGCGTCCCTGCCGATCACAGCCCCCGGCCGCAGACGGGCGTAGGGACCGATCAGCGCCCCCTCGCCGACCCTAGCACCTTCGAGATGCGAAAACGCCCGGATCACCGCGCCGGCCTCAACCGTTACGCCCTCGCCGAAGACCACATTCGGCTCAATGGTCACGCCCGCCGCGATCTCGGTGTCATAGGAAAAGAAAACGGTTTCCGGCGCTAGCATATGCACGCCATTGCCCATAAAGGCGCGGCGCACGCCGTCCTGCCAGACCTTCTCGATCACCGCCAGTTCGGCCTGTCCGTTGGCGCCCAGCACCTCGTTTTCCTCAGCCATGGTCACCCGCGGCTGCAAACCGCGTGCGCGTGCCAGCCCAACAATATCGGTCAGGTAATATTCGCCCTTGGAATTCTCATTCTTCACTTCGGCCAGCAGCGAGAACAGCAAGGCGCGGTCACAGGCAATGACGCCCGAATTACAGGCCTTGATCTTGAGCTGTTCCGGCGTGCACTCACGCATCTCGACAATGGCGTTGAGCTTATCACCTTCCAGCACCAGACGGCCATAGGCGGCCGGATCGGCGGCCTCGAAGCCCAGCACCACCATATCGGCCTCAAGCGCGAACACCGGCTCCAGCACCTTGGCGGCCATAAGCGGGCTGTCTGCATAGGTGATAATGACCTTGCCATCGAAACCGGCCAAGGCTTCACGCGCCACATTAACCGCGTGCGCCGTGCCCATGGGCGGGTCCTGCGTCACGATATTCTCCGCGCCCACACGCCTGGTCGCCGTCTCGCGCACCGCCGGACTATGGTTGCCAACCACCACAATTACCCGTTCGCACCCGACCTCATAGGCTGCATCGATGGCCCGATCGAGCATGGTGCGCCCGCCGATCCGGTGCAGCACCTTCGGCAGGGGCGACTTCATGCGCGTGCCCTGCCCCGCAGCCAGGAGAACAGCGGCGCGGCGGATGCTTGCGATTTCAGCCATAGGACGACTCTTTTTTAATTTGCGGATCAGGCCGATTTAGCCCAAAGCGAACCAAAGCGGAATGACTATTCGACACGAACGGCCGGAGACCTACGATAAAAATGGATTTAAACGGTTATATTCTCGCCTTTGACCTGGACGGTACGCTGGTGGATACCGCACCGGACATCATCGACGCCCTGAACAAGGTTCTGGCCGAAGCCGGCATCAAGCCGTTTCACCTTGATGAGGCCCGCCCGATGATTGGCCGCGGATCCATGGAACTGCTGCGCCGCGCCTATGCCCTCGCCGGCCAGCCGCCGCTGTCGCAGGACGAGGAAAAGCCCCTGCTCCATCGCCTGCTGACACTTTATGAAGCGCATATCAACGACCATAGCCGCATTTATGACGGCATGGTGACGGCGCTTGATACGCTTGAAGCCGCCGGCGCGCGGTTTGCCGTCTGCACCAACAAGCCCAACTATCTGGCGGTCAAGCTGCTCGAAACGCTAGGGCTTTCGCAACGTTTTGGCTCGATCAAGGGCGCAGACGTGGTGCGTCATAAAAAACCCGCCGCCGGTCACCTCAAGGCCTGTATCGACGAAATGGGCGGAGATATGCGCCACGTCATCATGATCGGCAACTCGGAAACCGACTTCCTGACCGCCAAGGCGGCTGATGTGCCATGCATCCTGTTCACGCACGGCTATAGCGAGCGCCCTCTGGCCGAACTCAATGCCGACGCCCTGCTCGATCACTATCGTGATCTGCCGGCGGCGGTTATGAGGTGCATAAAATAGAAAAGGCTCTTGCGTGTCGCGTTTGCGCACGCTAAGACGCCGCTTCCTCGACAGCCGAAACGTTTTATCGGCCACCGGTCATGGACGCGTAGCTCAGCGGGAGAGCATTCGCTTCACACGCGAAGGGTCGCAGGTTCAATCCCTGCCGCGTCCACCATCCCCTTTTATTCCCGAAGTCTTCAAGACTCCTGCTGGTCTTCCTTCAGGATGCCTTCCAGTTCCTCGCGGGACAGCTTGGCGAAGTTGATCATATCCGGCTCACTTTCGAAAAACTCGAACGAACGGCGCAGAGTCTGAATGTCGTGCGCGCGGAACTTCTTGGCCTTGCGTTCGATATCGGCCTTGGCATAGCCCATGGCGATCATGGCGTCGCGCGCCAGGGTGAGTGACGAATCGAGTGTTTCGCGGTGATAATAGTCGACGCCGGCCTTGTGCAGTTCGTAGGCGTGACGGCGGTTTCTCGCCCGCGCATAGACCAGGAGCTTCGGGAAATGCAGCTTGCTCAGCTTGACGATCTCGACTGCGCTTTCAGCGTCATCGACCGCCACCACCAGCATGCGCGCCTCCGCCAGACCGGCCGAACGCAACAGATCCAGGCGCGTGGCGTCACCGAAATAGCCCTTGGAGCCAAAGCGGCGCAGCAATTCGACCTGATCGGGGTTCTTCTCCAGAACCGTCACCTTGAGCCCCTGCGACAGCATAAAACGACCGACGATCTGCCCGAAGCGGCCAAAGCCGGCGATGATCACCGGGTTATGCTCGTTGATGACATCGTAATCGCGCTCCGGCAGGGCGCTCATGAAACGCGGCAGGATAAACCTGGAGAACAAGGTGGTCAGGATCGGCGTGGCGGCGATGGAAAGCGCCACGACCAGCACAAGGAACTTTTGCGCGTGCGGATCGATGATCTTCAATCCGCCGATAAGTTGCAGAAGGACGAAGGCGAACTCCCCGCCCTGTGACAGACCGAGCGCCAGCCCCATGGCGGGCGCGCTGTCGAGCTTGAATATCTGACCGAGGCCATACAGGATGACACCCTTGATCAGCATAAGCCCGATCACCGCGCCCACCAATCCGAGCGGGTGATGGGTAAATTCGGTGAAGTCCATCCCCATCCCGACCGAGATGAAGAACAGGCCAAGCAACAGCCCCTTGAAGGGTTCGATATCGGATTCGATGGTGCGGCGGTATTCGGAGTTGGCCAGCACAACTCCGGCAATAAAGGCGCCGAGCGCCGGCGAGACGCCCACCAGTTCCATCAGGATGGTCACGCCGAACACCAGGGCCAGTGAAACCGCGGTGAAGACCTCGCGCAGATTGGCGCGGGCGATGGCCTGGAAGACATAGCGCGACAGATAATTGCCAGCCAGGATAACCGCGGCGATGACGGCGATGACGGCGATCGGCTGCAACCAGGCCGGCCAGTGGGCGATCAGGCTGGCGCTTTCCGCCCCCTCCACGACCGGCATAACCCCGAAATTGAGCGTGGTGGCCAGAATGGGGATGATGAGGAGGATAGGGATGACGGCGATGTCCTGAAACAACAGGATCGAGAAAGACGTTTCGCCGACCACCGAATGGGTCAGGTTCTTCTCGTTCAACATCTGCATGACCAGCGCGGTCGAGGACAGCGCCAGTGCCATGCCGATGGCCAGCGAGGCCTGCCAGCCGTGGCCGAGCACGATGCCCACCACCATCAGGGCCAGCGCGGTCACCGTCACCTGCAGACCGCCTAAGCCCACGATCTGCCGGCGCAGGCGCCACAGAATGGCCGGCTCAAGCTCCATGCCGATCAGGAACATCATCATGATGACACCGAATTCGGCGAAGTGCATCACCTTGTCAGCGTCGCCGATCAGGCCCAGCACGAAGGGGCCGATAATAACGCCGGCGATCAGGTAGCCCAACACGGAACCGAGTTTGAAGCGCTGCGCCAGCGGCACGACGAGACAGCCCGCCAGCAGGAACACGAACACATTGAGTAAGAGATGAATGTCCATGATGCGCCCTCAGAATCTTCAAGAGACAGTATCTAGGTACGAAGCCCTACATGGCAAGGCAAGATATACCCTTTCGCAAAGGCGCCCTTGACCACGTCAGGATCGCGGCGCTTAATCAGCCCGTCATGACCGACCATTTTTCCACCGTCGCCCGACAGTATGCCGAAGCCCGCCCGACCTATCCGGCGGCGCTTTTCGATTGGCTGGCCACCCTGACACCGGCGTGCGACCAGGTCTGGGACGCCGGCGCCGGGTCGGGACAGGCGTCATTAGCCTTGGCGGAGCGTTTTCAGCGCGTGCAGGCCACCGATATCAGCGCCGAACAACTCAACTCTGCTCCTCAGCATCCGCGCATCACCTATAGGGTTGACGACATGAGCGGCCTGGCCGATGCATCTGCCGATCTGGTGACCGTGGCGCAGGCCCTGCATTGGTTCAATCTTGACGCCTTCTATGCCGAGGTCAAGCGCGTGCTCAAGCCGGAACGCGTCATCGCCGTCTGGAGCTATGGCCTGCTTACGACCGATGATGACGATCTCACCCAGGCGGTGGCGCATCTGCATAACGATATCGTTGGTCCCTACTGGCCGCCGCAACGCCACGACGTCGAGAATGGCTACACCAACCTGGCCTTCCCTTTCGTCGCCCTGCCCGTGCCCGACTTCGCCATGACCGCGCAATGGGATATGAAACGCCTGCTCGGCTATTTCCGTAGTTGGTCGGCCACGGTACGCATGGAAAAAGACGCCGGCGACAACCCGATCGATGGTTATGCGCCCGTACTGCAAGCGCTGTGGGGCGATCCGGAGCAACCGCGCACTCTTACCTGGCCACTGATGGTTAAGGCTGGCGAAGTCACGGCTTGACAGTTCGCGCCGGCATAGGTTCAACTGAAACCATGCCCTCTGACCATCAGACCACGGATCATCCCGTCTTTGCCTTTCACGAAGGCACGTCGCCGCTTGTCATCGCCGCGCCGCATGTCGGCACCTATATTCCGCCCGATATAGCCGCCAAGCTGAACGACACCGGCCGGGCCGTGCGCGAAACCGATTTCCACGTCCATCGCCTGTTCGATTTTGCCAAAGACCTAGGCGCCACGACGCTTTTCGCCACCCATTCGCGCTATGTCATCGACCTCAATCGCGATCCGGCTGGCAACAATCTCTATCCCGGCAAGTTCGAGACCGGCCTCTGCCCCATCAGCGACTTCGACCAAAATCCGATCTATCCCGAAGGCCATAACCCTTGCGCTGCGGAGGTCGTCGATCGGCGCGAACACTACTGGCAGCCCTATCACGACCAGCTCAGAGCCGCCCTCGACGCCGCCGTTGCACGTCATGGCAAGGCGCTTCTGATCGACGCGCATTCGATCCGCGGCGTGATCCCCAGCCTGTTCGAGGGGCGCCTGCCCGATCTCAACTTCGGCACCAATTCCGGCCAGACCCTACGTGGCGACACCTTGAAGACGCTGGAGGATTGGCGAGCTAAAACAAATGCCTATAGTCATATCCTCGATGGTCGCTTCAAGGGCGGCTATACCACGCGGTACTACGGGGCCCTGTCACCACAGATTCAGGCCCTCCAGATTGAAATTGTTCAGGACACTTATCTGGACTCCACCACGCCGCACCTGTATGACGCCCGCATCGCCGCCCCTTTGAGTCATACCCTGCGCCCGCTCGTTGAGGCGCTTGTGGCGGCCCTTTAAATTGCAGGTGTCCCGATGAGTGCTCCCTTCCACCAGAAAACCGCCGAGCGCGGCAACATTATCGATGGTGCCGGTTACGCCAAGAGCCTGCGCGACCGTCTGGCCGTCCATGTCGCCAACCTGAAAGAGGCCCATGGCCTGACGCCATGCCTCGTCGTGGTCATCGTCGGTGACGATCCCGCCAGCCAGGTTTATGTCAAGTCAAAGGGCGAGATGACCCAGGCGATCGGCATGGAATCGCGCACCATCCGCCTGCCCGACACCACCTCCGAAGACGAACTGCTTCACCTGATCGATGACCTGAACCGCGACAATGTCGTCAACGGCATTCTGGTGCAGCTTCCCCTGCCGAAGCATATGTCATCGCTTAAGGTGATCGACGCTATCAACCCTGATAAGGACGTCGACGGTTTCCATGTCATCAACGCTGGGAAGCTGGCCGTGGGCCTCGATGGCATCGTGCCCTGCACGCCGCTCGGTTCGCTGATGCTGCTGAAGGACGCGGCGCTGGCCCATGGCGATACGCTGGCCGGCAAGAACGCCGTCATCGTAGGGCGCTCGAACATCGTCGGCAAGCCGATGGCGCAACTGCTGCTGGGGCAGGATTGCACCGTCACCATCGCCCACTCCAGGACGAAGGATCTGGCCGAAGTCTGCCGCGCCGCCGATATCCTGGTGGCCGCCGTCGGCCGTCCGAAGTTCATCACCGGTGACTGGGTGAAGGACGACGCCTACGTGATCGATGTCGGCATCAATCGCATTGAAGTGGATGGTAAGGGTAAGCTGGTCGGCGATGTCGATTTCGATGGTGCGAGAGACCGTGCTCTGGCCATCACGCCGGTGCCGAAGGGCGTCGGTCCCATGACCATCGCCTGCCTGCTCAACAACACGATCAAGGCCTTCTGCCTGCAAAATCACTTCCCGGTGCCGGAAGGCGTCTAATTAAGTAAGATACCCCACCACCAACGGGTAAGAACCCGTCGGTCCCCCTCCCCAACAAGTGGGGAGGATCAAGAAAAAATATTAAACCTTGTACCTCCCCGCTTGTCGGGGAGGGGGACCATCAAGCGAAGCGTAGATGGTGGTGGGGTTTCTTGCTTCTATTGAGAGAACACATGTCTCAAAGCGTTGTCATCATAGGCGCCGGTCACGCCGGCGGAGCGGCCGCCGGTTTTCTGCGCCAGTACGGTCACACCGGACCGATCACCCTTATCGGCGCCGAGCCCTACCTGCCCTATCAGCGTCCGCCTTTGTCCAAGGCCTGGCTCAAGGGCGACGCCTCGCTCGATGATCTCTATCTGCGCGGCGATACCTTTTATGCCGATCAGGCCATGACCGTCCGCACGGATACGCAAGCCGTCGCCATCGATCCCGCCGGCAAGGCCATCACCCTGCTGAACGGCGAACACATTTCCTATGACCACCTGATCATCGCCACCGGCTCCAAGGCTCGCCCCTTCGCCGTGCCCGGCGCCGATCGGGTGCCGCACCATTTGTTACGCACGCTCGATGACGCAGAAGCGCTCAAAAACGCCCTGCGTCCGGGACACCGGATAGGCCTGATCGGTGCCGGCTATGTCGGGCTCGAAGTCGCCGCCTCCGCTCGCCATCTCGATTGCGAAGTCACCGTGTTCGAGCGCGAAAACCGCATCCTGGCGCGCGTCGCCTCGCAAGCCTTGTCGGACTTCTTCACCGATATGCACAAGGGGCGCGGCGTCGGCATCATCACCGAGGCCAGCGTCACCGAACTGTGCCTCGGTCAGGGCGACCGTAAGGTGGTGCATCTGGCCGATGGCCGCACCCACGAATTTGACCTGCTGCTGGTTGGCATCGGCGCATTGGCCAATGACGACCTGGCCACTCAGGCTGGCCTTGCCACCGCCAATGGGATTATTGTCGACGAACAAGCCCGCACCAGCGACGCGCATATCTTTGCCATCGGTGACGTCACCTCGCGCACCCTGCCCATTTATGACGGCCGCTTCCGACTGGAGAGCGTGCCCAATGCGCTGGAACAGGCCAAACAGGCCGCCGCCGCGATCACCGGCTACAAGCCGCCGATTCTGGAGACTCCATGGTTCTGGTCGGATCAATATGAGTTCAAGCTGCAAATCGCCGGTCTGCTGCGCCAGGATTGCCGCGCTCTGGTTCGCGGCGATCCGGCCAGTGGCGCCTTCAGCGTCTTCCATCTTGACGGCGATGGCCACATGATGACCGCCGAGTGCGTCAGCAGGCCGGCCGATTTCATGGCCGCCAAGCTTTTGATCGCCAAGGGCGTCGCACTGGACGACACCATCGCCGATCCGGAGGTTTCACTGAAACCTTTCTTGCAGAAATAGTTGGGCATAAATAACACCAGCGCCAGACTGTCGCACTGCACAAAATTGAGGTGACATTACCCGCAGTTTGCGCTTAGGTCAGAGGCAGAAACAACCCTCAGCCAGAGGATTCCATGCCCAGTTCCCCCAAAGTCTTCCCCGACGCCAAAACCGCCCTCGAAGGTTTAGCCTTCGACGGCATGACCGTCATGTCCGGCGGCTTCGGCCTGTGCGGCATCCCGGAAAACCTGATCGCCGCCCTGCGCGATTCCGGCGTCAGCGGTCTGACCGTTATCTCCAACAATGCCGGCGTTGATGGCTTCGGCCTTGGCCAGTTGCTGACCACGCACCAGATCAAAAAAATGATCAGTTCTTACGTCGGTGAAAACAAGGAATTCGAGCGGCAATATCTCGCCGGCGAACTTGAACTGGAATTCAATCCGCAAGGGACGCTGGCTGAGCGCATACGCGCCGGCGGCGCGGGCATCCCCGGCTTCTATACCGCTACCGGCGTCGGCACGATCGTCGCCGAAGGCAAGGAGATCAAGCGCTTCGGTGATCGTGATTACGTGCTGGAAACCGGCCTGACTGCTGATCTGTCCATCATCAAGGCGTGGAAGGGCGATGCCCGCGGCAATCTGGTCTACCGCAAGACAGCGCGCAATTTCAACCCGATGATGGCGACGGCCGGCAAGGTCTGCATCGCCGAGGTCGAGGAAATCGTGCCGGTCGGCGCGCTCGATCCCGACAATATCCATACCCCAGGCATCTATGTCGATCGCATCGTGCAGGGCACGTTTGAAAAGCGCATTGAGCAACGCACCGTGCGCTCAAGCAGCGAAGCGATAGCGCAAAATAAAACTGCCAAAGAGGAGGCATAAATGCCCTGGACAAGAGACCAACTGGCTGAACGCGCAGCAAAAGAACTGAAGGACGGTTTTTACGTCAATCTCGGCATTGGTATTCCAACTCTGGTGGCCAACCATATTCCCGCCGGCATGACCGTCACCCTGCAATCGGAAAACGGCATGCTCGGCATGGGCCCCTTCCCAACCGAGGATGAGATCGACGCCGACCTGGTCAATGCCGGCAAGCAGACCATCACCGAACTGGATGAGACGAGCTATTTCTCTTCTGCGGAACTCGTTCGCCATGATCCGCGGTGGCCACATCAACCTGACCATCCTGGGCGCCATGGAAGTGGCCGAAAACGGCGACATCGCCAACTGGATGATTCCCGGCAAGCTCGTCAAGGGGATGGGCGGGGCCATGGATCTGGTGGCCGGCGTCAAGCGCGTGGTCGTCGTCATGGACCACGCCAACAAGCTCGGTGAATCCAAGGTATTGAAAAAGTGCGACCTGCCGTTGACCGGCACAGGCGTGGTCAATCTGATCATCACCACGCTTGGAGTTTTCGAGGTCAAGCCCGACCGCTCAGGCCTGAAGCTGATCGAGCTGGCGCCGGACGTGACGTTGGAAGAGATCGCCGAAAAGACCGAGGCGGCTTATGAGGTGGCTTTGTAGAGAAAAGGTTTATTCAAGGATAAGTCAGATAAGCACAGATAAAGAATTGGCGGCCTAAAGGCCGCCTTTTCCATTTTAGAGCGCTTTCCGAAAAGTGTGACGCACTTTTCGGATAAAAAAGCGCGTCAAAACAAAAAATTAGAGCGCCGATCTGATCCAGTCAGATCGGAACACGCTCTAATTCATGCTCTCTGCAAACGATAACGCGCACATATCATCTGTGCTTATCTGGCTCATCTATGGATAAACTTTCTTAAAGTCCTTCGACCTTCTGGCCCGGGGTCGCCGGCACATTCGGCGCCAGAGGCTGAGCGGCGACAAAAGGCGCCAGCGTTGTTTCGCTGAAATCAATCAGCCCCGCCACGACCTGCGTCGTCGCCTGATTATAACCATCGGCCATCAAACTCATATCGTTACGGCGCACGGCGACATCGGCGCTGATGAATTTCTGCCCCACGACGACGCGATCGGAAATGCGGATCAGGCGAGCGTCGAGTGCAATCGATACGGTCGGCTTGTTGCGCGTATAGCTGGTCTCGAACTTGCGCACACTGATGTCGATCCGATAGTTGGCCGCTGTGGGCACGCGCGGCTCCAGCGTCACCGTCTTAGCCGTGCGGGCAAATCCGGTCGTGACAGCATCACTAAACAGGCTGGAGGCGCCGGTGGTCCAGCGCGCCTCAGCCACGTAGGCGGCCTGCGCGCCATCGACCGTCAGGATCTGATCTCCGGCACTATCCTTCGGGAAGGTAATCCCGCCAAAGATGAGGCCAAGCGGCGGCTTGTTCGGCATAACCGCCGTCTGCGCCTTTTGCTCTACCAATTCCGGCTCATAGCCAAAGCGATAAAGCTGCGCTGGCTTGGTCTTGGGCAGCAGCGTGACGCAACCGCTCAGGCTGATCGCCAGACCCGCGACCATCAGGGTTTTTACGAGCTTTTTCATTGGCTCACCTTTCTTTCCTTGGCGACCGGCTTGTTGACCAGGCCCCGCGGGCTGGCCTGCACGCTGTCGACCAGCGAGCGCACCGAAGACGAGGCTTCATTGAGATTGCGCAGGGATTCCTGCAATTCCGGCAGCGTCTGCGTGTTGAGTTGATCGGCCGGGGCCTTCATCGAGTTCAGCTAGGGCGCTGACGTGATCGGCGGCATCGGCCAGTTTTTTGGTCGCCGCATTGATCTGGTCCATGGTTTCCGGCAGTTTCTCAGAGGCCACGCCGTTGGTCGAATTGGCCAGCTTGGTCACCGCATCGGCGGCCTGACCGGCGCTGATAATGGCTTCGTGAGTGTCATCGATCAGTTGTTCACGGCCCTTCAGCATGGCCGTGATGTCCTTCAGGTTGGTCAGGCTGTCAGAGAAGGTCTTGATATTTTGATCGGAAAGCAGCCGGTTGACGCGGTTGAGACTTTCATAGGTGTTCTCGATCACAGAACCCGACCCTGAGAGCAGCTTTGATAGCGCGCTTTCCTCGGAATGGATAAGCGGCGGCGGCGCGTTAGGCTCATGCTTGAGCAGAGGCGCATTGGCCGAACCCGGCGATATCTGCATGTAATAGAGACCAGTGATGCCTTGTGGCTCCAGCGAAGCCACCAAATCGACACGCACCGGCGTGCCTTCATCAAGCTGCACGGTCGCGATCACCTGGTGGGTGTTGGCATTGCCGAGGCGCAGGCTCGTCACCTCGCCGACCTTGATACCGTTAAAGTGGACCTCGGCGCCCTTGGTCAGACCATCGACCGGCGTGTTGAACTCGACCTCATAGGTGCCGAAATTCTTATTGAAATCGAACTGGATAAACCAGAAGGCAAAGACGAGCAACACCAGCGCCAGAGCGAAGGTGGCCAGACCGACGAGAGCATAATGGGCTTGACGTTCCATAACCTTAAGCCTTGAGTTTACCTCTGGGGCCATGAAAATACTCATGAATCCAGGGATGGGTTGATTTTTCCAGCACCTCGACAGGGCCCTTTTCCACCACGTGCCGTTCCGCCAGAACGGCGATTTCGTCACAGATAGCATAGAGACTATCAAGATCGTGCGTGATCATGAAGACGGTGAGATCGAGACTGTCCGCAAGTTCACGGATCAGGGTATCAAAAGCGGCCGCGCCGATCGGGTCCAGCCCGGCGGTGGGTTCATCGAGAAACAAAAGCTGCGCATCGAGCGCCAGCGCCCGTGCCAAAGCGGTGCGCTTGATCATACCACCCGAAAGCTCCGAGGGCGCCAGTTCCGCGGCCCGCAACGGCAATCCCGCCAGTGACATCTTCATCAGGGCGATGGCGCGGGCCTCCGTCCGGCTGAGACGGGTAAATTCCATGATGGGGGTCATGATGTTCTCGACCACGCTCAAGGTCGAGAACAGAGCGCCGCTCTGGAACAGCACACCGGTCTTGGCTTTTATCTGTCGCGTCCGCTCTTCGCTGCCCTCATAGAGCTTGTGGCCGAAAATGCGGATATCGCCCGACTTCGGCTTTTGCAGGCCAAGGATCGAATTGAGCAGCACGGTCTTGCCGGAGCCAGAGCCGCCGACAATGCCCAGGATCTGCCCACGCTTGACGGTGAGGTCGAGATTTTCGTGGATCACATTGGTGCCGAAGCTGTTGTTCAGACCGGTGATGACGATGGGATCGTCACTTTCGTTATCCAGCGGTGCGAGGTTCTTTCTCTTCATCAGAATACAAATCCGTTAAAGAGCATGGCGAAAATAGCGTCGATCATGAAGACGAGGAAAATCGACTGCACAACCGCCGTGGTCACCTGACGACCGAGCGAAATGACATCGTCCTTCACGGTCATGCCCATGCGGCAGCCGACGACAGCGATGGTGATGGCGAGAAACGGCGTCTTGATCATGCCGACGAACAGATTGACCGCCGGCACATAATCATACATGCGCTGCACAAAGAACGCCGGACCATTACCGAGTGAGCCCCAGATGGCCAGGGCACCGCCCAGCATGCCGGCGAACATGCCGACAAAGGTAATCAGCGGCATCATGATGACCAGAGCAATGACGCGCGGCAGCACCAGCGCCTCGTAAGGATCGATACCCATCACACGCATGGCATCGATTTCCTGATTGATCTTCATCGAACCGATTTCGGCAGCGAAGGCCGAGGCGCTGCGACCGCTGATCAGGACGGCGGCGATCAGCGGACCAAATTCGCGCAACACGCCGATAGCGACCATATCGACCGCAAAAACGGCAGCGCCAAACTGTTTCAATGTCAGCACCAACAGAAAGGCCAGGGTCGCACCGACGAACATATTGGTGAAGAAGATAATCGGCAGGGATTCAAGCCCGGCACGCTGCATGATGTTGAACAACGCCGCCCAGCGGAACTCGTGACGGCCGCACGATCGACAGCATCCATAGGGTGATGACGTGGCCCATAAAGACGGACTGATTGATAAAGCCGCGTCCGAAAGCCGACATGATCCGGCCCAGGTGTTCCAGCACATAATAGACAGGATGCAGCCAGAACTTTTGTTTTGACGGGTTGTCCTGCTCATAGGCATCGACATCGCCCTTGCAGGTCGTCACCAGAGCATAGATGCGGGCGTAGTTTTCATTGTCGGTAAAAATGTCGCCGTCAAGCTTGTCCGCCACCGCCTGTCGCAAGGTAAAGGCGCCAGCAGTATCCAGGGCCTCAAGCCCCTCACCTGTAATGCGCACCTTGTCATGCTTTTTAAGCGCTGACACCAACCGTGACGACAGACCTGCGAGACGAGTGACGATCCATTGCCCGGTTAGGTTCAGAACAGGGATAAAATCGCCCTTTGCGCCGCCCTTTTTAGGCAACGTGAGGTTAAAATCAGCCTTGATAACGGGTGGTGGCGCCTTGGGCATGGAATTCGGCAAAGGTCACAGACATTAATAACGTATCGGTTGCCGGATCATAGAGGCTTCATATTGATAAAATGGCAATAGTGAACATAAAAAAACTGTACGGAAGTGTTCACTTTTTACCACAGGCGGTAACAGATAAGAACTTACGATCTCTGCCGCCTGTGAGATCAGGCCTTTTGCGGCAGACGTACGCGATAGACGCCCTTAAAGCCTTCCGGCTCAATCGGCTTGCCTTTGCGCAGAACTTCCAGCTTGCCCTGACGCGCCAGGCCGATGATCACGCCGCGCACCTTGGGCAGTTCTCGGCGCCACTGTTCGGCATTAACCGCCTTGGCGACATCGTTGGGGCTTATGGACTCTCCGTCTCGCACCTGCGATAAGAGCCCCAAAAGCGTCTCTTCGATAAGCTGAGACATGTGTGATTACTCCGGAGTTGCAAGATGAGTGAGCGTGAGCTGATAAAGGTGACCGAAGGCGATTTCGCGGGTTGGGTGCTGTCGCCCGAAGGCGAAAACTTCAACGGCCTTGTTGGGCCCTATTACTACCAGTCCGATGATCCCGCCAACGTCAAAGTGGCCTTCAAGGCGGAAAAGCGCCATTTAAACGGCGGCGGCACGGTGCACGGCGGCTGTCTGCTCACCCTGGCCGACACATCTTTATTCGTTTTCGCCCTGCCCCATCTGGGCGATGGGGGCGCGGTCACCCTGCAACTTGACTCGCAGTTTCAGAGCCCCGGCCGCGAAGGCGACATCATCGTGGCGACCGGCGAGATCACCCGCGCCGGCAAGTCGGTCGTCTTTGGCCGCGGCCAACTGACCTGTGGCGACCGCATCCTGCTGAGCTATTCGGGCATCATGGCGCGCATCGCCTCCAAGCCTTCGGGCGATGCTTAAAGCCCATACACCGCATTCGGCAGGGCGCCGACGATTGCCGCCGACAGGCAGGTCGCCAGGAACGCCGCCGCCAGCGCTTTCCAGATCAGGGTCATGATCTCTGGCCGACGATCCGGCATAAGTGCGCCAAAGCCCGCAACCGTAATGCCGACCGAGCCGATATTGGCGAAGCCGCAGGTGGCGTAAGTCAGCAGGATACGCGTGCGCGGCGTCATCTCGACCACGGGAATCGCCGCCAGCTTGAGGAAGGCGACAAACTCGGTCAGCACCATCTTGATGCCGAGTATTTCGCCGCCCTTGGCCGCTTCGTTCCACGGCACGCCAATCAGCCAGGCCAGCGGCGTGAAGGCGACACCGAGCGCGCGCTCGATGGTCACCGGCTGACCGCCAATCGGCGGAATCACGCTCAGGATCATGTTGGTGAGCGCCGCCAAGGCTACCATGACGATCAGAATGGCGGCGATATTGACCGCCACCATCATGCCGTCGACCGTGCCTTTCGACACGGCGTCGATGGCGGAATCATATTTCAGCGCACTGTCGTAATCGAGCTTCTCGACCTTGTGGTTCATCAGGTCGGGCACAATGATGCGCGCCAGCAGCACGCCCGCCGGCGCGGAGACGATGGCCGCCGCCAGTATATGCCCCGCCGCATTGGGCAGGACGTGTTGCAGGATCAGGACATAGGCCACCATGGTGGAGCCGGCGACATTGGCCATGCCGACCACGACCAGCACGAACAGTTCGGAGCGGGTGAGTTTGTCGAGATAACCCTTGATGATGATCAGGCTCTCGACATTGCCGACGAAGATGCCGGAAGCGACGCCAAGCGACGTGGCGCCGCCGAGCCCGATCAGCTTTTCAAAAGCATAGCCGAAGCCACGAATGATGATTTTAAGCACACCAATATGCCACAACAGGGCCGACAGTGCCGAAATGACGAGGATTAGCGGCAAAACCCGAAGGGCGAAGACGAACAACGCGCCTTCATTGACCACCTGATAGGGCTGCGCGCCGCCGCCCATATAACCAAAGACGAACTGCATACCCTGATCGGTGGCGGCTGAGAGGGACGTCATGCCGTTGGCTATGCCCCCAAGCATCACGTGCGATTGCGGGATAGCGAACAGGGCCAGGATCAGAACGACCTGAAGGCCGATGGCGCCAATGGCCAGGAAAACGGGAAACTTGCGCTTGTTCTCGGATAGTCCCCAGCAGATCAGCAGGATGACCACGATCCCCAGCAGGCTCTGCGCGTTTTCAAGACCATAATGGATGGGCACGTAGCTACTCCTGAGCCGGCAACAAACAAAAAGCTATAGTGATGGCATGTGCAGGATTTGTGACAGCCGCATGTCTATGCAGAAAGGCGGGCTCCGCCAAGGAACCCGCCTCCCTATCATACGTGTGTAACGAGACTAGAACGACGAACCGAGGCGCACCCCGAAGGTTTGCGGTGTATTCGGCACGATATAGGTGCGCTGATAACAGATGCTGCACTGAACATAGCGTGACAACTCGGCGCGCTCATTAAAGGCATTGCGCAGGTAAGCCTCCAGCGTCCATGTGTCCCACTCGACGCCAACGGCCAGATTGACGACCTTGAAGCCTCGCAGGCGACCAAGCGCCTCGGCCTGGGCGACACGAATATCGGTCGAGGCGCCGGATTGATAGGTGGCGTCGATCTGCCAGTACGGGCTGTACTTGCCGACATCCCAGCTATAGCGGACGTTGGCGGCCAGCTTGACCTGCGGCGTGATCGGCAGACGGGTGCCGATCGGGGCTGCGATCGAATCCTCGTGATCAGTGTAGACATCGGTGGCGACACCGCCCGGATACTGGGTTTCGTGGGTCGTGATGATGCCGGAGCAATCCTCGTTCGGATCCCCCTCAAAGGCGCAGAGATTGCTGGTGGTCTTGGCGCTGGTCAGAGCGCCGCTGGCGCCAATGGTCAGCCCCTGCATCGGCACCCAGGCCAGATCCATTTCCAGCCCCTTAATATCGGCGTCCGGACCATTGTGGATTTCGGTAAAGCTGTTCTGACCGAGGAAGGCGAACTGGAAGCTCTCCCACTTCTGATCATAGAGCGCGCCGTTGAGGTGGACCGTCTTGTTGAACAGGGTGGCTTTCCAGCCGAGTTCGAAATTGCTCAGATAGTCCGGCGCGTAGTTCGGCACGCTGGCGCGGCGGTTGATGCCACCGGGGCGGAAGCCCTTGGAATAGGTGCCGTAGAGCATGAGACCCGGTGTGGCCTTCCACGAAAGGTTGATCTTGGGCGAGAAACCGCTGCCCTTGGCGTGCTTGGGCGAGACGGAGCCGTCGGCGTTTTGGACGCCGAGATCGGTACAGGGCGTGCCTTCAACACCTCCCTTGGTGATCAGTGTGCCGGTCGGATCCTTGGGGTTGTCTACGCCATAGGTATCGGTGGTAAAGCAGCGACGGACGCCGGAAGAGCCATAGGTAGCGTTCGGCGCATCTGTACCGGCCAGGAAGCCTTGGCTGCGACCAAAGCCGAAGAAGCCGATCAGCGAATTGTCATAGGTGAAGGAGCGACCGCCGGCGGTCAGGGTCAGTTTCGGCGTGATATCGAAGCTGACTTCGCCGAAGATGGCGGCGTCGCGGTCGATACGGCTTTGCTTGGTCAGCCAGAGCGTACCTTCCCAGCCATTGACCGACATGGCTGCTGACAGGTTGGGCACCTGATAGTCCTGTAGGATGTCGTGCGTCTGGTATTGATAGAAGGCCCCGGCGACGAAGCGCAGGCGGTCGGTGGTTGGCGAGGCGATGCGGAACTCGTGGCTCTGCTTGGTGAACTTGTCCGTTCCGAAGATGGTCTGACGCGAATCGATGGTGTCACCGGCTTCGTTGGTGAAGTACTGATAGTTGGCGACCCCGCCGTAGGAAGCGTAGAGCGCGTCGTAAGCCTCAGCGTAGTCAGTGTAATCTGACTGCGTATTGACCTTGCGTTCCATATAGGCGCCGGCATAGGTCAGGTCGAAATTGCCGATCTTGCCCTGAACGGTAAGCGCGGCCTGAGCGAAGCGGTCATGGCCACTTTCCGGGAAGAAGCGCTGAACCTGCAGATCATCCAGCGAGGTATCGTAGGCATAGGTGCCGTGGCTCTTGGTGTCCTGCGCGATGATCGTCGCCGTCGTCGTCCAGTTGTCGTCAAGGTCGACCTTCAGAGCTGCGCGGCCTCCGACGATATCCGTGTCGTTATAGTCCTTCTTGACGAACTGATCATTGTTGACCGTGATGCCGGGCAGGTAACCACCATCCCCATCTGATGCGCCGAGAAAGGTGCGCGTGCCAGGAATATTATCGATATAGCCGGCGTCGTGTTCGTACCAGCCGACCAGGCGCAAGGCGGCCTTACTGCCGATCGGGGTGTTGAACATGCCCTCCAGCTGGCCGCCCATTCCGCCATCGGTAACCTTGTTCACTTCGCTATCGAAGCGGCCATAGGTGCCGGTCATATCCGGCTTGTTGGTGATGATGCGCAGGGTGCCAGCTTCCGATGAAGCGCCGTACAGTGTGCCCTGCGGACCGGCCAGCGATTCAATGCGGGCGATGTCATAGACGTGGACATCAAGCGCACCGTCGATCGTGGTGACCGGCTGTTCGTCGAGATAGATGCCGACGCTGGGGAGCGAGCCGGAGTGATTGCCGTCACCGCCCGAGGCAACGCCGCGGAAATAGACTTTGGTCGAGCCGGGCGAACTGGTCTGGAACGAGACGCTGGGGAGCTGGGCGGCGAAGTCGTTGAAATTAGAGATGTTGAGTTCATCCAGCTTCTTGGTGCCGAGCACCTGAATGCTGATCGGTACGTCTTGCAGGCGTTGCGAGCGTTTCTGTGCCGTGACGATGACCTCGATGCCATCGGAGTCCGCACCCGCGGCGACCGTGGCGGGCGTACTTTGAGCAAAAGCAAAGGCTGGCAGTGTAGCGAGCATGGTGCTCGTCAGAAGGGTGGTGGTTAAGCGACGCGCATTCATGGATAGCCCCCGTATGTCGGTTTAAGGCTTCGAGACTGTGCTTCGCTTTTAAAAGCGTCAATGGTCATCTGTTGCGGCGCAAAATTGAGATCACAAATGTGTCGCAATTGCCGCACTTTTTGCCACAAACACCCGAGCAGAATGTCAGTTTTGCAAGCAAATTACAGGGATACCGCATATTTCCGCAAGGTTGACCCTAGGTTATGTTATCTCGCATGTGCGAAATGAGGCGCATTGGGATAGGCCTCCAGTACCGAGCCGAGGGCCGCCTTCAACGGCTCTAGCCACGGCTCGAAACCCTGCCAGCCTTCGGTGCCTTCGCGAAAAATCGGCTTACGCACCTGTTCGGATGAGGCCGTGCGCACCGCACGCTCGGTTTCGTGAAAACGCAGGGTCGCCGCCTCAAATTCCAGTCCGCAGGCGGCCAGCAGGGCGCGCACTTCCGTCTCGGTATCATCCACCATGCGCTCATAGAAGACCCGATGCACCCGCCCTGGCAGGACGTCATCGACATGCTTCATCAGGCGCACATAGTCGGCGTAATAGCGGCCGAGATCGTCCAGACTGTAAGAAAAGGCCTGACCTTTGGCGAAATGCTGCTTGAAGTTCGAGAAACAGCAGCCGAGCGGATGGCGGCGTGCATCGATGATGATGGCATTGGGCAGGATCAGGTGGACGAAGGGCACATGCGCCCAGTTGTTCGGCAACTTGTCGATGAACAAAGGACGGCCGGTCTTGCGCTGGATTCGAGTACGCGCCAGATAGCTTTCGCCGAGGTCTCGCAGGCGTTCCGGTGTCAAATCAGCAATCGGGTTGGGATAATCCTTAGACGTGCGCGCCAGGGCCGGAATATCCGGCAGTTCCGAGGTGCCTTCGATCTGGCTGTGGCTGGAGAGGATCTGCTCGACCAGGGTGGAGCCGGCACGCGGCATGCCCAGAATAAAGATCGGATCGCGGGCATCGCAGCCCTGCCCTTCGCGCGCCTGGAAAAATTCCGGCGTAAACAGGGCCACGCTGCGATCAACAAAGGCCGTGGTGTCTTCGGCGCTATAGTCGACCGTCTCCCGCCGAAGCGTGTTGCCAGACTCATAATGGCGGAAAGCTTGCGCGTAGGCCTTCTGGTCTTCATAAGCCTTGCCGAGCGCGAAATCGAGGTGGAAGCGGTCCTCATCGCGCAAGGTGTCGCGGGCGAGCGCGCTTTCCATCGCCGCCACGTCGTCCGGCGTGAAGCGTACCGTCTTGAGATTGGCCAGGCTCCACCATACCTCGCCAAGCGTCGGGGTCAGCTCAAGCGCCGTGCGATAGGCGGCGATCCCATCCTCCTGCCGCCCCACCGTCTTGAGCATATGGCCGAGGCTCATCCATACCTTCGGCTGGTTCGGCGCTTTGGCTACCACGTCCTGATAAAGCTGGATGGCCTCATCGAAACCGCCAATCTTGCTGAGCGCCGCCGCCTTCAGATTGCTGAGACCGATATTTTCCGACTCGCCATCAAGCAGACTATCGAGTTCGGCGATGGCTTCCGGCGCGCGGTTTTGTTTGTAGAGCACCGAGGCCAGATTGGCGCGGGCCGCGCCAAAGGTCGGCGCCAGTTCCAGAGCGCGGCGCAGCAGGTTTTCCGAGTCACGATAGCGCCCGATGCGCGCCGCCACCTCGGCCAGCATGCGGATGGCGGCCACATCGAACGGATCGTTTTTGAGATGCTGGCGCAGAAGCGGCTCGGCGACCTCCAGGCGGTTATCGTAAAGCGCCAGCGCCGCGTTCATGACGTCGGCGTTCTGCATACCCTGACGGATGGCGATCTGTTCGGGCGTCTCGGGGCTATCAAAAGAAGGGGACATACCGATTATGTTCAATAGAAACCCGGCATTGTAAACTGAAATTGTTTCATCCACCGGACAGGCGCCATCAAGCGACGGATCAGGACTTTACAAAATTAAAGGAATAGTGATCAGTCAGGCTTTACATATCTGTTTAGAGCCGTCGTAAAGACCCACAGAAAGAACACTGAAATGAGCCTGGCCACAGGGCAGAACGATGCAACCACCCGCCACCTGCTTGTGGTTGACGACGATGACCGCATCCGCACCCTGCTGAAAGAGTTCCTGTCACGGCAGGGTTTCCGCGTCACTGCCGCGGCCCATGCCGACGCCGCCAAGCGGATGCTGCAACTGCTCGATTTCGATTTGCTGATCGTCGACGTCATGATGCCGGGCGAGGATGGTTTCTCGCTGTCGAAATGGGTGCGCGCCAATTCCAATGTACCGATCCTGATCCTGACGGCGCGCGGCCTGCCCGATGACCGCATCATGGGGCTTTCAATCGGCGCAGATGATTACCTGTCAAAACCCTTCGAGCCGCAGGAACTGCTTTTGCGCATCGAGGCCATCCTGCGCCGTACCGGCGTCAAGCCCGCCCTGCCCAAGGCCATCACTATGGGGCCGTTCAGTTTCGATCTCGAACGCTCCGAACTGAGCAAGAGCGGCACCCTTGTGCGCCTGACAGAAGCAGAATCGCAACTGCTGAAATATCTCGCGGAACGCGCCAATGTGCCGGTCGATCGTATGGATCTGGCCAAGGACAGCGTCGATACCACCGGCCGCGCCGTCGATGTCCAGGTCACCCGCCTGCGGCGCAAGATCGAGCAGGACCCGAAGAACCCGCGCTATCTGCAAACCGTGCGTGGCAAGGGCTACATGCTGGCACCGGATTAATGGCTTCCGGCACACGGCGTAAACTGCCGAAAATCAAGTTCTGGCCGGCCGTGCTGAAACGCAAGTTCCCGCGCACCCTGATGGCGCGTGTGCTGCTTATCATCGTCCTGCCGATCGCAGTGATGCAACTGGCGATCACCTGGGTGTTTTTCGATCTGCACTGGCAGACCGTCACAGCCAAGCTTTCCGAAGGGCTGGCCGGCGACATCGCGTGGGCGGTGCAGGCCTATAAGGAAGATCCCGTCGACGCCAATCTGAACAAGATCAGGCTCCAGGCCGAGCAATCGATGCAGCTTTCGATCACCCTGAAAAAGGGCGAAAAACTGCCGACCACCCTGCGCCCGTCGATTTTCGTGGCGCTTAACCGCACCATCGACAAGGCGCTGGGCGACCAACTCCAGGAAACCTACTGGTTCGATACCACGCGCTATCCCGGCTTTGTCGATATCCGCGTCCAGACGGCGCAGGGCGTTCTGCGCTTTATCGCACCGAAGGACCGCGCCTTCGCCACCACCGGCTATATCTTCATCTTCTGGATGCTAGGCGCCACCTGTATCCTCACCGCCGTCGCCATGCTGTTTATCCGCAATCAGGTGCGCGCCATCGAGCGGCTATCACAGGCCGCTGAGAAATTTGGGCGCAATGAGGAAGACCCCGGCTTCAAACCCTATGGCGCTTCCGAAGTTCGTGCTGCCGCCGAAGCCTTCCTGAAGATGAAGGCGCGCATCCAGCGCCAGATCGAACAGCGCACCACCCTGCTCGCCTCGGTCAGCCATGACCTGCGCACGCCCCTTACGCGCCTCAAGCTCGAACTGGCCATGTCAGAGCAGGACGAGGCCAACACACGCATGAAGCAGGACGTCTCGGAAATGGCCTACATGATCGACGAATACCTGGCCTTCGCGCGCGGGGAAATGTCCGAAAATACCGACAGCGTATCGGTGCGGGCGCTGATGGACACCATCACCGATAATGTGGCGCGCGCCGGCCACAAGCTGCAAACCGAACGCCTGCCGGAAGATCTGCGTGTCAATATTCGCGAACTGGCCGTCCAGCGCGCCATTATCAACCTGATCATGAATGGCTTCCATTACGGCAAGCATGTCCGCTTCCATGCCGAGGTCGATCGCGCCAGCGCCATCTTGCGACTGTTCATCGATGATGATGGTCCGGGCATTGCACCCGAGCGCCGCGAGGAGGCTTTCAAACCGTTCTCGCGCCTTGATGAATCACGTAACCAGAACATCAAGGGCGTGGGGCTTGGCCTCGCCATCGCACGCGATATTATTCGGGGCCATGGCGGCGAACTCGTGCTCGACACCAGCCCGCAAGGCGGCCTGCGCGCCTGTATGAGCTTGCCGATCGCGCAGGCTTAACGATGCCGAAAGTCCGTAACAAGCTGTCGCTTCTATAGGCAGTTGGGCAAGTTGCACCTTAGGCGCAACTTGCCCACGCTGTCATCAGGCGGCGCGCACCGTGGTCAGGAACTTATCCATTTCATGATGAAGGCGCTCGGCCTGTTCCGCCAGTTCGCCGGAAGAAGCCAGCACTTGCGATGCGGCGTCTCCGGTCTGTTCGGCCGCCATCGCCACCCCTGTGATGTTGGAGGTGACTTCCGAGGTGCCCATGGACGCCTGATTGACGGCCTGAACGATTTCCTGCGTGGCTGCCGTTTGCTGTTCTACGGCCGAAGCGATGGCCGTAGAAGTATGGTTTATGTTCTGGATTGTGCCGGTGATGGTCTGCATCGCCTGAGCGGCGCGGCTGGTCGCTTCCTGAATTTGCGCGATCTTGCTGGAGATTTCGGTCGTGGCGCGCGCCGTCTGGCCCGCCAGCGCCTTGACCTCGGAGGCCACCACGGCGAACCCCCTGCCCGCTTCACCGGCGCGTGCCGATTTAATGGTCGCGTTGAGGGCCAAAAGATTGGTTTGTGAAGCAAGGCCCGCAATCATATCCACCACGCCGCCGATGGAACTGGCAACCTCGTTCAACTCGGCCACAATACTCGTGGCCTTATCGGCTTCAAGAACCGCTTCGGAAGAAATCTGCGCCGAGGTCGCGACCTGGCGTCCGATCTCGTTGACGGAGGCCCCCAGCTCTTCTGCCGACGAAGCTACTGACGTAACATTGGCGCCTGCCTCCTCAGCAGCTGCAGAAACGGCCACTGACTGAGCCGAAGCTTCCTGCGCCGTGGAACTCAGTTGCGCCGCAGCGGCCTGCATCTCGGTGGCTGCAGAGGACACGAGACTGACAATACCGCCCACGGACTTTTCAAAATTATCAGCCAGTTGCAGCATCGCCGCCCGGCGCTCCTGTTCGGAAACGGCCTTCTGCTTTTCGGCGTTGGCGCGCAATGTCTCTGCTTCTGCCAGGCCCTCACGAAAAACCTCCGCCGTGCGCGACATGGCGCCGATTTCATCCTTACGCTCCTGGCCGGGAATCGACACGGTCAGATTGCCCTTAGACATCTGGGCCATCAGGTCGTTAAGGCGCACGATCGGGCCGGATATGCCCGAGCGCGTCAGCCAGATGCCAATCGCGCCAGCACTCAGCAAGCCCACAATGCCCACTATGTTAGCGTTGCGCATATTGTCGGAACTTTGCTTTTCCAGCCTGGCGGCCAGTTCGGTATTCTCAGCCACGCCCTTATCCACGAAGGTTGCAATTTTGGTCATGACATCGAGAAGCTCAGGGCCGCAACCGCCATCCATTGACGTTACCGCCTGCTCGCGCTGACCAGAGCGCGCCAGCGCTATCACCTCGGCACAAGACCCTGACAAGGCGCTCTCATAGGCCTTGCGAATCGCCTTGACCTCTTCCGCCTTTGCGGGGAAAAACTGAACGGCGGCCTCATTTTCTTCGTTAAACTTCTTGTGCCCGACCTCCAGGTCGTCCAGCGCCTTGGCCAGCTTCGTCTCGTCGCTGGACAGAACTGCCTTCAGGATAGAGCGCGACGTCCAGGCAGCGTGGCGCCCCTGACGGGCCATGGCGACCGTGCCCGGCGCCGGCCCATTCACCATCTCATTGTATTGTTTTATATTATTACCAAGACTTGTATCAATAAACAGAACGGACCCAATACCGATCACGGCCACAAGGGCCAAGAGAAAAATCACCTTAAGCTGCATCGAAAGATTGTTGAACATCATCTTCTACCCCTAGTTCCTATTAATCCATGGCAAAAAAATTGTGAATCCATGGCGACATATCCGAACAGTTGCCAATAGAGACTCTCTGGATGGTAGGTGGTGTATGGTTAATTTTCCATAAACTACAATTTTTCGATGCAGATTTCAGAAAATTAATTTATAAATCAATGTATTATTTACAGCCACTTACATTTTCAAGGACCACAAGAACGGTATAATGATGATTATAACTTATGTCATCCGCGCAATAAAATGCGGCAATATAATACTTTTTTTGCACTTATTAATTGTAACCACAAACACATCAAAAAGGCGCCTCCGGATGGAGACGCCTCCTCTTGATGTTATGTATCCTAATAGCTGTAGGCGAAGCGCAGGATGAAGTTGCGGCCCGGCTCCATATAGTCTTTCTGATACGACGGGCTCTTGCCCTTGGTGGTGTAATAGCGGTGACCATCGAGGATGTTCTGCACGTCGAAATCGACGCTCAGGCCCGAATGGATGTTATAGCGGGTGTGCAGGTCGAGCGATTTGTTCGGCTGCACCCACTTGTCGACCGCGTTATCGCGCAGGTCTTCGATGTACTTGCCCTGATACTGATAGCTCAGCTTGGCCTCGAAACCGTATTTCTGGTAGGTCAGCGAGGTGTTATAGATCAGGTTTGGCGCCTGAATAAAGGTGATCGGATCGCCCTTACGGTAGTCAAGGCCAGTCTCGGCTTCTGAGGTCTGCACCGTGATGTTGGCCTCGACGCCGAAGCCGTCAAACGGGGCGGCCAGGCCTTCAAACGACTTGATCAGGTTTAGTTCGACACCGGAAATCTTGGCGTCCTCGCCGTTCTTGGTTTCGATGATCTCAACCGTGCCCTCCTGGGTGTTGGCATTGACCGAGGAGCCGTTGGTGAAGATGAAGTTCTTGATCGCCTTGTGGAACAGGCCGATCGACACGACGCTGGAACGATCGGGGTAGTATTCCGCCGACAGGTCGAAGTTGAGCGCCTCAGCCGGCTTCAGATCGGGATTACCACGCTCGATGCGGGTGATCTCCTTGGTGATCTTGTCGCGTGTGATCGATTCGCCGCGGGTGATGTTTTCATATTCCGGACGCGAGAAGCTGGTCCAGATGGCGCCGCGATAGACCACATTGTCGCTGTGACGATAGACGGCGGTGACGCTCGGCAGAAAATTGGAATAATCGGCCTTGGTGTTGGCGAAGTGCGAAACGCCGCCATTTTCGGTGTCTTCGTTGATCCAGCTTGTGTTGTCGACCTGGGTGTTCTCGAAGCGCGCACCGGCCACCACTTCCCAGTTACCGGACTTCATATTGGCCAGGGCGTAGGCCGCATAGATGGTTTCCGAACCGTGCTTGTCGTCACCGTTCTGGTCGGCTTCCGAATAGGTGACCGGTGTTGCCTTCATCGCCGCGTCGATGGCAGACGTCACCTTGTCACGGCTCAGGATAGCGCCGTAATAGTAGCGGCCGCCCAGGAAGCTATCGAGGCTGCGTTCGATCAGGCCCGATTGCTCCAGATTGCCGGTGTTGGCGATATCCCCATCCCACAGTTTCGTCTTGTCATATTTGCGCTCGGATTTGGAGTACTTGACGCCTGCCTTGACGTAATCGACAAAGCCACCCAGATCATAACGCGCATCCAGCTTCAGCGCGGTACGGGCATCCGACTGCTCGTATTTTTCCAGCGACGCGCCGTCATATTGCAGCAGGCTGGCATCGGACTGGACCGTGCTGGCGAAAGCCGGCAGTTGCGGCAGAGGGAAGCGCGGATCGAAGGACGACCATAGCACACCGGTCGAGTTGAAGATCGGACCGCAATCCGCGTCTGCGTCGAGGTTCTTGCCATCGCAATTGTAGCTAATGAAGTAATCGCCGTCGCTGCCCTTTTCACCATAGGAATAGCTGGCATCGTATTCGAGCGTCAGGGCATCCTTATGGGTTATGCCGCCGGCGTTGATCGTCGCCAGGCTGGATTTTTGATCCTGGGTCTGGAAGCTGCGGGCGAACTGCATCGCCTTCGGGTCCCATACGCCGGACCGGCCGGCCAGCGACCAGTAGGAGCTTTCGGTCGCGTCGGCATCGGTGATGATGCCATCGTCATCGGCATCGACGATCTGCGAGGTGGTGTAGCCATAGATATTGCCTTTGACCGGATCGGTGCCGGTGATCATACTTTCCGGCGCGCTGAGGCTGGTGTCGTCGATATTAGCCTGAGCCAGCCGTTTAGTCGGACGGCTGCGGAAATCGGTATAGTCATTAGTGCCGGTGCGATCGAGTTTGGCGAACTGTCCGCGCAGGTAAAGCTGAAGTCTCGTCGCCATGATAATCGAGCGAAAAATTGCCACCGTAACGCTCCTGCTCACCACGGCGGAAGTCGAGGTCGATACCTGGCAGGTACATAGAGCGTGAGTTGATGGCCTCCTCCGAATCCTTACGCCAGTGATAGGGCTCCCACTCACCGTCGTTCTCGGTTTCCTCGTTGGAATAGGCGGACTTGCCATAATACGCCGAGGCGAAGATGCCGAAACGGTTGGATTCACCGAACTTGCGGGCGAGATCGACCTGAAGCTGGCCACCATCGGCGCCCTCGCCGTTATCGGTGGCACGGTCGTTATGGGTAAACGCGCCGAATACACGCACCGTCGGCTTCTTGAAATCAAAGGCCGTGGGCGTGACGAAATTTACCGCACCGCCGATGGCGTCGCCATCAAGATCAGGCGTCAGGGTTTTGGATACCGAGATCGACTTCAGGCCATTGGGCGGCAGGACCGTCATCGACATCTTACGGCTGGCGCTGTCGGTCAGGGCGACGCGAACACCATTGATCGAATAGGCGTTAAACGTGCCGGCCATGCCGCGCACCGAGACGTATTCGCCTTCACCGGTTTCCTGATTAACTACCACATTGACACCGGGAATGCGCGCCAGGGCGTCAGCCACGTTGGCATCCGGCAGTTTGCCCAGATCGTCGGCCGAGATGACATTCACAACGCCGGTGGCTTTCTTCTGAGCGCCGATCGAGTTGGCGTTTGAGAGGCGCTGACCGGTCACAACGACCGTCGTCGGTTCTTCAGTGGTCTGCGCCGAATCCTGAGCAAAGGCACTGAGCGGCAAGGCACAGATCAGGGCCGCGACACTGGCCCCCATAAATTTTGATTGAGAGGTTTGCGATGACATGGGTGTTCTCCAACGGGTCCATAAGCCTGATAACGACGCTTCCTCTGACCACACGCCCGATAGGCGCGCCGGATCGTCACCCCATCCCGCTCCTGCCCCCCGCATGTCGTACAGGCGCAAGGGTTCGCACCTTCTGACACAGGACAGAATTCGATATGGACAGATGATGCCCAGGTCATGATTGTTAACAAGAAGCCGTTACTTCATGTCGCAAAATAAATCTGGTGTAAACCAGTTTATATAGATTTAAAAACATTATTTAATAACAACAATTTATTTATAAAAATGTCACATTATAATGCTTTTCTGTAAGGCCGACCTTTGAGGCACGGCACCTCACGCAGCCGCCCCATAACGACTACTTGTTCTGAAAAATTCTATATTTTCAACCACTAGAGCGTATTCCGATCTGATTGGATCAGATCGGCGCTCTATTTTTTTGACGCGCTTTTTTATCCGAAAAATGCGTCACCCTTTTCGGAAAACGCTCTCGCCGACGCGAATATCAACGCTGACCTTAAGCGCATCGTGACGCCAGTATTCCTGATCGTATTCGACCACGCGGCCTTGCGCATCGTAACTGATGCGCGTTACCAGCAGCCCCGGCAGGCCGGACTTGACGCGAAGAGCGGCGGCTTCCGCCTGCGTCAGCGCGCAGGGCTGCATATCGATGCGATTGCGTGCGACATCGACAACATATTCCCGTTTTAGCACCTGGGTGAGCGAGCCGTCGAGATCATGATCAAGCAGGCCAGGCGCCAGACGCGGATCGACGTAGATGGTTTCAACCAGCACAGCGCGGTCATCGACATAACGGCGGCGGCGCAGTTCATAAAGCGTCGCGCCGGCATCAACGCCAAAGATGTCCGCCAAAGCCACCGTGGCCTGCACCTCACTGGTGCCGAGAAGTTCAGTCTTGGGATCACGTCCCTGCGCCTTCACATAGGACATGAAGCCTTCCCAGCGCGTCGGATCATAGACGATCGGCGCCGGCGACACATACCAGCCGCTACGCTCCTTGCGATAGATCAGCCCCTCGGCCTCAAGCTGGAACAGGGCGGCTCGCACGGTGCCGCGTGCCGCACCCGTGCCGCTCTGCAACTGGCGCTCGGATGGCAGGCAGGCGTTATGCCCCAGATCACCGTTTTCGATATGGGCGGCTATACTGTCACGCACCCCCAGATAATGGCGTGTATCGGCGCCATCAGGCAGATCCATCCACCAGTCTGGCCGGGCAAGCGATTTCTTCAGGGTCATGCAGGTCGAGTTCCGGCGGTCAGTTCAAGGCACCACCTGCATACGCGACTCGCGGCAGCTTACCTAGCCTTCTCATCGAGCAGTGACCGGATCATCGGCGCATAGCTGGCGAAGGCCGGCATATCGGCGCCGACCACCTTGCCCAGTTCGTCATATTTCCGCAATTGCATGGCCGCGTCATGCCAGGGATCAGCCAGAAAGGCGTCGACCTCGTCCGGATCCATGATACCGCCCTGCAGCACGAAGCTTTGCAGGGAGGCTTCACTCAACCCTTCGATATAAGAAGGGTTCGTCGTCGCCAGATAACGCTTGGCGCTGACGTGCAGCGCTATCGGCGCGGTCACACTCGGCGGCAGGATGCGCGCCAGCCAACCTGAGCCAATGCGCTCATGTCGCGTGTCGATACCACGGTCGGCGGCATCTTCGCCGAACTTATGCAACAGGTGGCCGATGTCATGCAGCAGGGCCGCAATAATCAAAGCGTCATCAGCGCCGTCTATATGGGCGTGATAGGCGCATTGCTCGGCATGTTCGCGCTGACTGATGTCCTCGCCGTAGTGATCGTCGCCGCGTGTTGCGTAGAGGTGGAGGATATTATCAACACTATCGGAGGCAGCGGCAGGCTCAGGCGACAGGGCAAGGTCAGGCAGGGACATTAAGACTTACTCGGTTTGAAAGGCATCAGCTTATCTGGTCTATACCAGAGAGATTGTCCAAGAACAAACGCCAAATGGCCGCAGTTAAAAATGTCACAAAAATTTAAAACTACGCCTCCCGTCACTGGTCTATACCAGATCAAATTCCGCTGAAGGGGCCTGATCATGACCAAGACACCTGCATTCGACGCCAGCCGCCGCCAGCTTCTGCAAATGGCCGGTGCGGGCATAAGCCTGGCTTCGCTTGCCTCGCTGCAAAAAGCGATGGCCACGCCGGCGCATAATGTCAGCGGCACCCTCATGGATGTCGAACACGTCGTTATCTTCATGCAGGAAAACCGGGCCTTCGATCATTATTTCGGCACCTTCCCCGGTGTCCGTGGTCAGGGCGATCCGCGCCCCTTGCGCCTGCGCAACGGCCATAGTGTCTGGCGTCAACCGAGCGACCAGCACCCCGACGGTTTCGTGCTGCCTTACTGGGCGGATTCCAAAACCGCCAATGCCTATGTCGTCGATGGGGCCGATCAGGGCCATGACGCCGCCACCATCATCGTCAATGGCGGCCACTACGATCAGTGGGGCGTATCAAAGCAACTGCAAAACCGCGTGACGCACTACAAGGCGTCAGACCTGCCGTTTTACCATGCGCTGGCCGCCAACTTCACCATCTGCGACGCCTACCACTGCTCGACCCTGACCCAGACCTACCCGAACCGTCTGCATCTTTGGACGGGCTGCAATGGCGCGGGCGCGGTCGGCGGCGAGCCGGTGCTTTCCAACTACGGCGAAGACGAAACGCCATCGGCCGACATGGCCGAGGACCGGCCGATCAAGGCCTATGAATGGACCACCTATGCCGAGCGCCTGGAAAAGGCCGGCATCAACTGGAAGGTCTATCAGGAATACGACAATTTCGGCGACAACATCCTGTCGGTTTTCAAGCCCTTCCGCCCGTGCGACAAGACCTCGAACCTTTATAAGCGTGGCCGCTCATGGGTTTCGGAAACCAAACCGGCGCCCGACCGCACCCGCTCGGATGGCCAGCAACTGGTCGAGGCTTTCCGTGCCGATATCGCTAACGGCAAACTGCCGCAGGTGTCTTGGATCGTCACCGCCGCCGCGCTTTCCGAGCATCCCAGTTGGACACCGGCCGACGGCGAGAACGTCTGCGCCAAGCTGATCGAGGCCCTGACCGATCATCCGGAGGTTTTCGCCAAGACCGCCTTCATCATCAATTACGATGAGGCCGGCGGACTATATGACCACATGCTGCCGCCGATGCCGCCCGCCGACGAGACACAAGGCTATAGCGGTGTCAACGTCGCCGGAGAGTTCAAGGACTACGGTCACGAAGCGGGCAAACCCAATCAGGGGCTGCAACCGCTCGGACTCGGCATACGCATTCCGGCCATGGTCATCTCGCCTTGGAGCCGTGGCGGCTTCGTCTGCTCCGAAGTCTTCGATCACGTCTCTACCATCAAGTTCATGGAAAAGCGCTTTGGCGTGATGGAACCGAATATCAGCGCGTGGCGTCGCGCCATCAGCGGTGATCTGACCTCGGCCTTCGATTTCAAAACACCCAACCGGGACTTAAGCCAGCTCAACCTGCCCTCGACAGACGATTACAAGGCGCGCCTGCTCCACGCCAGTCAGCAGCCTTCTCTGAAGATTCCCGACGTACAGGCCGCTGGCGGCCAGCCGGCGCAGCAGCGTCCGGCGCGGCCGCTCCCCTATGCCGTCAGCGCCAATATGCGTCAGGTCGAGCGCAACCTTCTGATCGATCTCATCAACAGCGGCAGCAAGGCCGCCGTCTTCACCATCCACGATTACGGCCCCTATGCGGTCAATGGCCCGTGGCGTTATACGCTCGATGCCGGTCAGAGCCATACCGCCGGCCACTGGAATAACAATGATCGCGAAGTCTACGATCTGGCCCTACATGGCCCGAACGGCTTCTATCGCCATTTCGTTGGTCGCCTGCGTGACGATGACAAGCTCACACCCGATCCGGTCTCCGTTACCCTGCGCGAAGACAACGCCATGGGCGAACTGGTCGTCACCCTGCAAAACGCTGGCGGCAAGCAGGCCATGCTTAGCTTAGCCTTTGATCCGCGTTATGCCCGTGGCAATCTTCTGCCTGCCCACCGCGACATCGTGCTGGCATCGGGTGAGACGCAAACCCTGCGCTTCAATCTCAGCCCGGCCGATCACTGGTATGATCTCAGCCTGACCCTGGCCGACACCCCCGGCTGGCTGCGTCGTTACGCCGGTCATATCGAAACCGGCAAGGCCAGCCGTACCGATCCCGGCATCGGCGCGATGGTTATCTGATGAACGCGTCTTACGATGTGGCGATTGTCGGCGGCGGCATCGTCGGACTGGCTCACGCCTATGCCGCCATCAAATCCGGCCTGAAGGTGGCGCTGTTCGAGCGTCACCCGCAGGCGCTTGGCGCCTCGATCCGCAATTTCGGCTTTGTCACCGTTACCGGGCAACAGTGCGGCGAGTTTCATGCGCTGGCCATGCGGGCGCGTGATCTCTGGCTGGAAGTCGCGCCGCAGGCCGGCATCGCCGTCGAGCAGCGCGGTCTCTATGTCAGCGCGCGCTATGCCGAATCGGAAGCGGTGTTGCGCGCCTTTATTGATACCGAAATGGGCGAAGGCTGCCGCCTGATGGCGCCTGCCGAAGCGCCTTTCCTGGCCGATGGCCAGCGGCTCGTCCTGCACTCACCTCACGATATCCGCGTTGAATCGCGCACCGCCATTCCGAAGCTCAGCGCCTGGCTCGGCGAACGCGCCGCGCTGCATTACGGCGTATCGGTTACCGGCATCGACAGTGGCAGGCTGGAAACCTCGATCGGCACGATTCTGGCCGAACGCATCATTGTTTGCCCCGGTGATGACCTTAATGGCCTGTTCGCCGATCGCATCAGGGCCGCACACATCTCACGCTGCCAGTTGCAGATGCTGCGCCTGGCCGATCCCGGCTTTCGACTGCCCGGCGCGGTCATGTCCGATCTCAGCCTGATCCGCTATCTCGGCTATGCCGACCTGCCCGAAGCCGCCGCGCTGAAAGCCCGCCTGCACGCCGACCACGCCGAACATCTGGCGCAAGGCGTCCACCTGATCGTGGTTCAGAGCGCCGATGGCTCGCTCGTGGTCGGCGACAGCCATGTCTACGGCGACGGCCCTCTGCCTTTCGCCTCCGAGGCCACCGACCGGCTTATCCTTGATGAATATCACGCCGTTCTGGGCGCGCCCCCGCCGATCATTGAGCGCTGGACCGGCACCTATGCCGTGGCGCCCGACCGTCTCTATCTCATCGATACCCCCATGCCGGATGTCCGGCTGGCCATCGTCACCTGCGGCGCGGGCGCGTCTACCGCCTTCGCCATCGCTGAAAAAACCTTCTCCACCTTCTGAGGCACTCATGACTTCTCCCATCAAGGCGTTCGTATTCGACTGGGCCGGCACCATGGTCGATTTCGGCAGCATGGCGCCGGTGCGCGCCCTGCAATCGGTCTTCGCTCTGGAAGGCATCGACCTGTCCGCCGCCGAGGCCCGCGCGGACATGGGCATGGCCAAACGCGCCCACATCACCGCCATACTCGGCCGCGAACCGATGCGCACGGCCTGGCGTGAATTGAAAGGCGCAGAGGCCGCCCCCGCCGATATCGACCACCTGTTCGAGGCTATCGGCCCCTTGATGGAACAGGCCGCCACCGAATGCGCCGTCATCATCCCCGGCGCGGTCGATCTGGTGACCCTGCTGCGCTCCAAAGGCGTCCGCATCGGCTCCGGCACCGGCTACAGCCGCGAGATGATGCGCGGCATCCTGCCCAATGCGGCGGCGCAGGGCTATGCGCCCGATCTGGTCGTCTGCGCCGGGGAAACCGCCGAGGGACGTCCCTCGCCGCTGATGACGTGGAAGGCGATGGTAGATCTTGGCGTCTGGCCGGCGCGCGCCTGCGTCAAGGTTGATGATGCCACGGTCGGCATTAGCGAAGGCCGCGAAGCCGGCGTCTGGACCATAGGCGTGGCGGCCAGCGGCAATGGCGTCGGACTCGATTTCGCCGACTTCAATGCCCTGTCACACGATGATCGCATAAGCCGTGTAGCGGCATCTGCGGATGCCTTGCAGGCGGCCGGTGCGGATTACGTTGTGAACAGCGTCGCCGATATCGCGCGCCTGCTGCCTGAAATCGAAGAACGTATTGCCTCCGGTGAACGTCCCGGCGTCCAAACCGACCCTATCCGGCCTTAGGAGCCTTACATGAGCAGCATCGACGCCCCCCTGACCACGTCGGGTAAACTCTCCGGTTTTCAGGGATGGCTGGCCAAGGCACCGCCGGCGGTCTTTGCCCTCTATGGCGGACTGATGGCGTTCGGCGCCTATTTCGCCATGTACGCCTATCGCAAGCCTTTCGCCGTGGCAAGCTTCGCCGATGTGGCCGGGTTCATCGTCGATTACAAAATCGCTCTGGTCATCTCGCAGGTCTTTGGCTACGCGCTCTCCAAGGTCATCGGCGTCAAGGTCATCTCCGAACTGCCGGGGCGTTACCGCGCCATCGCCATCCTGCTGCTGATCGGCTTTGCTGAGCTGATGCTGGTGGCCTTCGCAGCTGTGCCCGCGCCCTACAACATCGCCGCCCTGTTCTTCAATGGCCTGTCGCTCGGTCTGATCTGGGGGCTGGTATTCGGTTTTTTAGAAGGCCGCCGCGTCTCGGAAATTCTCGGCTCCATCCTGTGCGCCAGCTTCATTGTCTCGTCGGGCGTCGTTAAATCGGTCGGCAAATGGGTTATGCTGCAAGGCATCGCCGGCGAATTCTGGATGCCGGCGGTCACGGGTCTGATCTTCGCCCCGCTTCTGCTGATCTGCGTGCTCGGCCTGTCGCAACTGCCGCCCCCCTCACCCGAAGACGAAGCCGCCCGTATCGTGCGTGCGCCCATGAACAAGGCTGCGCGCAAGGCCGCCTTTTCCGCCTTCGCGCCCGGCCTGATCGCCCTCGTCGTGATCTATGTTGGTCTGACAGCCCTGCGCGATTTTCGTGACAACTTCGCTGCTGAAATCTGGACCGATCTCGGCTTCAAGGACAGCGCCAGCATCTTCACGGTATCTGAACTGCCGATCGGTATCGTCGTGCTCTGCGCCATGGCGCTGCTCACCGTTTTCCGTAACAACCGTATGGCCTTCCTGGCCAATCTCGTCATGATCGGTATTGGCCTGGTGTTAGCGGGCGCGTCCACCTTGGCTTATCAGGCCCATTTGCTCGGTCCGGTAACGTGGATGGTGCTGCTCGGCGGCGGTCTCTATCTCGCCTATACGCCGTTCAACGGCCTGTTGTTCGACCGCTTCTTTGCCGCCAGCGGCATGGTCGGTACGGCCGGCTTCCTGATCTATGTCGCCGACGCCAGCGGCTATCTCGGCTCGACAGCCTTGCTTCTGTTCAAGAATTTCAGCGGCCTGACCCTGCCGTGGACGCAATTCCTCATGGGTGCGGCCTACGGCACGGCCGGTTTGGGCTTGATCCTGCTGGTCTGGAGCAGCGTCTATTTCAGTCGCCGCCTCAAGGCCTAGCAGGATCACTTGAGACATTAAGACGCCGAGGGCTGATAGACCGGCTTGCCCTTGGCGACGATGGCGGACCATTGCCCGCGCACCATCGATTTCACCGTCTCCGGCATCGGCACGTAATCCAGTTCGGAAGCATTGCCATCGCCCTTGGCATAGGCCCAGTCGAAGAATTTCAGCACCGCTGCCCCCTTGCCGGCATCGGCCTGCTCCTTGTGGATCAGGATGAAGGTGGCACCGGTGATCGGCCATGTGCCTTCGCCCGGCTGATCGAGCAGCAGAAGATAGTTGCCCTTGGCGCTAGTCCAGTCGGCGCTCGCCGCGGCAGCCGCAAACGACGCGCCGCCGGGTGCGGGGAACTGACCGGCCTTGTTGCGCAGAACCGCATAGGCGCCACCGGTTTTCTTGGCATAGGCGTATTCGACGTAGCCGATGGAACCTTCGGTTTGCTTGACGAAGGCCGCGACACCATCATTGCCCTTGCCGCCAAGGCCCACCGGCCACTCCACCGTATCAGAGCCGCCGACCTTTGACTGCCATTCCGGCGATTGCGACGACAGGTAGGTGGTAAACAGGAAGGATGTGCCAGAACCATCGGAGCGGTGGACGACCGTGATCGGCGTGGCCGGCAGTTTGACGTCAGGGTTCAGGGCAGCGATGGCGGCATCATTCCACTTGGTGACCTTGCCGAGGAAAATGTCGGCCAGCAGTGCACCGGTCAGCTTGAGTTTACCAGGCTCAACACCCGTCAGGTTGACGATGGGCACGATGCCCCCCATGACCGTGGGGAACTGGTAAAGCCCGGCCTTGTCGAGTTCTTCCGGCTTCAAGGGCTTGTCGGTGGCGCCAAAATCAACGGTATTGGCCTCGATCTGCTTGATGCCGCCGCCGGAACCAATGGCCTGATAGTTCAACTCAGCGCCGCCCGTCGTCTTATATTGTCCTGCCCATGCCGTATAAAGCGGTGCGGGGAAGGTAGCGCCGGCGCCTGAGATCTTGGCTGCCGATTGCGCCGGCTTGTCCGGATTGCTACACGCGGCCAGCGACATCATAAAGGCCAGGGCGAGGACTTTTTTCAACACGAGAGACTCTCCATTATTGAGGGATCGATCTACAGACTTACGCCGATGTTTGCGACGTTACTGTCACAAGCCCATAAGGATGAACCAAGGATCAGGCAACCCTTATGTAAGGTCACTATAAGGGACGCGGGCAGCCGCTTTAAGCCAGCATGTTGCGCTTGTGCGCCGGAAGCTTGCCACGCGGCTTCGGCGCGGGTGGTGGCGGTGTCGGGTCTGGCGTTGGATCTGGCACCGGTTCAGGGGTGATTACAGGTGCGGTTCCTGCCGAGTCGGCATCTTTGAGCGCACCGGCCACGGCGGCCTCGATCGTCTTTGACGCGGACTTCAGGCTTTTTCAGCAGCGGCTTGATCTCTTTACGCGGCTTACGTTCCAGTTCGTCCTGCGCCGCGATAATCATGGCCATGATCTTCGGCTTGTCGCTCCAGTAGGTGTTGAGCGCCTGCAGAGCCTTCCAGACTTCGAGGTAATGGGCATCGGTCGGCAGGGCCACCTTGACCTTGGCCGGCGCCGGTCCCGGGGCTGGCCCTATCGCCTTGCCCTCCAGCGCCTTGTCGAGCGATTGGATGATCTTGCCAGGCTTGTTGGTCAGTGCCAGCACATAACCGAGACGCGCCTCGAGTAAATCGCCAACCTCGCGGCCACGCTCCAGAATCACGCCACCGGATGATTTCAGCGCGCGATCGAGATAATAGCGCACACTGGCGTATATGGCCTCCGCCGAAGCCAGCCGATCGGCTGCCAGACGGCGCAGGCCACGCTGACGACCGGCATAGAGGCCACCGGCGCAGATCGCCATGACCACGCCCAGTACGACACCGATCAGGACGAGCACCCACAGGTCGATATGCGGCCCGTAATAGGTCGGGTCGATATCCGGCGCATCAAACGGTTCTTCAAAACCCCTGTCGATTCCCTGAGCCAGCAGCATCAGTCGGCCCTCGGCTTCTGGAAGGGGCTGCGATCGTCATCACGCGGATCGATCCAGCGCTCGGAAAACATAAGCTGCTGCTGCGCCGCACGGAAGGCTGCCGTCACCACATTGAGATTTTTCCAGTAGCTGAAAAGCTTCTGAACCGCCTTCCACAGCGATTCGCTCTTTTCTTCCGGGCTCATCATATCCGGTTCACCCACGGCATGAGGCGGCGCATGGACTGGCGGGGCACTATGTCCCCCGGCATCACCGGCCGTGGCTGTGCCGTTATTGACCGCGATATTGATCACCGTGCCGCCCGCCATGACGGGACCGCCGCCGTTGCCGGCATGAGGCGCATCCTTCTCGACCGTGCCTTCGAGCGCCTTGTTGAGTTTATCGACCACCTTATTCAGGTCAGCGCTGAGCTTTAGCGTCTGGCCGAAATTCTCGGCAATGGCGTCACTGGCCGCTTGCGCCTGCGCCACCTGCTCGTCCTGACGGGCGCGCGCCGCATGGGACAGCGCCTTCAGCACCACCTTGGCGCGGCCATCGATAGCATCGCCCAAACCGTTGCGCACGCGACGCTCAAATTCCTTGAAAAAAACGGTTAGGACACAGGCGAGAACGATCAGGCCCAGAGTGACCAAGGCCCAGAACAACAGGTCATGTTGCACGATCGGATCGGCCGGAAAGTCGCTGGGGGCTTGCGTCGGCGCATCAAAATCATCGTGCATGTCGAACCCTCCCCTCAACGCGCTGCAACTCTGATACTAAGGGTTAACAGATTGCCAAAGGGGAAGCCAGTACACAACGCCTAATTTGCGAAGCCCGTGGTTTTACGCCTCGGCGCCAGCCTGGGCCTTAAGTGCGGAATCCTCGATCCGGCGCAGCAACCGCTTCATGATGGCGACCTCTTCCGATGAAAATTCGGCCAGCATCAGCTTTTCGTACTCAACCGCCGCAGGCGCCACATCGGCAAACAAACGCTCGCCCTCGCTGGTCAGGATCAGATGGTGCGAGCGCCCGTCATGCTCATGCGGCGCGCGGGTGATCAGTCGGCGCTTGGCCAGGGCTTGCGCGGCGCGCGAAATCGTCACCTTGTCCATGCCGGCGCGCTTGACCAGTGCCTGCTGCGTCGACGGACCATCCTCGCGCAGAACCACGATCAGCCGCCATTCCGGTATCTTGAGACCGTAAAGGCTGTCATAAAGGGTGGAAATCAGTGTGCTGACCGCGCTCGACGCAACGGCAAGGCGATAGGGTACATACTCATCCAGAATCAAAGCATCTTGAGACATTAAACGGTTCCTTCGTAGGGAAATTACTCTTTGCCCTGACGGAAGGCCAATTACAAATCAGTTATTGTTAAGATAGCCTCTACCACAGCTAACGCGGAACGCTGTGATTTGATTTTTTAGCCTCTGAGGGCTGCGTGCAGGCGACAAGCCGGCGAACTACTGGTAAGGGTTTGGGCTGTTCGTATTTTCAGGAGCTTACGTGCTTAAACGACTTTACAACTGGCTATTGAAACTGGCCGGCACACAACACGCCGAAAAAGTTCTGGCCGTCGTCTCTTTCGCCGAAGCGTCCTTTTTTCCCATCCCTCCCGATGCCATGCTGATCCCTATGGTGCTGGCCAAACCGGAGCGCGCCTGGCGCACCGCCGCGATCTGCTCCATCGCCTCGGTGCTCGGCGGTTTTCTGGGCTACGCCATCGGCTACTATGCCCAACCGCTCGGTCAATGGCTGCTGGCCCTGTTCGGCCATGCCGATGGTCTTGCCGAATTTCATACCTGGTTCGCCAAATGGGGCGTTGGCCTGATCTTTATGAAGGGCCTGACGCCTATTCCCTACAAACTGGTGACGATCGCCGCTGGTCTGGCACAGTTTAGCCTCCTGTGGTTTTTTATCGCTTCGACCCTGACGCGTTCGATCCGCTTCTTTGCGGTGGCCGCGCTGGTGAAGAAATTCGGTCCTGAAATCACAGAATTGATGGAAAAGCGTTTCTATCTTGTCGGGACTATTGCCGTGGCCGTGCTCGTGCTAGGGATTCTCGCCATCAAATTCATTCCGCACTGAGACCCATGAACGCCCCCAAATCGAACAAGTTCGGTAAACGTCTGGCCCTCGCCTTCAGCCGCTGGTGGAGCATCACGGCGCTCGTCCTGTCGCTAGCTATGCTGGCCACAGCGTGGTCGTTTCAATTGTTCGCCCACCTGAGCCCTTGTCACCTGTGCCTGAAACAGCGCGATGTCTACTGGATCGCCGTCGGCGTCTCTCTGGTGGCCAGCGTCTGGGCGCTTTTCACCGGCGCCAAGGGGCCGCCGCGCGTTTTCTCTTTCGTGCTGTTCGCCATTTTCACCACCGGCGCGGCCATCGCCCTTTTCCATGCCGGCGTCGAACTGAAATGGTGGACCGGCCCGCAAAGCTGCACCGCTTCGGGCGCCGAAATCAGTCTTGACCAGATGGCGGCCTTCCTCGCCGGCGCCACCACCAAGGCACCTATGTGCGATGTGGCGCAATGGCGCATGTTCGGCATCAGCATGGCGGGCTATAACGCCATAGTTTCAGCCATTCTGGCCCTGCTCAGCCTGATCGCTTCTCTGCGTTTCCGGCCAAAGCGCAAGATTTACTAAAAAGGCGCGTTCCATGTCCGATGCCGCAAAAACGCTTCCCCCCCGCCCCGGTCATGGCGCCTCACGCCGACGCCTTGAGGAAATTCTGCGCGTCGATCATGCTGGCGAACTGGCGGCCGTCCATATTTACAAAGGCCAGAGCATGGTCTTCTCCGATACGCCGAAGCGGGCCTTGAGCCAACAGTTCGAGCATATGCAGGGCGAGGAACAGGTTCATCTCGATGCTTTCGAAGGGCTGATGCGCGAAAAGAATGTTCGCCCCACGGCCATGTCGCCGGTCTGGCGTCTGGCGGCGCTGGGCCTTGGCGTCGGCACAGCCCTGCTCGGCGAAAAGGCCGCGCACGCGTGTACAGAGGCGGTGGAAAGCGTCATCGCTGATCATTATGCCGAGCAGATCGCTGAACTGGAACCGTCCGACCCGGCGCTGGCGGCGCGTCTGACGCAGTTCCGCGAAGATGAGATCGGCCACCACGATCGCGCCGTCGATCAGGGCGCGCGCGAGGCAACAGCCTATCCCCTGCTGTCGGCCCTTATCAAAACCGGATGCCGCGTCGCCATCAAGATCAGCGAAAAAATATAAACAAATCCGCATAGACTGTGCATCGCTTTGGGAATCTAAGTCGCCATGCCCGTCATCGAACTGCCAGACGCCAAGCCCGAAAAAGAAAAGCCCAAGGGCTTGAAAGCGCTGTGGAACTTGCTCGGGCCAGGCCTGATCACCGGCGCCAGCGATGATGACCCTTCCGGCATCGCCACCTACAGCCAGGCCGGCGCGCAATATGGTCTGACGACACTATGGACAGCGCTGATCACCTTCCCGCTGATGGCCGCCGTGCAGGAAATGTGCGCGCGCATCGGCGTGGTGACGGCGCAAGGTCTGACCGGCATCCTGCGCAAAAACTACCCCAAGCCGATCCTGTGGTTGATGGTGCTGTTCAGCTTTCCCGCCATCATTCTCAATATCGGCGCGGATATCGCCGGCATGGGCGCGGTGGCCAATCTGATCTTTCCGACCGTCCATCCTATCATCTTCAGCGTGGTTTTCACGGCACTGCTGCTGGTCGCCATCATCGCCCTGCCCTATTCCAAATTCGCGGCCGTGCTGAAATGGCTGTGCGCCATCCTGCTTGTCTATCTGGTCGTGCCGTTTCTGGTCAAAACCGATTGGGTAAGCGTAGCCAGGCATACCTTCATCCCTGCGATACAGTTCAATAAGGACTATATTAGCGTTCTGGTGGCGATCCTCGGCACGACGATTTCACCCTACCTGTTCTTCTGGCAGGCCACCATGGAGGTGGAAACCGTCAAGCATGACAAGCGCATCGTGGTCAATAAGCGCTACATCGAAGACGTCGGCTTCGATGTCGATATGGGCATGCTGTTCTCCAACATCGTCATGTATTTCATCATCCTGACCACCGGCACCGTGCTGTTCAACGCCGGCATCCACCAGATTGACACGGTCGAGCAGGCCGCCAAGGCACTGGAGCCGATCGCAGGCGCCGGCGCCTATTATCTTTTCGCCATTGGCATCATCGGCACAGGTTTCCTGGCTATTCCTGTGCTGAGCGGCTCACTGTCCTACATTATTTCCGAGACCTTCGGCTGGGAAGAAGGCCTCGACAAACGTCTGCACGAAGCGCCCGCTTTTTATGCCGTCATCATTCTGTCTCTGCTGGTTGGGCTTGGCATCAACTATGTCGGGATCAGCCCGATTCAGGCGCTGATCTGGTCGGCCATCCTCTATGGCGTCACCTCGCCGGTGATCATCGCCATTGTGCTGCACATTTCCAACAATAAGAAGGTGATGGGCAAGTACACCAACGGCGGCTGGTCGAACCTGTTCGGTGGCATGGCTCTGCTGCTCATGACCGCGGCCGCCGGCTTTATGTTCTACTTCACGTTTACTGGCTAGGTTCCGGTTCGGGTTCGGCTTTCAGACCGAAATGCCCGGCTACGGCGCGCAGGGCCACGATTACGGTCAGCCCCCCGAACAGAACCATAGCCCTGGGTGTGCGGTGCCACGCCTCGATCTTGAAAATATAGGAACAGACGCCCAGATCATCCAGCCGGCGAAAATCCACGACATGACAAATCGGAAAATCCCGGCGCCGACGCGATAAGCGATATCCATCAGCATCCACGCGTGATGGGTGATCATGTGGTACATGCTGGCTACCACCGGCCAGGCGCAGAAGGCGATGAAAAGACACAACAGCGGCCCGAAACCCGTCAGGCGGCGTAAGATCGACAGAGCATCCATACTTTCAGCCGGCTTCAAAATCATGGCTCTGGCGGATGTGCTCCAGGATGATTTCGCGCACATCGTCATCGACCGCGCCGAGATCGATCTGGGCGTCGCCGCTATCCTGCAAACGTAGTTTCACGCGCTCGCCCATATACATAAAGCTGAGGATCTTTGGGCCGAACAGGCGTTCGCGCTTGATCTCGAACCGCACGCCAAGCGTCGCCTCGAGTGCACCCTGCAACGGCTCCAGCGGGATACGCGTTCGCCCCTTGGGCCGCGGAAACGACACAAGTCCGAAGCGGCGTTCATCGAGGATGAACCGCACAGGTGATGGTGTCTCAGACGACATCTATACCCAGCCCCATTCGCCATGTGAAAGACGATCAGCCTTCCAGTAGCGTATCCCAGTACAGGTAGTCTATCCAACTTTCGTGAAGATAGTTAGGGGGAAAACGCCGCCCCAGTTCCTGAAGCTGATACATTGTCGGGCGGTGTGGATTTTTTGTCGGCATCATGCGTGCTTGCTGGGGAGTTTTTCCCCCTTTACGCAAGTTGCATGGGGCACAGGCCGTGAGGATATTGGTCCAACTCGACTTGCCGCCCTGCGATACGGGCACGACATGATCGAAGGTTAGATCTTCATCAATGCCGCAGTACTGACAGGAGAACTGATCGCGCAGGAACACATTGTAGCGCGTAAAAGCCGGCGGACGGTTCTGATCGATGTAGGTCTTCAGCGACACTACGCTCGGCAGCCTCATCTTCATCGACGGCGAGTGGATTTCGATATCGTAGGTTGACACCACATCGACCCGGCCTTCAAAAACGGCCTTCACAACCTCCTGCCACGGCTTGGTCGACAGGGGATAATAGGACAGAGGACGGAAATCGGCATTGAGCACAAGGGCGCGCCAATCCGAAGGGGGGCTTTTCAGAACCTGCATGACGATCTCCTGCTCAGGAGACAGCACGAAGGGCGAAGCACTCTACAGGTATCAAAATGTTTGAAGACGTATCCTCCTTATGACAAGCAGGTAGCGACTGTGGATAGTTTGGGCCCGATTCCACAGAAAAGAAACTGGTATTTTTTATGAATTTTTTGCGGCGCTTCATTATGATGCCCCTATGTTGACACGCTTCGCGCCCTCCCCCACCGGATACCTGCATCTTGGTCATGCCTATAGCGCCCTGACCGCTTTCGATATGGCGCTGGCTAAGGGCGGCGGCTTTATCCTGCGTATCGAGGATATCGACCATACGCGCTGCCGTCCGCCCTATGAATGGGCGATCTATGAGGATCTGGCTTGGCTGGGATTGGAATGGCCGACACCGGTCTTACGTCAAAGTGAACACCTGCCGGATTATGCCGTGGCGCTCGAACGCCTGCGATCCATGGGCGTGCTCTATGCCGACCACAAGACCCGCAAGGGCGAGGCCGAAGCGGCTCTGAGCGCGCCACAAGGCGAGAGCGTGACCAATAGCGCCGATGCCAATCCGGCCTGGCGGTTATCGCTTGAGGCGGCGCGGGACGTGCTGGGCAGCCGTTACGATACCCTGAGTTTTATGGAAAAGGGCGAGGTGCGGAAAACCGATCCGGCGATTAATGGCGATGTCATTCTCGGCCGCAAGGATATCGGCGTCGCCTACCATCTGTGCGTGGTCATCGACGATGCACGTCAGGGCATCAGCCATGTCGTGCGCGGTCACGATCTCTATGATGCCACCCACACGCAGGTGCTGTTGCAGGCCCTGCTCGACCTGCCGACACCGGCTTATCACCATCATGCCCTGCTGCTCGATGCCGAGGGGCGCCGCCTCGCCAAACGCAAGGGTTCAAAGTCTCTGCGCGATTATCGAGAAGAAGGCCTGAGCCCGTCTGATATTAAGGCCAGACTGGCGGCAATGGCAAAGGGCTAAGCGAGATTACAAAAAAGCGCAGACCGCGTGACGCCGCCTGCGCTTTTCTATCTCAGATATAGATGGGTCTCTTACAGAAGCTGGATATCGACCGCGGCGGTCTTGCCACGTTCGCTTTGCAGTTCGTAGGAAACCTTCTGGCCATCGGCGAGGCCTTGCAGGCCTGCGCGCTGAACCGCCGAGATATGAACGAAGACGTCGTTGCCGCCTTCTGCGGGCTGGATGAAACCAAAGCCCTTTGTGGTGTTAAACCATTTTACCGTACCTTCGGCCATGTCGCTCTCCTTGGATCTCGAAGCTGTTACGAGGCGTGAGGCTTTCACCCCTCACAAGACAATCGTGTAGCTCGGTAGCAGCGGGCGAGATTCAAAGGACCGGCGCGAAGCCGAAACCCTTAAAATCCCTTAAGCATAGGCAGCAAGACTAACGGATTGTGCCGATATTAAGACGCAGGTTTTTGAGATGGTCAAACAAAAATGCACCTGATTTGGCGCAAATCTCTCGCGCATTTTACCGACGATCTTGCCAAAATGTCCCACTTTTGGGCCTCTTGCGGGATTTCTGCCCGTCAGACGCCTGAAATTGAGCGTTTTGACGAGGGTTGAATAGTGCTAAACTCAAGTCCTGCACTTCCCTTTGAGGCCTTATGCCCACCTTTGCGAACACCTGGAACACGTCCGGACTGAACACCTGGCTGCTGAAAAAAGCGCTTAGCCTGCCCGCGCCGGTGTTACGCGGCCTTTCAGGCGGTGGCGTCGTTTATAGCCAGGGTCGCACGCTTGATCCGCAGATCCAGTTTTTGTGGCGCAGCCTGTTCACCCCGCCGTCTGGACGCACAGGCCTCAGCCTCACCAACCGCAGTCTGGAGAGTGCACGTCAGGCCTGGCAGGACGCTGCCAGCCTTTTCGGTCTGCCCGATAATCTCCGGGTCAGGTACGAACAGATCGGCGCCGACGCGGCGGGCCCAACCTTTGGCGGCGTAGCGCCGATCAGCGGACTGCTGATCCGCCCCGCGCGTATTTCCGAGGATGCGCCCTTACTGGTCTTTTTCCACCAGGGCGGCGGTGTGCTTGGCGGCCATGGTCTCAGCAAGGCCTTCTGCGCCCTGCTCGCTCAGGAGGCGCGCTGCCCGATTTTTCTGCCGGATTATCGCCTGGCTCCCGCCAGCCGCTTTCCCGCCGCGCTCGATGATGCCCGAATAGCGTTCGAGTGGGCGCAAAGCAACGCTTTCCGGTTGGGCGCCAAGTCCGGTCGCGTGGCGGTCGGCGGCGCATTGATGGGCGCCAATCTGGCCCTGCGGCTATCGCTCGACCTGCGCCGCGATTTCAAGCCCATGCCCGCCGGTCAACTGTTGATTACGCCGCTGGTCGATCTTTCCGATACCCAGATCAAGACAGGTGCCTCGTTAGGCATGTGGCCGCTCACCACGGGCGATCTTGATACCATGATCAGCCACTATGCCGGCGCCGGCACCAACCTCGACGATCCGCGCATTTCGCCGGCGCTGGAGCCCCTGATCAATGGCCAGCCGAAGACCTTCGTCGTCTCGGCCGGGCTTGATCCCTTGGCGGCGCAGGGCGAGGTTCTGGTCAAGCGCCTGAGTGCCGCGCGCACCCAGAACTCTCTATCGAAGATACGACACCCTGCCGCTGGGTTTCGACCTGTTCGCCGCCGTGGTCGATGAGGTGCGCGCCGCCACGCTCGATATGGCTGAAAACTGGGTCGATCTGTTACGATCCGGCACAACAGAAGCCGACGCCGAACAGGCCGTGGCGTAATGGACCTGACGCGCCTCTATGCCGATGCGCAGGCCCAAGGACCATTGCCACCGGTCGAGCGCTGGCATCCGCCCTTTTGCGGCGATATAGATATGCATATCGCCTCTGATGGCACGTGGTTCTACAACGGCACCCCCATTGAGCGGCCCGCCATGGTGCAGTTGTTCGCCCGCATTCTGCGTAAAGAAGAGGACGCCTATTTTCTGGTCACGCCAGTCGAGAAGGTCGGCATCACCGTGGAGGATGTGCCTTTTATCGCCGTGGAGATGACCGCCAGCGATGGTGCCCTCACCTTTCGCACGAGTGTTGGCGATGTAGTGACGGCGGGTGCAGACCATCCCTTGCGTTTTGAAAATGGCGAGGATGGCTTCAGGCCCTATATCGAGGTGCGTCATGGCCTTGAAGCCCGCATGAGTTGCGGGCTGGCGCAGGATATCGCTGCCCTGGGCATGGTGGTTGACGGCTGGTTTGGCGTCAGATCGTCCGGCGTTTTTTACGCCATAGCCCTTGAGGATAAGGTCTTTTAGAAAGATGAACAAACTTAACCACAATGTTCATGCCGGGTTCAGGTGACAAAGCTTAGTGTGAGCTCAATGGGGCAACACACAAAGGAGATCGCCATGAAACGCCTTCTTACATCCACGGCCTTAGCTGTCCTCGCCGGTACACTTGCTTTCGGCGGCGCCGCCTCGGCCGAACCACGCCACGACCACGACCGGTATGAACGCGGCTATGACCGCCATGATCGCGGCGACCGATACGATCGTTATGACCGTCACGATCGATATGACCGTTACGACCGGTATGAACGCCGCGACGACCGCCGCGACTACAATCGCGGTTACCGCTCCGGCTGGCGCGACCGTTCCGACTGGCGCCGCGGCGGCTACGTGTCATACCATGACTGGAATCGCGGTTATTACGTAGACTATCGCCATCACCACCTTCGCCAGCCGCCACGCGGTTACGAATGGCGCCGGGTTGATGACAACTATGTCCTGGCCGCTGTGGCCGGCGGCCTGATTGCTTCGATCATCTTGTCCAACTAAACTGAAAAGGCGCTTCAAACGAAGCGCCTTTTCTTAAACTTTCAAAGCTTTCAGGCTCTGAACGTCTTCGAGCCCCAGAGCTTTAAGCGCTGTCAGCGTAATGCCCGCGGCATCCAGTCCTGCCTGCGCATACTGGTTGGCCTGCGAATCCTGATCCTGATAGATGTCCGGCAGGGTCAGGGTGCGGATCTTGAGACCGGCGTCAAGCGCGCCCTCGCCCGCCAGATAGTGCAGAACGAATGCGCCGAAACCGCCGACAGCGCCTTCTTCGACCGTGATCAGACATTCGTGGTGACGCGCCAGTTGCAGCACCAGATCCTTGTCTAGCGGCTTGGCGAAACGGGCATCCGCCACGGTGGTCGAGAGACCGCGCGCCGCCAGCATGTCCGCTGCCTTGAGCGCATCGCCGAGGCGCGTGCCCAGCGACAGGATGGCGACCTTTGAGCCTTCGCGTAAGATTCGGCCCTTGCCGATGACCAAAGGTGACGCCATTTCCGGGATGGTGATGCCAGTCGCCTCGCCGCGCGGATAGCGGAAGGCGGAGGGGCCGTCGTCATAGGCCGTGGCTGTGGCGATCATCGCCGCCAGTTCGGCCTCATCGGCCGCCGCCATGATCATCATGTTCGGCAAGGCGCCGAGATAACCGATATCGAAGGTGCCTGCGTGGGTAGCACCATCAGCCCCAACCAGACCGGCGCGATCGATAGCGAAGCGCACCGGCAGGTTCTGCAAGGTGACATCGTGCGCCACCTGATCATACCCGCGCTGCAGGAAGGTCGAATAGAGGGCGCAGAACGGCTTCATGCCGTCCGCCGCCAGACCGGCCGCGAAGGTGACGGCGTGCTGTTCGGCGATCCCGACATCATAGGTGCGCGCCGGGAAAACCTCGGCGAAACGGTCAAGCCCCGTGCCCGATGGCATGGCGGCGGTGATGGCGACGATCTTCGGATCGATACGCGCCTGCTTGATCAGCTCGGAGGCGAAGACATCGGTATAGCTCGGCGCGTTGGCTTTCGGTTTGGCCTGCTCGCCGGTAATGACATCGAACTTGGCGACGCCATGATACTTGTCAGGCGAGGTTTCGGCCGGGCCATACCCCTTGCCCTTTTGCGTCACCACATGGACCAGCACCGGGCGGTCGTTGATGTCCTTGACGCGCTTCAAAACGGTCAGGAGGTGCTCCATATTGTGACCGTCGATCGGGCCCACATAGTAGAAGCCAAGTTCCTCAAAGAAGGTGCCGCCGGTCACCCAAGTGCGCGACAGTTCTTCGGACTTACGCACCATCTCGAATAACGGACGTGGGAGGCGTTCAGCCACCGACTTGCCCCAGCGGCGTAAAGATTGATAGGCTCCGCCGGACACCAGATTGGCCAGATAGGCGCTCATACCGCCCACCGGCGGGGCGATCGACATGTCGTTGTCGTTGAGGATGACGGTTAAATTCTTGGTCGTCTCAGCGGCGTTGTTCATCGCCTCGTAGGCCATACCGGCGCTCATCGAACCGTCGCCGATCACCGCGATGACCTTGTTGCTTTCGCCCTTCTGGTCACGCGCCGCGCAGAAGCCGAGTGCCGCCGAAATGGAGGTGGCGGCATGGGCCGCGCCGAAGGGGTCGTAGACGCTTTCAGAACGCTTGGTAAAGCCGGACAGCCCGCCGCCCTGGCGCAGGGTGCGGATGCGGTCACGGCGGCCGGTCAGGATCTTGTGCGGATAGCACTGATGTCCGACATCCCAGATCAGGATATCTTTAGGCGTATCGAACACATGGTGGATAGCCACGGTCAGTTCGACCACGCCCAGCGCCGAACCGAGATGGCCACCGATCTTTGATACCACGTCGATGGTCTCGGCGCGGACTTCCTCGGCCAGCAGCTTGACCTGCGGCACCGACAGATCCCGGATGGCTTCGGGCTGTTCGAGAGTATCGAGAATGGGGGTCTCAGGCATTCAAACGCAACCCGTTGCTGGCGTAACAGTAGACATGAAACTCAGTTGCGCCGATTAAGAACGAAGTCAACACTATCGCGCAAGTATCGTGCGTTTGCGCCGAAAATATCCAGGCGTGACTTGGCCTGTTCCGCCAAGATCTGTACGCGGGCCTTCGCCTCCTCAAGCCCCAGCAGGGTGACAAAGTTGGTCTTGCCCTTGGCCGCATCCTTGCCGCCCGAAGCCTTGCCGAGCAGATCGGGATCGCCTTCGACATCAAGCACATCATCGGCGATCTGGTAGGCCAGACCCAGGTCCTGCGCAAAATGCATGATGGCCATGCCGTCCTTTTCAGGCGCATCGGCGATAATCAGCGGAATCTGGAAGGCATAGACGATAAGCGCGCCGGTTTTCAGCCGCTGCATCCGCGCCACGCCGCCGAGATCGTCGGATACGCCGATCAGGTCGATCATCTGGCCACCAGCCATGCCTTGCGCACCGGAAGCCACGGCCAGCATGCGGATGAGTTCGACGCGCACCTGCGCATCTTCGTGAGTATCTTCGTGCGAAAGGATTTCAAACGCGACGCTTTGCAGGGCATCACCGGCCAGAACGGCGGTGGCTTCATCATAGGCGCGGTGGACGGTCAGTTGGCCGCGGCGGATATCGTCATCATCCATGCACGGCAGATCGTCATGGATCAAAGAATAGGCGTGGATACATTCGAGCGCGCAGGCCGCGCGCAGTACGGAGTTCTCGTCAGCATCGAACAGGCGGGCCGCTTCCAGCGCGAAAAACGGCCGCAGGCGCTTGCCTGGCCCCAGCGCGGCATAGCGCATGGCTTCGGTCAGGCGCGTTTCCGGCCCCTCCCCGCGCGGCAAAAGCTGATCGAGCGCCATCGTCACCAGATCGGCCGTTTCCGCCATGCGGATTTGTAGCGGCGGCAGATCTGAATTGGCGGCGATGGGGGGCAAAATGGCTTGGCTCCGTAATCCATTGTTGTCATCTCCGGATTGTCTCAATCCGGCAAAGCGTGCTTAATCGACCTTAAGAAAAATCGGCCGGGGCCACACCTTCAACGGCGCCGGTCTTGGACAGAGAAATCTTTTCGACCTGCAGGCGCGCCGCTTCCAGGCGATCCTCGCAAAGCTTCTTAAGACGCGCACCTTCTTCGTAAAGAGCCAATGACTTTTCAAGCGGAGCCTGACCGGATTCCAGTTCGCTGACGATCTTTTCGAGTTGTTTCAGGGCCTCTTCAAAGGACAGTTCGGCTGTTTCGCTCATGGCTTTTTCCTTAGTTCGTAACGGCGGCAGCCCCAGTATTTAAAGCCCTGCTCCAGGGTCTTTATATAGCCCATTTTTTTCAGTTCAATACTGATCATCAGATTGAAAAAACCGTGCGCCAGAACCAATACGTCGCCGCCTTCGCTGGCTTTTTCATAGAGGAATTGGGCCATCTTGCGGGCGCGTATCTTGGCTGGTTCGCGGCCTTCTGTATCGCCGTGGATATTGAGATACCACCAGCACACCCGCGCCCAGAACCCCCATGAGTAAGAGTTGGGCGTCAGCTTGATAAAGGACGGCAGATGCGGTGGCGGCAGCGGCGCTTCGATCAGTTCCGGCAGCGAGGTGAAAGCGCGGTCGCCGCAGATGGCCTGAGCGGTCTCAATCGAGCGTCTCAGGGTCGAGGAATAGATATAGCGGGCGTCGCGGGCATAGTCGTGCAGCAAAGCCGGCGGTGTCTGGCCTTCGAGCAGGCCGGCCTCATCGTACTTCTTCCACCATTCGACATAGCCGCGCCAATCCAGCTTGACGCGACGCGACAACGCCGGTTCGCCATGGCGCACAAGGGTGATCGCTCCCGGCCTGACCGTGGATGCTTTAGCTTGCTCGATGTGATGTGCGTCGTGCAACGAACCCCCAAACCGGCGAAAACGCGAAACGCGGATTCGCCGTTGGCCATTTAACAGAGGCCGTTGGTAACGTCCTTACAGGAGGCGGGCAAGGCATTTTTTGCTCAGAGGCTGCAGGGCTTGCGCAAAAGTGCGCGGCGGGCGCTTGCCCTTGCCGAGGCGAAATGCCTCGGAGATATGAGCTATGACCTAATCCGCGCGTTGTAGTTCCAAGTGCACCACATTGGTGCGCTGGGCGCGGAAGCCGGCCTCGCAATAGGCCAGATAGAACAGCCACAGCTTGCGGAAGTGCGCGTCAAACCCCTGAATTCGCCCCTCCTTCCACGCCTCCTCGAAACGCTGGCCCCATTGTTTCAGGGTTTCGGCATAATCCAGTCCGAACTTGAAGGAGGAAATCGCCTTGAGGCCAGCATTTTGCGTCTGCTCCAGCAACTTTTGCGCCGAAGGGAGCATGCCGCCGGGGAAAACGTATTTCTGGATGAAATCGGCGCGTGACTTGTAATCCTCGAACATATCGTCGGCGATGGTAATGATCTGCAAACCGGCCTTACCGCCTTTTTTAAGCACCTCATGCAGTTTGTTGAAATAGGTGCCCCAGTAGCTTTCACCGACCGCCTCGAACATCTCGATCGACACCACCGCGTCATACTTGCCAGTGATATCGCGGTAATCCATCATCACGATCTCGACCTTATCGGACAGGCCAAGGCGCTTCATGCGCTCAACGGCGAAATCGTGTTGGGCCTGAGAGATGGTGACGCCGGTCACGCGGGCGCCGATCACCTCGGCGGCATATTGCGCGAAACCGCCCCAGCCGCAGCCGATTTCCAGCACGTGCTGACCAGCTTTGAGATCGACCATCTCGGCCAGCTTGGCATATTTTGCGGTCTGGGCGGCGCTGAGATCCTTGTGGTCCTTGGAGAAAAGCGCCGACGAATAGGTCATGGTCTGATCGAGCCACTGATCATAGAAGCTGTTGCCCAGGTCATAGTGCTCGAAGATGTTGCGCTTCGAGCCTTGCCTGGTGTTCTTGCGGAAATGATGGAGCAGATTGTTGATCGTCTGCGTGATGATGTTACCGGTAAAAAGCTGGCCAAGCTTTTCCGAATTCAGGCTAAGCACCGTCAGGAGCGTGGCGAGGTCCGGGCTGTCCCACTCCCCCTCCTTGTAGCCATCGCAAAAGCCGATATCGCCGGAATTCAGCACCCGCTTCATGAAGTTGAAGTCCTTGACCAGCAAGGTGGCGGCCGGTCCCGGCTGCTTGCCGGTCAGAGTCATCTGACGCCCACCAGGGAAGACCACCGCCATCGTGCCATACTCCCAGACCTTTTGCAGCGTCTCTACGCCCTTGCGCACGGCAAACGGCTGATCCTTCAGGTCGTAGGCAGCAACGGCGGTTTGGGTGGTCATGAACGGTGGCCTTTCCTCGGAATGGGTTAACGCTCTTATACGGTGCGCCCCGTCCTTCTGGATGACGACGGCGCGATACATATCCCCATATGTCATAAGATTAACAGAAAATGCGGCGGACACAAAAAGGCCCGGTGCAATGACCGGGTCTTTTCACGCAGAGTTTATATAAAACGTTTTAGCGTTTCACGACGACTGCCGCGCCCGTATAGGCCACATCCTTGTCGAAGGCGTCATAGGCCGTGCTGGCCACGCCCGCCTTGACGAAGCGGACGCGGAAGGTGCGATGGGTGACCATGCCCTTGTAGCTGCCGCTACGCGCGCCAATGGTCAGCTCACCGGTCTTGTCGTTATAGGTCAGCGGGATACGCGAGAACTCGCCGCGGACATAGCCATTCGACACGCCGTCATCTTCGTAGAAGCTGAAGCTGCCGTCAGCGCCGGTATAGACGTTGAGCGTGATCGGGCCGTCGAGCTTTTCATCGACATACTGGGTCACCGGACCGACCGGCACCACCGAGCCCGCCTTGACGAACAGCGGTATCTGATCAAGCGGCGCCTTGACCGTGATCGATGCGCCACCGTCAAAGCGTTCGCCGGTGTAGTAGTTATACCAGCCCGCCCCCGCCGGCAGGTAGACGTCACGCGAACGCGCCTCATAGGTGGTCACGGGCGCCACCAGGAAGGATTTGCCGAACATATATTCGTCATTGACGTTCTTGGCCTTGGCGTCGTTCGGGAAGTCCATGGCGAAACCGCGCATGATTGTGCCCGAATTGTAGTAGATGTCCGAGGCCGTGGCGTAGATGTAAGGCATCAGGCGATAGCGCAGCTCGAGATAGCTGACCATGTTGGCGCGCATATCGGAACCGGCCGGCGAAATCTCGCTGATCTCGCGCTTGACGCCTTCGCCGTGCGAGCGGAACAACGGCGAGAAAGCGCCAAACTGGAACCAGCGCTGGTTCAACTCACGCCATTCCTTCAGGTCCGCTGCCGTGCCGGTGCCACCCGCCGCACGGTTTTCCTGCAAGCCCCCGACGTCCGAGCCCTGGAAGCGCGTTTCCTGAGCATAGCCGCCGATATCGTGCGTCCAGTTGGGGATACCGGACATCGACATCTGCACGCCGGCCGAAATCTGGTCGTGGAAATTGGCCCAGGTACCGACGATGTCGCCCGACCACACGGCCGAGGCATTGCGCTGCACACCGGCGAAACCGGAGCGCGTCAGGATGAACTGACGCGTATCGGGCTGATCGACCTTGAGGCCGTCATACATGGCCTTGGTGTTCATCAGGGCATAGGCGTTGTGGACGATGGCGCCCGGCCCCATCTGTGTCGGGGTGATCAGCTTGGCGAAGTCCTCGATGCGCTCGTTGGAATTGACGTCCGGCTCGGTGTTGTCCATCCACCAGGCGTCGATACCGAGCGGGATAAGCTTGTCCTTGAGCTGGCGATAATAGATGTCGCGGGCTTCCTGATTGTAGGGCGAATAGTGGCTGTTGAGATAGCCAGGCCCCACCCAGTCGCGCGTGCCGTTTTTGACGTTCTGGGTCCACATGTAGCCCTTTTTCTCGAACTCCTTGTAGTTGTCCGTATTGGCGTAGAACTTGCCCCAGATCGAGAACATGACGTGGGCGTGGTTCTTGTGGACCTCATCGACCATGCCCTTCGGATCAGGGAAGCGCTTGGGGTCAAAATCATGGCTGCCCCACTGGTCTTCCGGCCAGTAGAACCAGTCCTGCACGATGTTGTCGATCGGCCACTTGTTGTCACGGTAAGTCTTGAGAACCCCCAAAAGCTGATCCTGCGTTTCATAGCGCTGACGCGACTGCCAGAAGCCGTAGGCCCATTTCGGCATCATCGGCGCCTGGCCGGTCAGGTGACGATAGCCGCCGATCACGCCATCCAGGCTGTCGGAGGCGATGAAATAGTAGTTCAGGGCGGTGCCGGCTTCCGAGGTCAGGCTGAGCGAATGCTTGTCGGCTTCGGTTTGCGGATTGTTGTGGTGCATGGAGATCATGCCACCCGCTGGCTTCCACTCGACATGCAGCTTGACCGGTTTACCCTTGGTGAAGCTGGTCTCAAAATTATGGTACCAGGGGTTCCAGCCCTGACGCCAGATGTTGTCGAAGATCGTCTTGTCACCGACCTTGAGCGTGGCGTAGTCCGAGGAATACATGCGCAGTTTGTGCACGCCGTCCAGATCCGAGGTCATGGCGCCATCCCAGACGACCTTGACCGACTTGCCCTGCGTGGCCGCCTTGCTGAGCGCAGCATCCTTCGGCCAGTATTCGGCGACGTCCTTCAGGTACTGATAGTTGATGTCGGTCTCGACGCGAGTCAGGATCAGCTTGCCGTCGACATAGTATTTCGCCGTCAGGCCGGGCTTACCATCTTCTGTCGTCAGCTTGAGATCACGGCTGAGCAGGCCATAGCGCGTCGGATTGCCGAAGCGGGTCACCGAATTGTTGTCCCACAGTACGCCGTAATTCATGTCCGACAGAACGAACGGCACGCCGACATCCATATTGTGCTGACGCAATTCGACGTCTTCGCCATTGAGATTCATCTGGGCGTTCTGATGCTGGCCGAGGCCGTAGAAGGCTTCTTTCGTTCCTGTATTGAACTGGGCGCGCGTGGCCACGAAGGATTGGCCCTCGATGGTGACGGGTGTGATGGCCGCCTGCTTCTCGGTCAGGACAGGCTTGCCGGCGGCGTTGTAAAAGGTAACGAGGCCGGTCTCAAGCGACACGACGGCCGAGGCCTTTCCGGCCTTCAGGGTGACGTCCTTGCTGGTTTGCGAGACGGTGAAAGCGCCTTCGGGCGTGGCCACGGTCATCAGCGACGGCATCTGCTGGCGCGCCGGATCATCGACCGCCAGAACGTGGATGATCGAATCGCTCATGACCTCAAGGCGGACTTCCTTCGCCGCCCCTGTGTCAGGCTTGACCACGATGCCGGTGGCGGTTTTCTCAAAGGAACCGGCCAGTGCGGCGCCGGCGGACATCACCATGGCCAGGACGGATACCGAAGCCAGAATTTTTGCTGCTCTCATCTCAAGTCTCCCAAGTTCGTTTTTATTATTGTTCATAGGTTGCCAGACGGACCTTCAATAGCACAGGCTCGCCGGTAAAGTTCAGACCATAATCGGTCTGGTCGCCATTCCAGACGCGCGACATAACCCACTTGCCGTCTGCGTAGTGACCTTCCTCGACACGGTCGAGCAACATGCCCTTCTTAGCATTGGCTTCACCGGCGCCGAAGGTGATGCGCGCGTTCAGACCCGCCACCAGGAATTCATTGTCGCTCAGCTTCGCCACGGCGATACCGCCGCTCGGTGTATCAGAGCCTTCCGGGAAACCGTTCCTGTTCTCCGGGTCCCACTTGCGCAGGCCAAACTGCCATTCGCGGTAGCTGACCGTGGCGTTCCATTTGGCGCCAAGATCAAGTTTTTGATCCGTGTGGTCGTCCGGCTCGGACACACCCCACACCTGCGATTTCAAAGCTCAGCTTCGCCCACTCCCGGTCCATCCCGCCGAATAGCTTGTAGACCGTGGCAAAGGGCTTCACCATCTCGATGCCGGTCTTGGTCGTGCCGAGCGGATAGTTGGAATAGCCGGTGTAATCGAAGCCGAACGGATCGAACCCGATGGCCTGGCGCCCGAGGGCTGAGAAGATGTAGCGGGCATAGACCGGACGGTTGCCGCTTTCGGCGACGTAGAGCGCGTTGTCCTTGCGAGCATAAAGCTCCAGTGTCTTTTCGTAGCTTTGCGAGGTCGGCGTATAGAGATCGGGCGCCAACAGTTCAATGTGCGGCGCGGCCGCCTTCCAGACGTCGATCACGCTATAGACCGGGCCACCGGAGGCATAGGAGCCGGCCGGTTGAGCGGGATTGAGCGGGTCTTTCAGCGCAGCGTTGACATAGGTCGGCAGCGGATAGATGGCATCGCCCGCCACCACGATGTCGTCGATATAGGAGGCGATCGACCAGGCGTGAAAATACTCGTCGGCATCCTTGCCGAAGACTGTGTTCCAATCGCCAGACTTTTTATTGTATTTCTTGAGCAAGGCCGCCGGCACCGGTCTGGCCATCAGGGCGTCGGCCTTCTTGGAATAATCGCGCGCCGGGCCATAGACACCGACCTCGTTTTCCGGCTGGAGCATGATAACCGTGTGCTGCTCGCCATCGATTGCCTTGATGTGCTTGACCAGTTCGACATAGGCCTTTTTGTCGGCCTCGCGCGTGGTGTCATACAGCGGTGACAGCGCATAGGAGGTCGTGCCGTCCTTATTGGTCAGGCGTGGGAAGCGCTTGTTATCGGTCTTGACCCAGGTCGGGGCATAGGACGGGCCGGTGTTCTTCCAGGTGGCGAACCACAGGATCACAAGCCGGACATTGTTTTCGCGCGCCTGAGTCACCAGCGCATCGACGAAGCTGAAATCGAACTTGCCCTCAACTGGCTCAATCTGCTCCCACGCCACCGGCATGGCCAGGGTGTTGGCGTGCATATCCTTGATGGCCGGCCACACCTTGGGCAGGGCGCCTTCATAGTTACTGGAATTGTTGGCCTGACCGCCGAGGATCAGGAACGGCGCGCCATCGACCATCAGGGCGAACTTGCCGTTCTTCTGGACGAGTTCGGGGATCGGCTTGGCGGTCTGCGCCTGAACCGAAGCTGAGCCTCCGAGCAGCGCGGCGCCCAATGATAGCGCTAACAAAAGCCCCTGCTTTTGGGAGGATAACCCTAAACGTCTCATATCTGTTCCCTCTGACCATGCTGCCATACTTATCATCGCAAAGTTTTTACCTGCGAACGGACAGTTAACCTGTAAAATTTACATACAATGTGACCGCTATCAACGGCAAGCGTCAAATCACGAATCCTGTTTTAAAATAGTATTTTTTCTGTAAGCATTGAAATGCCACGTGCCGAATCCTTAAAATGGCTAAGCGCCGCGGCGTGATGCGGGGATTTAATAAACTATCGTAAGACCAGAAAGCAGATTTCATGCGCTCCGAACTCGGCGTCAGCCTCGCCTACGGGCTTCTCGCCTCGCTTGGCCAGTCCATCGTTACCGGCGAATTTGAAAAGACTGGCTTCCCCACAGAGGCGGAGCTGTGCACCAAGTTCGGCGCCAGCCGCACCGTCATGCGCGAAGCCGTCAAGATGCTGTCCGCCAAGGGGCTCATCAGCTCGCGCCAGCGTCAGGGCACGCGCGTCGAGCCGGTCGAAAACTGGAACCTGCTGGACCCGGACGTGCTGCGCTGGCTGATGGAGCGCCCCTACTCCAACAAAATCTTCCTTGAATTCACGCAGATGCGCCTGGCGATTGAGCCGACCGCGGCCTTTCTGGCGGCGGAGTTACAGGACAGGCTGGCCATAGCTGGCATCCGCGAAGGCTACGAGGCGATGGTGCTGCACGGTGGCGCCACGGCCGGCGGCGGCGACAAGGATCTGGCTCTGCAGGCCGATATTGATTTCCACGTCGCCATCCTCAAGGCCTCTGGCAATCCCTTCTTCTGGCGCCTCAAGCCGCTGATCACCAATGCGCTGAACCTGTCGATTCAACTCACCAACAAGATTGCGGGCCATATGGCCGATCTCGCTTCGCATGAAGCTATTCTCATCGCCATCGAAAAGGGCGACGCGGCCGCTGCGAAGAATGCCTCAGAGGCTATTCTGTTGGAGTCGTTGACCTTTATTGAAACGGCCAAGGCGGTTTAGCTTCCTCAACGCGCTTAAGGTAAGTGTGAGGCAAAGCTGCGTTCTCATAGAAAAAATGCCCCGCACGATGGCGGGGCAAGTCTGCACAGGGAAAGTGTTTAAGAACGCCATCTAGAACTTGGCCGAAACGCCAACGCGCCAGGTACGGCCATAGGCTTCGTTCTCGACCAGTTGGCTTTTGTTGCCAACGTAACGCTGCCAGTCGGCCTCGGTCAGGTTCTTGCCTTCGACGTAAAGCTGCCAGTTCGGCGTCACGGCGTAACCGATCTTGAGATCAACCTTGCCATTGGCGGCGGTATAGACGTCGGTGTCCTTGCTGTCGGTCAGGGTATCGAGATACGCCGAGCGGTAGGTATAGGCGACGCGGGCCGACCAGTTGGCCTTTTCGTAGGTCAGTTCGGCGGTACCGGTCAGGTCAGATGTATAGATCAGCGCCACCTTGTCGGAACGGCCGGGTGCGCCATCCGTGCTCGAATCCTGCGCTGTCACGTTAAACGAGGTGCCAAGGCCGTCGAAAGGCGCCGGCAGGCTGTCGAACTGCATGATGAAGTTGAATTCGACGCCGGACACCTTGGCCGATTTCAGGTTTTGCGACTGCGTGATCTTGGCGCCGTCATAGACCGTGCCGTTGATCGTCTCGTTATCGGCTTCACGTTCGGTGACGAAGATCGGGTTGTCGATTGACTTATAGAAGGCGGCGACCGAGATCATACCCTTCTTGCCGAAGTAGTGCTCGTAGCCCGCGTCGAGATTGACCGAGGTCAGCGGATCAAGGTCCGGATTGCCGACTTCCAGTTCCAGATCGTCCTCATCGTGGTTGATGGCGACGCGCGGCGCCAGATCAACATAGTTCGGACGGCCGATCGAGGTGGTGGCGGCGAAGCGCACCAGCGAATTACCGTCGAAATCATAGCGACCAACCAGCGAGGGGAAGAGATCGGTATAGGACTTCTTGCCGAAGCTGTTAAAGACGCCAGCGGCTTCCAGATCGGCCTCAGTCTCGATGTCGTCGGTGTCGAACTGGATCGCCTTGTACTCTGCATCCGTTTGCTCAACGCGCAGGCCGGGGATCAGTGTCAGGTTGCCGGTGTGGATGGTGGCCTGGACATAGGCGGCCGCCACCTTTTCGCGCACATCGTAATCGCCGCCCAGCTCGTCAGCAATGCTTTCGCCAACATTGACTTTCAGGAGGCCCTTAGCTTCGGCATCATCGAGCGATTTGAGGAAATCGACGGTCGGTCCAAACTTCGTGGCGTACAGATCACCAGCGTCATAGGACAGGTAGTTCGACAGCACCAGACCGCTGACATCATAGTAGCGATAATCGACAGCACTGCGCTTGTGGCGCTCGGAGTATTTGACGCCCATCTTGAAGGTGGTATCGCCACCAAAGGCCGAGGTCGGCAGGGTGTAATCGGCCGAGGCCTGGTTCAAGGTTTCGCGGGCGTGGTCGGCTTCCAGTTCGGCGCTCTTGGATTTCCACTTGGTGGCGTCATAGGCGGCAGCACTGGGTGTTAAGCTAAGCAGTTCGCCCGAAAAATCGTAAGCGCCAGTGACGTCCTTTTTGCCGCTGGCGTAGGCGAAATTGTAGCGGGGATCATCGTCTTTGATGGCGGTCGAACTGGTGGCATCCACTTTCAGCTTGCCGGCGCCAAGCGTGAATTCACCGCCCAGATTGACGGTGGAGATATGCTCGTCCTCGAAGCGATACTTGGCGTTGCGGCTACCGGCCTTGTTGGTGGTGAAGGTACCCGTGTCGGTGCCGGTGAAGCCCGCCCCCGCCAGGCTGACGCGGAATTCCTGGCGCTGCTCCATATCGGTGAAGTGCGAGAACAGGGTGCGGGCATAGAGGTGCATATCATCATTCGGCTTGTAGTCGAAGTTGATCGCTGCGCCTTGACGGTTACGGATGACGTAGTAGTCGCGCAGGCGCCAGTCGTCCGGCTTGCCGTTCGTCCAACTATCCGAGCCCTGGAGGTTTTGCGAGGCCTGTGGACGGCGCGAGGCATTGAGCGCGGCCACGATACCGAACTCATTATTGGCCCCAAAGCGTGTACCGGCGGCGACATCGGTGTCGTAGGACGTCTTGTCGTTCAGCTCGATATAGCCGGCGCTATAACGGGCGCTGACGAAAGGCTTCTTGCGATCGAAGGCCGACAAGGTCTTGATGTTGACGGCGCCGGAGATGGCGTTGGCGTCATATTCGGCGGTCTGGTTCTTGATGACCTCGACACTGCCGATCAGGCCGGTCGGAACGGTGTCAAGCTTGACCGAGCGCGTGTCGGTTTCGGGTGCTGCGGCGTCCTGACCATTGATGCGCACGGCGGCCAGCGACGGATCGAGACCACGGATAACGATATAACGGCCTTCGCCCTGATCGTCTGCAACGGCCACGCCCGACGCGCGGGACACCACTTCACCGACGTTCTGATCGGGCAATTTGCCAGCATCATTGGCGGTGATCACTTCGCGGGTAACATTGGAGCTATGCTTCTGGTCCATTGACTGACGCTCAGCCGCACGCGTGCCGAAAACGACGACTTCAACCGCCGGCTCGCTGACAGCATCACTGACAACTGCATCCTGCGCCTGAGCGGCCGTGGTCGCAAGACCCGCGATCAGAATCAACGGCGTGACCGCTGTACCTGTCAGTAAATATTTCATCGTTGTCATTAAAAACGCCCCATCGCATAAAATTTGAAGTGCAAATACAGATCAATTCTGTATTAACCGATGCGATGAGGTAATAGGTGGAGCATATGATGAATTTCCAACGCTTTTATGACAGTTCAATGACAAGGCGCTTAGCGATTATAAGTGTGATCTGTTTGTCAGCCTGCGCACCTATACATCCAGAGTTGATTTCCGACTCCACGCTTGTTGATCACGGCACCGGATCTCCCGTAGTTGCCGCCATGGAAACCGAGGCCGTCGCCACCAAGGCGCTCGATAGCGCCGATGATCCGGAAATTTGGGTCGATGCGAAGGATGCCCGCCGCGCCCTGATCTACGCTACCGACAAGAAGGCCGGGCTTTATGTCTATGACCTGAAGGGCAAGCAGGTGCAGTTCCTGACCGTCGGGCCGATGAACAATGTCGATCTGCGCAGCGGTCTCAGCATCGCCGGTCTGCCGGAAACGGTTATCGCAGCGTCCGATCGCGTCAGGGGTGGCGCGGCTTTGTTCAAGCTCGATCCTGTGACTCTGCAAACCGCGCACTGGGGTTTCGTGGCCATGCCGACCAGTGAGGCCTATGGTTTCTGCGTCGGCGTCACCAAAGCCAACCAACTGACCTTCATTATGGTCGGCAAGACGGGCGACGTCACGCAATCGCTCATCACCACCGAGAACGGCCAGCCCAAGGCCACGGTGGTGCGTCAGTTCGCCACCGGAAGCCAGTCAGAAGGCTGTGTCGTCGATGATGTGACTGGTCGTCTCTATATCGCAGAGGAAAATACGGCCTTGTGGCAATACGGGCTCGATCCGGCCAGCGGTACTGCGCGCACCGCGGTCGAATCCTTGCCTTCACCGAAGCTTGTCGCCGATATCGAAGGTCTGACTCTGCTGCGTGATGGTGACAAAACCTACCTGATCGCCTCATCGCAGGGCGACTTTGCCTTTGCCGTCTGGCGCGTCGAAGGCGATGCGCCGGTCTATCAGGGCCGGTTTTCGGTCTATGCCGGCAAGGGTATCGACGCTGTGACCGGCACGGACGGCGTGGCGGCGCTGGGTGGCCAGGTCGGCCCTTATAGCAAGGGCGTTGTGGTAATGCAGGACGATTCGGACACCGATGGCGAGGCCCCCGCCACGGCGCGTGCACGTCAGAACTTCAAGTTGGTGGACTGGAACGAGATCGTAAAAGCGCTGAAGATAGAGTAAGATCCTACGGCGGGAAGGGGCACAGCCCCTTCACCCAAATCTAGCCCAGTTCCTTGGAACGCTTGTGGGCGGCGTCGACCGAAGCCAGCACCAGTTCGTCAAGCCCGTCCCCCGGTTTGCACAGGATATTGAGCGCGGCTTCCGTAGTGCCGCCAGGTGAAGCCACCTTCTTGATCAAAGCGTCCGGTTCCTCACCGGTTTCATCAAGCAGTCGCGCCGCCGAGATCAGCGTGCCGCGGGCCAGATCGCGGGCGTGGCTGGATGATAGACCGTTGGCCCGGCCGGCTTTTTCCAGCGCACGCACAAAAGCATAGACGTAGGCCGGACCGGAACCGGACACGGCGGTCGCCGAATTGATCTGGTCTTCATCGGCCAGTTCAACCGTCTGCGCCATGGGAGCGAACAGGCCGCGCGCCGCGTCCCAGGCCGGTCCACTATCAGCGTAAAGACTAGCCACGCCCTTGCCAGTCGCCACCCCCGTGGTCGGCATAACGCGCGCCACCGGATGACCGGCGAAGGCCTGCTTGAGCTGGCTGGTTGTCACACCGGCCATCACCGAAACAAAGGCGGCCTTCGGATCGATATTACCGGATAGAATTTGCGCCACGGCATACCAGCCCTGCGGCTTGACGGCGAGGATAATAGTCTTGGCCTCGTGCCAGGTTTCGGGCAGCGGATTGAGGCGCGCGCCATCGGCGGCATAGGCCTGCGCTTCGTCACCCGGCTTGAGATCGAGGATCATCACGTCGGCGGGCGTCACATGGCCCTGGACGCGGAAGCCCTTGAGGATCGACGAACCCAGCGCGCCGGCGCCCACAAGCAAGATCGGTTTGGCTAAGCTCATTTTTTATTCCTCAGACTGAATATGTCTGTCTAGTTAGCCTCTGTCAGAGCCTTGCACAAGCACCCGCAGGGCCTTTCGCGCGCGCTTTCAGGCCTCGCCCACCGTCTCGAACAGGCATGCTGCGAAGGCGTCCGCTGGCGTGATGACGCCCTTGAACCAGAAATCAAACGCCGGGAAGAAACGATCGACCGCCTCGGCGGCGCTGTTGATCATGTGGGCGCTGGCCACCACCGAAGCGCGCTCCAGCGGATTGAGCGCCACCGTATGGCGGAAGATGACATCGTAAGCGCCCGGCCCTTCGGCCACCTCCACATCGCGGAAGACCTCGAAATGGCCGAACCAGACGTGCGAATTGATCAGGCAGAGCAGTTCATAAAGCCCCGCCAGACGATCGGCTGACAAAGGCTTGCCGGCGCCGCTTTCGACATCGAGCGAGCAGCACAGTTGTAGGCACTCGCCTTCCGGCCGCCACGAAAACCACATTTCGTAGGTACGCCAGTCGCCGGTCAGGGCAAAGCCCAGATCGCCCTCAGGCGTCCGCTCAAATTCCAGCCCTTCCTCTGTCAGGATGGATTCCACCATATCGAGGGGATCGAAGGCGGCATCGCTGTCGAGGGTCTGTGGGGTATTCATGTAAACTCGTTCTATCTAAATTTTAGTCTTGCGGCCAAATTTAATCCTGCGGCACGTCTGTATCAGGCTTTACGCCCTTGCCTTTGGGCTTGATACTTAAGGCCGCCACGGCCGCACGCAGTTCGGCCACTTCGGCCTTCAGCGCATCCAGTTCATCGCGGCGGACCAGATCCATATCAGCCACAAAGCGATCGCCCTGGGCGCGGAACGCCGCCTTGGCTTCTTCGCCGGCGGCCTGGGCCAGCGACATGGCGCCGGTGGTCATCTTGGCGAGTTCGTCGAGGAAGGGGTTTTGGCTTTGCATGGTAAGGCACTCCGCGGATGATAAGATCGTCTTGTTATATAGGCGCTTATCTCATTTCCGACAAACTTTTCATGATTCTGGCGGCACTGCCTCTCTTTTGTGGCGACGAGTTACAGGGATATTGTTATCAGGTGGGAACCCAGAATGTGAGAACCTAAGCCATGCCCCTGAACCTGCCGGATATCGATCCCATCATCGTCCACCTCGGACCGGTGGCCATCCGCTGGTATGCCCTTGCCTATGTGGCGGGCATCGTCGCCGGCTGGCTTTACATCTCCTCATTGATCAAGAAAGAGGCGCTGTGGGCGCCGCGCGCCGCGCCGGTCGCGCCCTTGCAACTCGATGATCTGATCCTGTGGGTGACGCTGGGCGTCATCCTTGGTGGTCGCATCGGTTACGTGCTGGCCTATGACACAAGCATCATCTGGAAAGACCCGTTGCAGATCTTGCAAATCTGGCAGGGCGGCATGTCGTTCCACGGCGGCTTCACCGGTGTCGTGGTCGCCACCATCCTCTATTGCCGCGCGCAGAAGTTCGACCTGCCACGGATGCTCAATCTCGGCGACCTGCTGGCCTGCGCCGCGCCGATTGGCCTTTTTTTCGGTCGTATCGCCAACTTCATCAATGGCGAACTGTGGGGCCGCACCACGGACGTGCCGTGGGGCATCATTTTCTGTAACAAATATATCGAAAAGCAGTACGGCGGCGATTGCCCGGCCGGCCTCTATCCGCGCCATCCGAGCCAGCTTTATGAAGCGCTCGGCGAAGGCCTGCTGATGTTCATTCTGCTGTGGGTTCTGGCCAACCGCTTCGAGCAGTTCAAGCGTCCCGGCCTGATCATGGGCACCTTTATCACCGGCTATGGCCTCATCCGCATCATGCTCGAAAACTTGCGCAATCCCGATGCGCAGATGACCTCGTTCCAGATCATCACCATGGGTATGATCCTGTCGGTGCCGATGGTGTTGGCCGGCGGCTACCTGATCTGGAACGCCCTGCGCCAGACGCCGGTCGCGCCGGAGCCGGTCGAAACCGCCAAGCTGGACGATTAAGCCCTTGTCTCTCAAGGATCGCCTGATCGAACAGATAGCGCTGGAAGGCCCGATGCCGGTGGACGCCTATATGGCGCGCTGCCTGCTCGATCCGATCGATGGCTACTATATAAAGAATGTGGCGCTCGGCGCCGAGGGCGACTTCCTCACCGCGCCCTTGGTCTCGCAGATGTTCGGCGAGATGATCGGCGTCTGGGTGGCGCAGACCTGGCTTGGCATGGGATCGCCCGCCGCCTTCCGGCTGATCGAGATAGGTGGCGGCGACGGCACCCTGATGAGCGACATCCTGCGTGTGGTGGCGCGTGTGGCAGGCCTGACCGAGGCCGCGCGTGTCACTCTGGTCGAGCCTTCGGAACGCCTGCGCGCACGGCAATCCGAACAGGTGCCGTCGGCCGTCTTTGCCGCTACGCTCAATGCTGTGGCCGAGGATCTGCCCGTCGTCCTCATCGCCAATGAACTGCTTGATTGCCTGCCGGCGCGGCAATTTATTCGCTCCGATGACGGCTGGTTCGAGCGTCAGGTCGGCCTGCAGAATGGCCAACTGGCCTTCGGACTGGTGCCGGCGGGCGAGGATTTTGCCGCCCCCTATGATGCACCGATCGGTGAGATTGTCGAAATCTCACCGGCGCAGATGCGCTTTGCCGAAAATCTCGCCCTGCTGATCAAACGCGCTCGTGGCGCGGCCCTGCTGATCGATTATGGCCGCGACCGCCCGCAAACCGGCGATACCCTGCAAGCGCTTTATCGCCATCAGAAGCACGATCCGCTAGCCGCTCCCGGTGAACACGACCTGACCGTATGGGCCGATTTCCCGACCGTGGCTGCCACCGCGCACAAGGCAGGTGTGAACATCAGCCCGATCATACCCCAGGCGCTATTCCTGCAACGCCTCGGCATTGAGGCTCGCCATGCAGCCCTGACTTCAGAAAAATTCTGATCAGGCCGGTAAGCTTCAGCGCCAATATGACCGCCTGATGGCACCCGACCAGATGGGTACGTTGTTCAAGGTCCTGGGGCTGGCGTCCGAGGGCGTTAACCTCTTCGCGCTTGAAGCGGTGGACTCCGCCCTGTAGACTGGCAAGTAGACTGGGGACAAGGCGCAAAAAGAGCCCTTCCCCTCGTCTGCGGACACAAAACCGCCGCAGCCCTCCCCCTAGTCTGAAGAGCGGGGGCCCCAAAACACACATGACGGCGCTGGCGTCGCGGTATCATCCGCGATGACGACGCCCTTTACTGATACAGGTAACCCTATGTCCCTGCTGCCCTCGCGTATCCTCCATCCTCTCCTCGACCTGGCCCAGATTCAGCACGGTTTTTTCACCAGACAGGGTGGCGTATCGCAAGGCGTGTATGACAGCTTGAACCTGGGGCTCGGTTCCAAGGACGATCAGGACGCCGTGCTGGAAAACCGCAAGCGCGTCGCCGCCTCGTTCGGCCGTCCGGAAAACTATCTGCTCAGCCTGTATCAGGTCCATTCCAATATTGCGCTTAAGGTCAACGAACCGTTTCAGGGTGAACGTCCGGAAGCCGACGGTCTGGTGACCGCCCGCGCCGGCGTCATCCTGTCAGCGCTGTCCGCCGATTGCGCGCCGATCCTGTTCTGCGATCCGCAAAGCCGCGTGGTGGGTTCGTGTCATGCCGGCTGGAAAGGCGCGCTCGGCGGCATCATTGAATCGACGCTCAAGGCCATGACCCAGCAAGGCGCCAAGATCGAACGCATCCGCGCTGTCATCGGACCGTGCATCCAGCAGGCCTCCTATGAGGTAGGCGCTGATTATGAAAGCACCTTCCTGAAAGACGATTCCGAGTTCGAAGCCGTTCTTCATCGCCGGCAGCGAGATCGACAAGCGCCTGTTCGACCTGCCGGGCTATTGCCTGATGCGCGTCAAGCGCGCCGGCGTGACCGAAGCGGTTTCGACCGGTCATGATACCTGCGCCGACAGCGCGCAGTTCTTCTCAAACCGCCGCGCCGTCAAGACCGGCGAGCCCGACTATGGCCGCCTGATAAGCTGCATCATGATCCGGGCTTGATACCTCCGGTATCAAGCTTTTTTAGAGCTCAAACGCCGCATGGCTTGACGCGCAAACGTGCGCGGCGGGCGGTAGCCCCTGCCGAAGCCAATGATTTTACGTCATTGGCTCGGAATATTTTGCGTCCTGTCCCGGCTATTTTTAACGATTTACGACGTTTTGGCCTTGAACCGCGGCTTTCACCTGCTAAAAGCCGCGTCATATGACCAATCCCCCCAAAGCAGCTACGGGAAAACCCACCATGAAATTACTCTCCGCCAATTCCAACAGGACTCTGGCCCAGAACATCGGTGATTATCTCGATATGCCGCTGTGCAAGGCGCGCGTTCAGCGCTTCGCCGACAACGAAATTTTCGTCACCATCGATGAAAACGTGCGCGGTGAAGACGTCTTCATCATTCAGTCGACCAGCTTCCCGGCCAACGACAACCTGATGGAACTGCTGATCTGTATCGACGCCCTGACACGCGCCTCAGCCAAACGCATCACCGCCGTCATCCCCTATTTCGGTTATGCCCGTCAGGACCGCAAGACCGGCGGCCGCACCCCGATCTCGGCCAAGCTCGTCGCCAACCTGATCACCCGCGCCGGCGCTCACCGCGTCCTGACCATGGACCTGCACGCCGGCCAAATTCAGGGCTTTTTCGATATCCCGACCGATAATCTGGTCGCCATTCCCTTCATGGCCAAGGATATCCAGGCCAATTACCAGAACCCGAATGAACTGATGATCGTGTCGCCCGACGTCGGCGGCGTGGTGCGCGCCCGCGCCCTGGCCGACCGCCTCGGCGCTGATCTGGCCATCGTTGACAAGCGCCGCGCCCGCGCCGGCGAATCCGAAGTCATGAACATCATCGGTGACGTCACCGGCCGCGACTGTATCCTGTTCGATGATATTGTCGATTCTGGTGGCACCCTGGTCAATGCCGCCAAGGCGCTGGTCGAGCGCGGCGCCAATCAGGTGTCGGCCTATATCAGCCACGGCGTCCTGTCGGGCCCGGCCATGGAGCGGGTCGAAAACTCGGTCCTCAAGGAACTGGTGATCACCGACTCCATCGAGGCTTCCGATATCGTCCTGAAGCATCCGAAAATCCGCATCGTCGGCGTAGCGCCGCTGATCGGCGAAGCGATCCGCCGCATCGCCAACGAAGAATTTGTATCAAAGCTGTTTGATTAAGCGTCGGATCGCTTTTGAAACTTTTTTGGCCCCGCATCGCCAATGAAGAACCTGTTTCCAAGCTGTTTGATTAAGCTTCGGATCGCTTTTGAAACTCCTTTGGCCGCCGCATCGCAACGAAGAGTCCGTCTCGAAGCTGTTCTACTAAACACGGCAGAACACAAACCGGTTAACAAGACTTAACCACATTGAGCGAATTGTCATCAAAAGTTTTTGATGACGTGTCAAGCGGAATTGCGCCTACAGGTAAGCGTACAAGCCCTTGATAAACCAACAAAAGAACCACAGATATCGAGACTGTGATGACATGCAAAGGGTGAAACCGCCATAATTTCGGCGCTTTTGCTCTTGAACACTGCGCCATACGGTTTAAGCCTTCTGAGGGGCTTGTGGCCTTTTCGCCTAAAAACAGAAAATCACCATCCGCATACCGCCTGACGGTTGCGGGCACCTTGGAATTAAGGGGACATTACGTATGAAATTGGCAGTCACCAAGGGCTTTTACAGCAGCCTGATAGCCCTTAGCCTTGCTGCTACCCTGGTCAGTTGCGCCACCGACGCGCCACCGCCGGCACCACCTGCCCCGCCGCCGGCCCCTGCTGGTCCGCCGGTAGCCCTCGCCACCGCCATCTCCGACGCCGCCGCTGTTTATAGCGACTATATAGAGAAGGTCTCGGTCATGAAGGGTGAGTTCGCCGATGGCGCCGCCATTCAGGCCCAGCTCGTCGCCGCCGAATTGTATGAGCCCAACCAACTGGCGCACGGCGCTGTGGCCTATGCCGCCATCGTAGCCATGCAGGAACCGGCTTTCCGCTCTTCCTTGCGCGGTTACGCCACCAATGACGCCACCCGCGCCGACCTCGTCTCGCGCCTGCTGGCCAACCCCGCCTATGTCAGCGTCCTGCCGGGTGCGGATATCGCCGCCCGCAGGGTTGTTCTGGCCCTCAGCAGCGATGGCCAGTCGGTCTATAAGGCCGGCGCCGCGGTCAAGCAGACCGCCTACGATATCCAGAAACAGAAGTGGTCGCGCGAATTTGTGGTGGAGCGTGAAGCGCGCCTCGCCGCTGCCAAGACCAATTCAGTGACGCTGGCGAGCGTGGAATTGGACGACAGCGCCAAGCTGCTGGCGGCCGCCCTCAGCGGCTCAGGTCTCGTCACCCGCGCCACGACCGGCCAAACGACCGGCACCGCGCCGGCAGCGGGCGGCGACGGCGTTACCTTCACACCCACCAGCGCCGCGACTCCGGCCACGCCTGTCGCCACCGACGCCAGCTCGATCGCCGCCGCGCCGACCGTCTTTGATCGTCCGGACCTGTTCAACCAGCCCTACACTCAGGCTGTCAATCGGGCCCTGACCATCGCCGCCCTGGCCATTCTCGGTGAAGGCGGGGAAAGCCGCTCGGCAACCCTAGTCAGCCTGCTCGATGATGGTGATGGCCAGCGCTGCCTGAGCATGAGCAAGCTCAACCTCTATCAATGCCTGGCCGTGGCCAAGCCGCATTATGAAGATGTCTTCTGCCTCGGCCAGCACGTTCTGATGGATACCGGTCAGTGCCTCGGCAAGATGTCGAGCAATGCCCTGAGCTTCGATCCGATCAAGCGCGTCGGCTTCAAGGCGGATGGCACCTCGGCCTACGCCGATCCTAAGCCCTACATCAAGCCGGCCCCGCCAGCGAAAAAGAAGGCGCCTGCCAAGAAGAAGGCCGCCGCCAAGAAGAAGTAAGCCGCTTAAACGGTGATTTTAGACGTAAAGGACGCAATTTCTCAGGCTTGAGTGGTTGCGTCCTTTTTCATTGTCGTGTATCACCCGCCCTCTTCTAGCCTGATCCCAGAAAGTTTTTGGCCAGATCGAGGCTTAGGAATATCATTTCCCGCCGTGCCCGGAATGGATGCGCGGCCATTTTGTTTGAGGAAGAGGCTCATGGCCGATATCATTTTGGACGTTGAAGTTCGTGAAACCGCCGGTTCGGGTGGCGCACGCGCTGTTCGTAATGCCGGCAAGCTGCCTGGCATTCTCTATGGTGGTGAACTGGCCCCTGTGCCGATCTCCGTCAACCTGAACGCCTTCCGCAAGGCGCTCTCGACCGGCAAGCTCAACGGTCACCTGGTGACCCTGAAGTACGGCTCCGAGACCCAGAAGGTCATAGCCAAGTCTATCGACTTCCACCCGGTCACCGATGTGCCGCTGCACTTCGACCTGTACCGGGTTGATGAACACGCCCAGATCAAGATCTCGGTTCCGGTTCACTTCAAGAACCACGAACTGTCACCGGGCCTCAAGAAGGGCGCCGCGCTCAATGTGTCGATCCACGAACTCGAAATCCTCGTGCCGGCCGACCACATTCCGGAAGACATCATTGTCGACCTGACCGGCCTCGAAATCGGCGACAGCGTCCACGTCTCGGACCTGAAGCTGCCTTCGGACGTCAAGGCGCACGTTGCCGCTACGGACGTTGTCGCTTCGATCACCGCCTCGGGCGCTTCGAAGAGCGAAGAAGCCGAAACCGAAGCCTAATGGGTTTGGGACCGATGGCCCCAAGTCTTATCCTTTTCAATAAAAAAGCCTCGCCTTTTTGGCGGGGCTTTTTTATTGACGAGTAGAAGGTTTAAGGGGCCACAGGCCCCAAATCCAGAAGTTTAGGAGCCGCCCGTGTATCTGATCGTTGGCCTTGGCAATCCCGGTGCGCAATACGCAAAGAACCGCCACAATATCGGCTTCATGATGATCGATGAACTCATCCGCGGGCCTTTCTTCGGCCCGGAGAAGAAAAACTTCGACGGCATCACCTCCGAAGGCCAGATCGAGACCGCCAAGGGGCTGGAAAAGGTGCTGGCACTCAAGCCCCAGACCTACATGAACCTCTCAGGACAAAGCGTGCAAAAGGCCATGCAGTTCTACAAGATCAAGCCTGAGCGCGTCATGGTTTTCCATGATGAACTGGATCTCGCGCCCGGCCGCTTGCGCATGAAACTGGGCGGTGGTCATGCCGGTCATAATGGCCTGCGCTCTATCATGGCCAATGTGGGACCAAACTTCATGCGCGGCCGCATGGGCATTGGTCATCCCGGCGCCAAGGAGGACGTTCTGCCGTGGGTGCTGGGGGATTTCGCCAAGGCGGACCAGGGCTGGCTCAATGCCCTGAATGACGCTTGCGTGCGCGCCCTGCCCATGCTGCTGGCAGGCACACCTGACGCCGCCGAGCGCTATCAGAACGAAGTCATGCGCCTTGCCCCCGCCCCCAAGCTGGATACGCGGCAATTGAACGCGCCGAAAGGGGAATAAATCTGGCCCCACGGGCCAAAATGCTTTAGGAAGCGGCCAATCCCTTTCCTTGCCGAGATTTTGAAATTCCATGGCCCTTAAAGTCGCTATCGTCGGTCTGCCCAATGTCGGCAAGTCCACCCTGTTCAATGCCCTGACCCAGACCGCCTCGGCGCAAGCCGCCAACTATCCGTTCTGCACCATCGAGCCCAATACCGGCGATGTAGCTGTGCCGGAACCGCGCCTGGAAGTTCTGGCAGGGATTGTCGGCTCAAAGGAAATCATCCCGGCCCGCATCAACTTCGTTGACATCGCCGGTCTGGTGCGCGGCGCCTCAAAAGGTGAAGGCCTCGGCAACCAGTTCCTCGCCAATATCCGCGACTGCGACGCCATCGCCTTTGTGGCACGCTGCTTCGTTGATACCGACATCACCCACGTCGAGGGCCGCATCGATCCGCTGTCCGATCTCGAAATCATCGAAACCGAGTTGATGCTGGCCGATCTCGAATCGCTGGAAAAGCGCCTGCCGAACCTGGAAAAGCGCGCCAAGACCGGCGGCGACAAGGAAGCTGGCGTCACCGTCTCGCTGATCCATGCCGCGCTTGAAGAACTGCGCGCCGGCAAGCCCGCGCGTCTGGCCTTTGAAAAAGGCAAGATCGCCAAGGAAGACGCCAAGGCCTGGGAAATGCTGCAACTGCTGACCTCCAAGCCGGCGCTCTACGTCTGTAACGTCGAGGAAGGTGCCGCCGACAAGGGCAATGCACTGTCCGACGCCGTCGCCACACGCGCCAAGGCCGATCACGCCAACTCGGTCGTCATCTCGGCACAGATCGAATTCGGAAATCGCCCTGCTTGATCCGGAAGAGCGCAAGGAGTTTCTGGAAACGCTCGGTCTTGAAGAGCCCGGCCTCAACCGCCTGATCCGCGAGGCCTACAAGCTGCTTGGCTTGGCCTCTTACTTCACGGTCGGCCCCAAGGAAGCCCGCGCCTGGACGATCCACGTCGGTGACACGGCACCACAAGCCGCCGGTGTCATCCATACCGATTTCGAGAAGGGTTTTATCCGCGCGGAGACCATGGCCTACGAAGATTTCGTCAAGTTCAATGGCGAAGCTGGCTGCAAAGAAAACGGCAAGTTTCGTCAGGAAGGCAAGGAATATCTCGTAAAGGATGGTGACGTACTGAACTTCCGGTTTAACGTGTAAGGCAGGTGGACGCCTAAATGCTCAAGCGTTGTAGAAAACGTTGGTTTGTATTCGGGCTTCTAACCCTCGCGAATTTCGGTCTCGCTTTTCTCCTGCTTGCCTTTCCATGGCTGTGCGTAAACGCGCCGCTATTCTGGCGTATTATCAGCCCATTGGCTGGCATGCTTCTTTTTTTAATCGTTGCGACAAGCTTAAAGTCTTTCCAGACCACGACTTCTATTTGTGTGCGCCGATGGTCTGGGAGTCCGGTATAACAGATCCCCTCTAAAGCTTGTCGCCTGGGATAATGTCGAGAAAATCAGCGAACAATATCCAAGTTTTAGCGTGACCACCTTGTGTTTTCGCCTGAAAGCCTATTCCCCGTGGCTAAGGCAATTTACCGATATTGAATTGCGTCACAGATTAGCTGCCGGGGCTATTTTACACGGCCTGTTTGGCTGGCTGCACATGAGCAGATATCTGGATGGTAATGAGACGGTAGCACGTGAAATCGCCGCTATGCCGGCCGAAAGTCTGCAACGAAAGCTGGCGGTTCGCCTATTCAATTTTCGCAAGGAACAGGGTGCAGATATAATATTTCCTGCGATACTGTGTGTCAAAGCGGATCTTATTCGAATAGAAGCCTCTTATGTAGTATGGCTGAACGGACAGTCGGACGTTTAACCTATTCCCCGGGCCGGACTATGCAGGGCACCTGCGCCGTACGCTTCGCTACAAGGGAGGATATATAAAAAGCCCGCTGGATGATCTCCTGCGGGCTTTATTGTTCTTTGTGTCTCAGACGGAATCGCCCGCTGTGACGTGGCGAAAATGACTGGCTTTCGAGAAACGGAGCGGAGCATACTCAAGTACGTGAGTACCGTATCGCAGAAAGACGGCCATTTGCAGCCCGTCACAGTAGGGCTATCAGTGTTTACCGCGCCAGACCTGACGATAGGCCGCATAAGTCAGTCCCGCCAAGACAAGTAGGAAAGCGATGACCGCAAAGCCCATCTGCTTGCGCTCGGTGGCGTGCGGATCGGACGCCCACTCCAGGAAGGCCGCAACGTCCGCAGCCTCCTGCTTGAGCGTGGCCTTGGTGCCATCGTCATAGGTCACCTTGTCGTCAGCCAGAGGGGGCGGCATGGCGAGTACGCCGCCCTGCGGCACATGGTGCAGATCGCCCGTCCATTGCGTGGCCAGCGAACCAGGCATGTAGGGGTTATAGTGCTGCGTGTCACCGATCTTGAGGCCAGAGGGGGCATCCTGATAACCCGCCAGCAGAGAGGCGACATAGTTGGCGCCGCCGGCGCGGGCCTTGGTGATGACCGAGAGATCGGGCGGCACTGCGCCACTGTTAGACGCCTTGGCCGCTTCTTCGTTGCGGAAGGGTGACGGGAAGCGATCAGATGTGGTGGCCTTGCGCTGGATATCGTCACCGGTATCCGGATCAATATCGGTGACCTCGAATTCCGAAGCGATTTGTTTAACGATCGGGTTGTCGTTCGGGTTCTTGTATTTCGGATCGTAGAAGGGCCCGCCCTTCTGACCGAGGTTGCGGAACGACATCAGGTGCATGCCGTGACAGGCGGAACAGACTTCACGGTAGACCTTGTAGCCGCGCTGCAACTGGGCCTGATCGAAGGTGCCGAAGGGACCTTCAAAGGAGAAGCCATGGTCTTCGGGCTCTTTAGCGCCGCCGGAGTTGGCCAGAGCTTGCGTCCCAACCGTCAGGGTGAAGGCGACCGTCAGACCCGCCACAATCTTAAGGGTTTTCGTCATGAAAGCAGACATGTGACTTAGCCCTCTTTTTTATTGTGTGAGGCCAGCACGGCTTCGGAGATCGAAGCCGGCACGGGCAGCGGATCTTCCTTCAGGCCAATCCATGGCATGATGAGCAGGAAGAAGGCGAAGTAGTAGAACGCCAGGATCTGCGACAGCAGCACGACGGACAAACCGATCGGGTTTCCGTGCTTGTCGTTGGTGAGCGAGAACACCATGTCGGTCGGCAATTGCCCGCCGCACCAGCCAAGGCCAATACAGGTGAGGACGAAGAGCACGAAGAACCAGCGCATCACCGGACGATAGCGCATCGACTTGACCTTGGAGGTATCGAGCCAAGGCAAGACGAAGATGACCGCGATGGCGGCAAACATCAAAAGCACGCCGATCAGCTTATCCGGCACCGCACGAAGGATGGCGTAGAACGGCAGCATGTACCACTCCGGCACGATATGCGCCGGCGTTTGCAACGGGTTGGCCTTCACATAGTTGTCGGCGTGGCCCATGGCGTCGGGCGCGTAGAAGACGAAGATCGAGAAGACGATGAGGAAGAAGATCATCGCCAGACCATCCTTGACGGTGGCGTAAGGCGTGAAGGGCAGCGTGTCTTCCTTTGACTTAATCTCGACGCCGGTCGGGTTGTTCTGACCGGTGACGTGCAGCGCCCAGACGTGCAGAACGACAACGCCGGCGATGACGAACGGCAATAAGTAGTGCAGCGAGAAGAAGCGGTTCAGCGTCGGATTATCGACCGCGAAGCCGCCTTGCAGCCAGGTCAGGATCGACGGACCAACAATCGGGATAGCCCCGATCAGGTTGGTAATGACGACCGCACCGTAATAGGACATCTGGCCCCAGGGCAGGACGTACCCCATAAAGGCTGTGGCGATCATCAGGAAGTAGATGATGCAGCCCAGCAGCCACAACACTTCGCGCGGCGCCTTGTAGGAACCGTAATAGAGCCCGCGGAACATGTGGATGTAGACGGCGAAGAAGAACATCGACGCGCCGTTGGCGTGGACATAACGGATCAGCCAGCCATAGTTGACGTCGCGCATGATGCGTTCGACCGAGTCAAAGGCCAGGTCAGCATTGGCGGTATAGTGCATCGCCAAAATAATGCCGGTGATAATCTGAACACCGAGGCAGAGCGACAGGATGCCACCAAAGGTCCACCAGTAGTTCAGGTTCTTCGGCGTCGGGTAATCGATGAAGCTGTCATAGGCCAGGCGCACGATTGGCAGGCGCGAATCCAGCCATTTTTCGATGCCGGTTGCCGGCGTGTAGGTCGAGGGATGATCGCTCATGCTTAGCCCACCTTGATTTTGGTGTCGGACAGGAAGCTGTACTCAGGCACTTCGAGGTTCTTAGGGGCAGGTCCCTGACGGATACGACCAGACGTATCGTATTCCGAACCGTGGCAGGGGCAGAACCAGCCGCCATATTCGCCCGTGCCGAAATTGGGCACACAGCCGAGATGGGTGCAGACACCGATCAGGACGAGGTATTGCTCATGCCCTTCTTTGACACGCTCGGCATCGGTCTGCGGATCCCGCAGGCTCTTGACGTCGACGGCCTTGGCGTCAGCGATTTCTTTCTTGGTGCGGTAACGTACGAAGAGTGGCTTGCCGCGCCATTTGACGACGGCCTGCATGCCCTCTTCAACCTTTGAGAGATCGTATTCGATGGAGGCGAGCGCCAGGGTATCCGCAGCCGGGTTCATCTGGCCGATCAGCGGCACCGCGACCATCGCCGCCGCACCGGCCGCACCAGCGCCTGCCGCAATGTAGATAAAGTCGCGACGATTCGGATCTTGACCGCCGCCATTCTCAGGTTCGCTCACCTTGCCACCTCTTCTGTTCGCAGCCCGTGCATCCCCTCTGCAAGGCGGATACCGGACCTACTCAAATTATCTTCAGCACTGATGACTGATTCTGTTAACAACGTAACGCCTTGCGCGTGTTTTGCGCAACTGGAGCTCATGCTAACAGCGTCTATAACCACAATTCCGTGACGGATACAAACCACTCGCGCACTTTTCTTGCCTAAATTTTGCCATGGATTAAGCAAATTTCTGCGAATGACTTGCAGCTAGACTTTTTCGACTGGACAGAGGTCCCGGCAAGTTGTGAAACCCGCCCGTCTTCGCCCCCTTCCATGAAAGCCCGTCCTCATGCGCCTGGCGCTTTATCAGCCCGATATTCCGCAAAATCTTGGTGCCGCCATCCGTTTGAGCGCCGCCTTCGAGACCGTGCTTGATGTCATAGAGCCGTGCGGCTTTCCGCTCGGCGACAAGGCGATCAAGCGCGCGGCGCTGGACTATGGAAGCTGCGCCAAAGTGTCGCACCACGTATCGTGGGAGGCCTATCTGACTTTTTTGCTGGCTGACATGCCGTCGGCGCGCCTCGTCCTCTTCACCACGAAAGCCGCCGCGCCGCTTTATGAGTTCAGCTTCCGCGACGACGACATTTTGCTGATGGGGCGTGAAAGCGCCGGCGTGCCTGACGACGTCCACGCCCGCGCCGACGCCCGTCTGTTCATACCGATCTGCGCACAGGCGCGTTCGATCAATGTCACCAACGCCGCCGCCATGGCGCTGGGCGAGGCGCTGCGACAGACCAACAGCTTCCCTGCCCGCCCCCACAGCCTGCCTCATGCGACTTTGGAATAACGCGCCAGGCCATCCGGTTTTTCCATGTAGCGATCAAACACCGCGCAGACATTGCGGATCAGCATTTTCAACGGCGACCGCAAGGTGACGGTGCGCTTGTCGATGGTGATCACGCCCAGCGCCTCAAAGCCTTTCAGGCGCTCGAATTCTGCATCGAACGCATCCGACGGCAGGCCATGGCGGGCGAGAATGTCGCCGACATCGGCCTCGAAATAGCACATGAGTTCAGCAATGACAGCGCGGCGCACCAGATCATCGCCGCGATAGGCCCAGCCGCGCGCCGTCGCCAGACCCGTTTCACGCACAAGGCGCTGGTAGGTGGTGCTCTGGCTGACATTCTGTGCCAGTCCTTCGTCGAACTCACTGATAGCCGAGGCGCCAAAGGCGACCAGGCGGTCATTCGGCTGATCGGTATAGCCCATGAAATTACGGCGCAGACGATGGCGTTTGAGCGCGACCGCCAGACCATCCTCGGCATGGGCGAAATGATCAATGCCGATAGGTGTATAGCCTGTGGCGGAGAGGGTTTCGGTCATGCGCTCGAAGAGGATCATCTTATGGGCGGCATCGGGCAGGCTTTCAGCGTCGATCAACCGTTGATGCTTACGCACCCATGGCACATGGGCGTAGGAGAAACCGCTGAGGCGATCCGGATGCAAACTCAAGGCATCGGCCAGGGTGGCGCCAAAGGCGGCCTCATCCTGAAACGGCAGACCATAGACGAGGTCGAGGCCGAGCGACTTGATGCCGGCATTGTGCAGGGCGTCGACGCAGGCGCGCACCACCGGCATCGGCTGAACACGGTTGATCGCCTTCTGCACCTGCGGGTCGGTATCCTGAAGGCCAAGGCTGACGCGGTTGACGCCCAGACCGGCATAGACGCGTGCCATATCCGGCGTTACGCGGCGCGGATCGAGTTCAATGGAAATTTCAGCATCGGCCAGAAAAACGAAGCGATCGCGCAGCACATCGAACAGAAGTTCCAGATCCTTCGGCTGCAGCAGGCCCGGTGAACCGCCGCCGAAGTGCAGGCTGTGAACATAGGGGCGCATGCCGATCTCGCGGCTGACATGGGCGATTTCGGCCACCAGTTGATCGACATAGGCGGTGACGGTGGCATAGCGTTTGGTGATCTGGGTGTTGCACCCGCAGAACCAGCACATCTGCTCGCAAAAGGGCACATGGACATAAAGCCCGATACTGCCGCCGGACGACAGCCCACGCAGCCAGCCAGCGTGCATATCCGGCGCGACAGCTTCAAAATGATGAGCCGAAGGATAGCTTGTATAACGGGGCGCCTCGCGGTCGAGCAAATGACGCGGGTCGTGCTCCTGCCAGGTGCGGGCGGTTTCTGTTCCGGCCATGGAATCTGTCCTCAATATGCGATGGGGGTTTGTAACATCGCAATCCCATAAGTTTTATGTGGCTATTGGTCGCAGCATTTAAAAATTGGGGGTAGCCCGTCGCGCGTGTCCGCGCTATCAGGCTGTCCCATGACACAAGCCGCCCCCCTCCCCGCCGACATGCTCCAGGACCGCCAAACCCAGGCCGCGAACTGGTTCCGGTCATTGCGCGATTCGATATGCACCGCATTTGAAGCGCTGGAAGATGAGGCACCAGCCTCGCTCTATGCCGGTGAGGCCGGCCGTTTCGAACGCACGCCGTGGAGCCGTGACGCCGGTGGCGGCGGCGAAATGTCGATCATGAAAGGCCGCCTGTTCGAGAAGGTGGGCGTGCATATCTCGACCGTGCACGGCAGCTTCTCACCGGAATTCGCCAAATCCATCCCCGGCGCCGACGTCGATCCACGTTTCCACGCCACCGGCATTTCGCTAATCGCCCACCTGACTAATCCGCATGTGCCGGCGGTGCATATGAACACGCGTTTTATCACCACCACGCAGAGCTGGTTTGGCGGCGGGGCAGATCTGACCCCGTTGATGGCCGCCGACCGCCATCAGGACGCGCCGGACGCCATCGCCTTCCATAAGGCTTTCCAGGAGGTCTGCGATGTCGCCGATCCGGCCTACTACAAAAAATTCAAAACGTGGTGTGATGAATATTTTCATCTGCCTCACCGCAACGAACCGCGCGGCATAGGCGGCATTTTTTACGATCACCTGAACAGCGGTGATCACGGCGCCGATTTCGCCTTTACGCAGGATGTCGGCTCAGCCTTCCTTCACATCTATCCACAGATCGTGCGCGGACGTTTGAATCGACCATGGACCGAAGATGACCGCGAGGCGCAACTGGTGCAGCGTGGGCGTTATGTAGAGTTCAATTTACTCTACGATCGCGGCACTATATTCGGATTGAAAACAGGTGGTTATGTGCCTTCCATCATGTCGTCCATGCCACCTGTTGTTAAATGGCCATAGCGACATGGCGTATGGGACTGATGATCACATCGCCACAGACCACAATAGACCAGTGAAACAGCAGGACGCTGATCGCAGCTACGCCGCGCAGACCATCGCGTGTCTCAAAATGTATTTTCACGCTGTGTCCCTGGTTACATAACATGATGACAGCGTCATTCGCTCTCGGGTTCAAGACGATTACCCCGTCCAGCGCGTCTTCATGTAAAGACCGCCAGCTTCCAGTTCATCGAGCATATGCCTGATGCGCTTGTCCCGCGTTCCTTCGCGTTTGGCCTGATCAATCCAACCGATGTAGTCGTTCTGTTGGTAGGGCGGGCGTTCTTCGTACTTGCCGTACAGACCGCGATCTTTCAGAGCCTTGCGGATATCGTCCGGCATGTGATGGATTTCAGGGATCAAGCCGGATTGATCGCTTGCCATGTTGACCTCTTCAAAAAAAATTACTGCTTAAATCTATGGAGCATCCATTTGAAATATTTGCATCTCACCTGTAGCCGCATCTGCGTCTAACGACCAATGGTCGGGGAAATTTTCTTCGGTCAGACGGCAAGATTTATGAGTAATATGAGAGATATAAAAAAGAAAATCGTAAAACTGCGGCCAGTTTTCAGCATGAACTTCACGAGGATCGATGTCGAATTCAATCTGATCCTTTGTGAAGAAATGGCATTTGATTGTTTTGCCCGCCACAACAATCTTGGCAGTCACCCCATTGCGTTCGTGCATAATCGAGATAGCTGACAAAGAGGTTAATACTTTTGTCCAAATCTCACCGTCGATAAAAAGTCTGAGAGGATACCTGCATTGCAGGTCTGCCAATACAATATCCCAATCATGTTCGGATGTATTCAGCACATATATATCACGCCAACTTCCGTCCCTTACGAAAGCCAGCTTTACACGTTCCCAAGACGGGCTGCTCGCCACTAAGTGCCCAAAAACTTCGAGATTGCGCCCAGCAGGTCATGACGCTGGCTAGGCTTTTTCAGCGTCTCGACAGCATGATCGACCAGGGCCGGATCAATGCGGATTCCGCGGCGGCTGAGCAGCAGGTCGCTGGCGAAATCCTCGCAAAATTCCGGATGACACTGGAATGACAGGCCCTTGCGATCGGTATAGTAGAGCGCGCCGTGCGGGGTGAACTCAGAGCCGGCCAGCAGGATGGCGTTTTCCGGCTTCTTCACCACCTGATCCTGATGGGTGACGGCGCAGGCGATTTTGGCGGAGCCTTGGCCCGCCAGCTCCTGCCACAGGTCGTGAGCCTCGACCGTATATTCATGCAGGCCGACACCCCAGCCCTTGGAGGATTTTTCGACATGGCCGCCCCAGGCCTGCGCCATGATCTGATGGCCGAAACAAATGCCGACGACCGGCGTTTGGGTATCGAGCGCACGCAGCCAGTCCATCAAGGCCACGATCCACGGATCGCTCTCATAGACGCCCGCCGGTGAGCCGGTGATGACGACGCCCTTCAGCGCGGTCGTCTGTTCGGGCAGTTCGCCTTCCAGCGTCTTGAACACCCTGAAGGCGCGCCCTTCCCGGCTCAGTAATTTCGAGAACATGTCGGCATAGGTGCCGTAGGTCGCGTCCAGCCCCGAAGGCGGCACGCCCGTTTCCAGAATGGCAACATAGTCACCGGCAAACTCTGAACTCTGCATCACATCAAGACCCCGAATACGCCACCAGCGTTGGGCTATTTCGCAGTTGCGTCAAGAGCCCGGTCGATCACGCTTTGTGAAAAATCATGATTAACCCATTCGGTTTCGATTTGTTTAAGAGCCTTGCCAAGTTCCGGACCTGCCGAATAGCCGCGCTTAATCAGGTCGGAGCCTTTGAGCGGAAACACCGGAATTTCAAGACCTTGCAGCATGGCCATGACGTAATCAACGGCGGCCGGGTCTTTGTTGAGATGCGCCGCCACCAGGTAGAGCGCATCCTCCGTAGCCTGACGACCGTGCAGGTACATCAGGCGCGCGAACGGCGTCTCCTGCGGACCAGCCAAAAGATCGGCCACCTTGCCGGCATCGAGCAGACGATTATAAAGGCGCTGCGACATCTTCAGCCGTGTCTGCGCCACCTGCAGAGCTTCTGCCTTTAATTCGATACCGCAATCGAACAGGGCGATCAGCCGGCGCTCAGGCTCATCGGACAGCCCCTTCATAACAACCAGTTCGGCCAGATTGGCCCCGCTCCAGCCGGGCACGACAAGCGGCATAAAACCATTGACCGCCATAGCGGCGAAGGCCGGCATCGGATCGGGTAGTTTCAGCGTCTTGAGCAACTCCTGCTGGATGCGTTCACCGGAAAGCCCGTCGATGCCGTTCTTCAGCGCCACGCAGGCAGCCAGAGACTCTTCGTCGATACCCCTGGCATAGCCTGCCGTGAAACGGAAAAAACGAAGGATGCGCAGGTAATCCTCACGGATGCGCTGTTCGGCCTCACCGATAAAGCGCACACTGCCCGTCAGCGCATCCTCAACACCATAGCCGGTCGGATCGAACACCTGGCCGTCAATATCGGCGTAGAGGGCGTTGAGGTAGAAATCGCGGCGCAGAGCGTCCTTGCTCCAGTCGGTCGTATAGGCCACCACCGCGCGGCGGCCATCGGTCTCGACATCTTCGCGCAGGGAAGTGATTTCATAGGGCTGACCCTCCATCACCGCCGTTATCGTGCCGAAGGCCTTGCCCGTCGGCACGCTGCGGATGCCGGCGGCGGCGAGTGCCGCCTCCGTCTCTTCGGGCGTCAGTTGCGTCGACAGGTCGAGATCGCTGATGGGCTTGCCCATCAGGGCGTTGCGCACGCAGCCGCCGACAAAGCGCACGCAGCCTTTACCGCCTTTGGCTTCAAGCGCGGCAAAAACGGCGCGCGTGGCGGTGGACATCATAGCGTCAGAAAGAGGAATCGTGGTCATGCCTAAGCCTAGGCTGTCATGACCGCAAGATCAAATGACCTTGACGACCTGACCGGCAAAAGCGAGATCGGGCTGGCTATAGCGGATCAGCAGGCGATTGGCATCAACCGGCCCGGGCAGGGTCATGTTCGTGGCCTTGTCAAAGCCGAAGGGCTTGAAATAGCTCTGCGAACCGACCAACAGCACCGCGCGCAGGCCCTTGGCGAAGGCCGCATCGACGCAGGCGCCGATCAGATGCCGGCCGATGCCACGACCGCGCTGATCTTCCTCGACCACGATCGGCCCCAGGAACACAAGGGGCTCATAGGTATTGGCGTCGAAATCATGGATAAAGATCGGCCACATACGTACCGAGCCCAGCAGACGCTGGCCCTGCATGGCCACAAAGCTCAGGTCCTGAATGACGTGGGAGTCTTCACGCAGGCGCTCGGCCGTCTTGACAAAACGGCCGGGACCAAAGGCGCGGTCGGTCAGTTCCACGATACGATCGTTCAGATCGGGCGTTTCAAGACCGATCGTAAAATCCAGCGTCATTGCGTCCAGAGCCAAAGCTATACCCTCTCTCAGTCAATAGTGACTGATGAATACTGGCCGCGAGATAAGACGAATATATGAAAAGGTCAATAAAAATGGCAGCATAACAACAGTCGCCGCCCGCAATTAATGCGACTGTTTGTGTCATGCTTAGCATCAAGCTCTTAACGTGACAGGAAAGCCATAAAGGCGGCTTGCGCTTCCGGACTGAGCAGTTGCTGACGGAAGATGGCGCCTTCGGCACGGATCACCTGCCACAGCTTTTCCGGATCGCGCATGAAGGCCTTGGTGTGGCGCAGGCTCGATGGCGATAATTTCAACAGCTTTTGCGCCATGCCAAGCGCGGTTTCGTCGAGGTCTTCGCGCGCCACCGTGGCATTGACAAGGCCAAGCTGTTTCGCGTCCGCCGCGCCGATCACCTCGCCCAATGCCATCCAGGCGAAGGTGCGCTGATGACCGATACGCTCAGGCAGCAGCAGGGTGGAGCCGGCTTCCGGCACCAGGCCCAGCTTGAGGAAGGGCAGGCTCAGGCGGACGTCTTCCGCCACCACGACCAGATCGCAATGCAGCAGCAAGGTGACGCCGACGCCGACCGCCTGGCCCTGCACCGCCGCAATCAACGGCTTTTCAAAGAAGGTTATCGCCTTGAGGAACTGGAAGACCGGCATGGCGTCGTGGTCGGTATCCGGGTTTTGATAAGCCGGCAGGTCCTGCGCGAAATCGAGGATATCGTTGCCGGCGCAGAAATCGCCGCCTTCCGCGGCGATGACGACCACGCGCACGGCGTCATCGGCGGAGGCCTGCGCCAGTCCGGCGGTCAGGTCGGCGTACATGGCCTTGGTCAGGGCGTTTTTCTTAGCGGGGCGGTTGAGTTTGAGCGTCAGGATGCCGTTATCGAGATGGGTTTGTATGTCGCTCATGGTGGTTTCCCTGTTTTACACACCTTAGTCGAAATTGACGTGTACGGCAACTATGCCGCAAGGGAAGCCGCCCACCTATTTTGATCTCCAAACCGCCCCTTTGCGATTTGGCAAGCGCGACGGCGCGTCCGAGCCGATGCGAGGAGCCCCAGCGGCACTTGAACAGACAAACAAAGCCAAGGGCGACCGCCCGCTGCGCACGTTTGCGCGTAAGCCGTGCGGCGCTTGAGCAGGCATATAATGCCTTGCATTCGCCACATGTTGAAAATAAACCTATTGAAAATTAATCCATCCCGTTGCAAACCGCGATGGTTGTCTACAGGTCTGGAGCCGCGGAGAGTCGCCCCAATGAAAACATCCTTGAATTTCAAAAAGATGGCGCAACGGGTGCAAACCCTCGTCATCGCAGTCGGCCTGGCTTGCATAGCCAGTGTCAGCACCAACGCGGCCTATGCCGCACCTAAAAAGGAAGTCCCGGCCGGTCCGTTCAAGATCGACCCCGCGGTTCAGGCCAAGAGCATGACCGATATTCCGGCAGTCATCGCCCTCGCCAAGGTCGATTGCGTCCCAGCCAACGCCTATTTACTGGGCGCTACCGAATTCGACAAGGCTGGCACCAAGGTCAAGGGGCAGCTTTATGAAGTTGCCTGTAAAACCGGCCCGGGTTTCATCATCACCAGTGTTTCACCGACCGAAGTCGGCCAAGCCTTTACCTGTTCGCTGGCTGCCAAGCTGAAAGCCACCCAGCCTGACGCCATTCAGTGCGTCCTGCCGGAGAACAATCCGCACTACGCCTGGCTCAACACCGTGGTTCAGCCCTATATCCCTGGGTGTCAAGTGAGCGACGCCCGCGTCATCGGCTCGACATCTACCGAGCCCCTGATCGACCGTTATGAAGTCGGTTGCGGTGCCAGCGCCGGTGGCATCCTCGATTATCCGCAACTCGGCGCCAAGGCACCGATCGAATACAAGAGCTGCCTGACCGTCGAAGGCACGCCTTCGGCCTGTAAATTCACGACCAAGGAACAGCTTCTGGTTACTCTGAAGCCACTGGCCGCCCAGGCTTCGGCTACATGCCAGGTTAACAACGTTCGCTTCATCGGCGTTTCCAAGGAAAACGACAGCTTCTTTTATGAATTCGGCTGCGCCAACCAGCCCGGCTTTGTCGTGCTGACCAAGACAGACAACTCCTACCAGCGTATGGTGTCCTGCGCTGCCGCCGCCGGTCTGGGCGGTTGTACCTTCACCGACTCCGGCGCGGCTTCGAAAGATGCCAGCAGCGCTTTCTCGAGCCAACTGGCCAAGGGCGGTTTCCCCTGCACCGTCGAAGAATACAATGTCATCGGCACACAGGAGCAAACCAAGCGCGACTACATCGAGTTCAAGTGCAAGGAGCAACCCTGGGGCCTTATCGGCTTCGTGCCTCAAGCCGGCAGCACCTCTTCGCTGCGTCTGAACGATTGCTTCATCGACCAGACGAGCCGCAAAAGCTGCACCTATGTCACTGAGCCGATGCTGCGCGCCCAACTCGACAAGCTGATCAAGATCGCTCAGCCGGGCAAGGGCTGTGATGTCAGCCAAGTGCGTTACATCGGTGAATCCGATGGCATCGAAGGCGCCCTGCTGGCCGAACTGGCCTGCTCGAACAAGCGCGGCTACATCGCCATCGTTTCGGCGGATCGTAACAAGATCACCGAATCCGTGCCCTGCACGATCGCCAAGTCGCACAAGGATCCCATCCAGTGCGAAATCCCTGGCAACGGCACCTATGCCGCCGCTGAGTAAGCGATTTTACCCTTAAGATGTCAGGCCCGTGAGGTGTATGCCTCCCGGGCCTTTTTCATGTCCATTTGCTGCGTTAGCCTTGACTGAACACGACGGAGACGATGATGAACCTGAGGCTATATATCGTCCTCGCGGCTTTGGGCTTAAGCGGTTGCAACCGCATTGCCGACCTGCTGGAAAAGCCGGAGACAGGCCCGACACGGGTAATCCCGGCGCCGCCAGGCGATGGTGATATCCGCCTTTATCCACCGCTGGCTGATGCGAAAGACCAGTCACCAGCCGCTCAGGTCCGCGCCGGTGATTGCGCAAAGACAGTCTGTTTTCAATGGGGCAGGAAGCACTGGAAACCTTTGCCGAAAACAGACGTCAAGGCTGAAGCCTATCTATCGGTCATGATGCCGTCTGGCTCGGACTATAGCCCAGACATTTGGCGGCCCATCGAGAGCACAGGCAAGCGCGTACTCGTCAGCTCTGCGGGGGTAGACGGGGTGGCGCGCGGCCTCTTCGATGGTCTGCGGATCGGTTTGCAGGATACGTCCGGCGCCACCTATTTCACCGCCTATTCGGTCGAGAGTGGCGACCTGCTCAAAGCACGTGGCCTGTGTACGCGTGACATGGCGACGGATGCCGGCAATCCCGCCAAGGCCGGCTGCGCTGAAAAGGTCGGGCCCGATCGCTACATCCTGCCCTTCAATGGCGATGTGGTGATCGCCTCGGGCAAGGTGTGGCTGTTGCATCGTCGTCCAGATCGTTCAAGCAACCGCGTCGATCTGTTCGACCTGCCGCGCGGCCCAGCGGTTTGCCTGCCCGGCTTGATCATTGATACCGAGGGCAAGTGGATGGGGCCGCCAGAAGCGGCCTTATCACCAGATTTGTTTGTGTCGCGTTCGCGGCCTTCGGCAGAGTATGAGGCGCATAAGGCCAAGCTTCTCAAAGCCTGCTCTTAAATACTGCGACCGTTAGAACAAGAAGCCCCACCACCAACGCGCAAGGGCGCGTGGGTCCGCTCCCCGACAAGTCGGGGAGATATAAGTATTACAGCGACTCCATGAAGCGGCAGGCCTCACCGAGGCTTGGTTGCACGATTTCGTCGTCACGCATGACGATCTTGCCACGGATGATGGTGGCTTTCGGCCAGCCGGTAACTTCCAGCCCGTCGAAAGGCGTCCAGCCGCAGCGCGAACGCATATCTTCATGGCGCAAAACGCGCTTGTGGTTAAGATCGACCAGGGTCACGTCGCCGTCGAAGCCCTCGGCCATGCGGCCCTTGCCGGCCACGCCAAAGACGCGCTGGGCACCGGCGGAGGTCAGATCGACCAGACGCTCCAGCGACATACGGCCATGGGCCACGTGGTTGAGCATCACCGGCAGCAGGGTCTGCACGCCCGGCATACCCGAAGGCGAGGCCGGATAGGGCTTGGCTTTTTCTTCCAGAGTATGCGGCGCGTGGTCAGAGCCCAGCACATCGGCGATGCCACCATTGATGCCATGCCACAGGCCATCGACATGATACTGGTCGCGGATCGGCGGGTTCATCTGCGCCAGACCTTTCAGGCGCTCATAGGCTTCCGGCGCCACCAGGGTCAGGTGCTGCGGCGTGATCTCGACGGTAGCGATGTCCTTGTTTTCGGCCAGGAACTCGATCTCTTCGCGTGTGGTGACGTGCAGGACGTGGATGCGCTTGCCGGCTTCACGCGCCAGCCGGACGAGGCGGTGCGTCGACTGGATGGCCGACTGGGCGTCACGGACAAAATCGTGGCTGGTCCAGTCGTTTTCGCGCGCCAGCGGACGGCGCTCGGCCAGACGGTATTCGTCCTCCGAATGGAAGGTGGCGCGGCGATTGACGTTCTTCAGCACATTGGCCACGCCCTCGTCATCGGCGATCAGCAAGGTTCCGGTAGAGGCCCCCATGAAGACCTTGACGCCGCAGCAGCCCTTGATGCGCTCAAGCTCGGCCAGTTCGTGGACGTTCTCGTGCGTGCCGCCGACATAAAAGGCGTGATCGCAGTGCATGCGGTGATGGGCGCGCGCAAGTTTGTCGGCGAAGGCCTCGGCATTGGTCGTCGTCGGGTTGGTGTTGGGCATTTCGAAGACCGCCACAACGCCGCCCATGACCGCCGCCTGCGAACCGGTCTCCAGGTCTTCCTTCCACTCAAGGCCCGGTTCGCGGAAGTGGACCTGCGTATCGATCACGCCCGGCATGGCCAGTAGGCCGGTGGCATCGATGACATCGGCGGCGCTGGCCTGGCTCAGATCACCGAAGGCAGCGAACTTGCCATTAGTGATGCCGATATCGCCCTTGCCACGCCCGGCGTGATTGATGATGTCCGCGTTGCGGATGATAAGATCGAAGTTTTTCGGCATGGCAGGCACCTGTAGTCCAGTAAAATCAATGCGCGCGACTCTACGAGCCGCCCCTCTTTGTGGCAAGGGCGTGCACCGGTTTGTGAAGCAAAAGATTCAGGGGCGGGCGTGCTCGGCCATATAGCGCTCGATGGTCGCCGCCACGCGGTCAATCGACAGATCAAGCATGTGGCAAACGTTCTGCTTAAGCTTGGGATCGATGATCTGGATATCGGCCAGGCTGCGCGGGCCGCGAATGGTATGGACATGCCCGCCCAGAGGCGCGGTCGCCTCATCGGAAGGGCCGTACAGGCCAAAGGTCGGGATGCCCGCGGCAGCGGCCAGATGCAGCCACAGCTCATCATTACCGACGAAGAACGCCGCGTGTTTCAGGGCGGCAAAGGCGCTCAAGGCATTCTGCTCACCCGAAATTTCCATAACCTGCGCGCGCGACGTGGCCATGCGTAGGGCCTGCAGGGTGTCGCGTTCGCTCTCACCGCCTATGATCAGCAGACGATAATTGGCGAACGGACCGTCGTCACGCATAAGCCGTGTTGCCAGCACGGCAAACCGCTCGGTGGGCCAGCGCCTTCCCAACCAGCTGGCGCCGGGCGCCATGGCGATCAACGCCCCCTGCCCGCGCCCGTTATCGATCAGGCGTCGAACACCCGCCTCACGACGCGGCGAGATACGCAGGCCCGGTGCGATCTCAGCGGCATCAAGTCTGAGCTTGGCAGCGACCTGCTCGACCACACCGGCCGTATCATTCGGATTGAGCGTAAAGCGCGTCTTCGCCTTCATCATGCGCGAGATCAGGGTTGGGCCGATATCGACGCATAGGCCCCACTTGCGGCGGCTCAGTTCGCTGAGCGAACCCAGCGCCTTAAGCTTGAAGATCGGTCCGTCGAATGCTTGTATCTCGTCGACCAGATCATCATCTTGAAAAAGTTCGGCTGAGGCCGAGCTGGTGGCCAAGGTGATGCGGGCGTTCGGGATTTCCTGCTTGAGGCGCGCAATGACACCGCTTAAGGACAAGGCCTTGGCAGGCTCGCACAAGGCCAGCAGAAGAATCGGAAAATCAGCGCTCATGCCGCATACTTAATCCCTAACTGCGCTATAGCAAGTCCCGCCCCTTTGCTTATCAATGATTGACACACTCATGACACTCCAGATCAGTCCGCTTCCGCATCGCGCCCTTATAAAGGTTTTCGGCCCGGACTGGGCCAGTTTCCTAAAAGGTCTGTGCACCGCGCCCATCGACTCCATAGTCGAGCAGGTGACGACGGGGGACTTCCATAAACTGCATTACGGGGCTTTTTTGCGGCCCCAGGGGAAGATGATCTGCGACGCCCTGCTCCATGCCGTCTCTGCTGACGAAATCTGGCTCGATGTGCCGCTATCCGAACGCGATGAACTGCTGGCCAAACTTAACATGTACAAACTGCGCGCCAAGGTGGTGATCACAGCGCTGGATCATCCGGTGTTCGTGGCTTTCGGCGGCGATCTGCCAGAAGGCTTCTTGTTGGATTCCCGTGCATCAATCATTGATGATAACTTTGGATTTGCCTACACACCCCAGACCGCGACCGCTACGCCCGATGCGTGGCGCGCTTTCCGTTATACCCATACGCTCGGTGATCCGGGAGAGGATTTCAACAAGGATGAACTTTACGCCATCGACGCCAATCTCGATCTTTTGGGCGCCATCGATTTCCACAAGGGCTGCTATGTCGGGCAGGAACTGACATCGCGCATGAAGCGGCGCGGCCAGATCAAGAACCGTATCCTTGGATTCAGCTATACCGGCGCAGCCCCGGAAAAAGGCGCGGAAGTGCTGAACGCAGACAAGCGCGCCGGAGAGGTGCTGGCCGCAGCGGACGGCTATGGCCTGGCGTTGATGCGTATTGATCGCCGCGATGGCGACCTGACAGCCGGCGACGCCGCAATCAGGCTCAACATCTCCGCCTGGATCGCGCCACACCTGCCTGACATCTCACCTGACGCATGAAGTGCATCAACAAAAACGACATAGATACAGGAACCTGACCGTATGTGCGACAAGCCCCGCTGCCCATGGCCCAAGACCGATCCGCTCTACTGCGCCTATCACGATGAAGAATGGGGCGTACCGGAATTCGACTCGCGTGCGCTGTGGGAAAAGTTTGTGCTCGATGGCTTTCAGGCCGGCCTTTCGTGGATCACCATCCTGCGCAAACGTGATGCTTTCCGCGCCGCCTTTGCCGGTTTCGATCCTGAAAAGGTGGCCCGTTTCGATGACCGTGACATCGAGCGCCTGATGAACGATGCCGGCATTGTGCGCTCGCGCGCCAAGATCATCGCCGCCATCGACAGCGCCCGCATAACGCTCGATATGCGCGACAAAGGCACCTCGTTCACCGACTTTATCTGGGCCATTCAGGACGGCAAGCCGCAAGTCAATCATTACGCATGGGGGCAGATCCCGACCGAAACAAAAACGTCGCAAGAACTGGCTAAGCTGCTCAAAAGCAAGGGCTACAAGTTTTGCGGGCCGGTCATCGTCTACGCCTTCATGCAGGCCGTCGGCATGGTCAACGACCACACCGTCACCTGTTTCCGTCACGCCGAGGTTGCGGGCATGATGAAAAACAGTTAGCTTTTAGCTAAGATCAAAAGTTGGGGGATACCATGCCATTAATGTTTCAACCGCTCGCGCGCTATTTTGACTTTCAGGGCCGTTCGCGCCGTTCGGAATTCTGGCTTTGGTTCCTGTTCCAAGTCATTGTCAGCATTGTTTTCAACATTCTGAAAACCATCGTCGAGCCCGGCAACCCAATGGGGACAATCTTTGCTCTCCAAATGCTTTTCGCTTTGGCTATCCTCATCCCTAATATCGCTGTGGCCGTACGCCGTTTCCACGACATCAACCGTACCGGCTGGTGGTATGTCTTTCCGATTGTGGTGATGATTATTGCCGCCATCGTCTATTTTTCGGCCAATGGCGGTGCCTTTTTCAACGATATCCAGAAGTTCAGCCAGTTAGGCCCGAACCCGTCGCCCGATCAGGCCATGGCCGTCATGTCAGCCCTGATAGGCCCGATGTTGTGGATTTACCTGCCGACCCTCGCCGCTTCGATCGTTACCTTCGTGTTCAACGTGCTGGATGGCACGCCCGGGCACAATCGCTTCGGCCCCGACCCGAAAGGCCGTGGCGGCGACACCAGCGTTTTCTGATAAATTTTGCGTTCAGCCATAGGGGGCTTCGATGTCTAACGTACCTTTGATGTTTCAACCGCTGGTAAAATATGTCGATTTTCAGGGGCGTGCGCGCCGTTCGGAATTCTGGCTGTGGGTGCTGTTCCGCATTATCGTCGGAGCGGTGACCGGCACACTCAGCATGACGCTTATGTTCAGCGGCATGAACTTCCAGAACCCTGACCCGTCACAATTCATGGCGCGTTATTTTCAGGTCATGCCGCTCTTTCAGTTGATCAATCTGGCGCTGCTTTTGCCCACCCTTGCCGTAGCCGTGCGCCGCCTGCATGATATCAACCGTAGCGGCTGGTGGTTGATCATGCCCATAGCGGTAGCCATTGTGGGCTTCGTTCTGTTCATCATCATGTTCGGCACCCAGATTTTCTCCATGGCCGGCGGCTTCGACCATATGACGGAAGAGCAGAGTATCAATTTCGCGTTCGGTATGTTCGGCTCTCTGTTCCTGTGCATCTTCCTGCCGATCCTCATCTCCCAGATCGTCATGCTGGTCTTCTACTGCACTGACGGCACGCCGACGGCCAACCGCTTCGGCGCCGACCCCAAGGGCCGTGGCGTGATCGACACGCCTGAAGTGATGTTTTAATCCGCGGTTCACACAAGACAAGCCGGTCAAATCGCGATAAAGCGCGAGTCATGGCCGATTTCAGTTTTGAAACCTCCCTGACGGGGCGCATTTGCGGCGTCGATGAAGCCGGACGCGGTCCGTGCGCCGGCCCCCTGTGCGTGGCCGCTGTCATTCTCGATCCTGCGCGTCTGCCAGAAGGCATTGACGATTCCAAGGCCTTGACCGAAAAACGCCGCTTTGAGCTGGAACCGCTGATCAAGGAAGCCGCTATTGCCTGGTCGGTCATCACCATGACCGTCGAGGAGATCGACTGCCTGAACATTCTGGCCGCCACCATGGAAGGCATGAAGCGCGCCGTCGAGACGCTCGATCCGTGCGCCGATCACGCCCTGATCGACGGCAACCGTTGCCCGAAGATGGCCCTGCCCTCAACCGCCATCGTCAAGGGGGATTCTCTGTCGCTTTCCATTGCCGCCGCCTCGATCCTGGCCAAGACGGCGCGCGACCGCATCATGATCGAGATGGACATCGTCTATCCGCATTACGGCTTCAAAAAGCACAAGGGGTATCAGGCCGAGACGCACCTTGAGGCCTTGCGCCGTCACGGCCCCTCGCCGATCCACCGCACAAGCTGGTCCACGATACGTGAGCTAAGCCGGAACGCGACGGCTTAAGCAAGAAGCTCATACGCTCACGCCCCCCCTCCCCGGCAATCAGGGAGTTATAAGAACAAAACGGAATCAAAAGTGAGTTTTTTCGGACTCGCTTCAAAAAAAGCGAATCGCGCGATTCGTCATCATGGTTAATTTAACCCATCATTAACCGCAAAACGATTTTAGTCATTGGATTTAGGGACTTATCGCCCTCCAGTGTCAGAAGGATCTTCGTCTTGCGCAAATCGACCGCTCTTAAAATCTCGTCCGTTTCGCAGGCACCGCTGAAGCTCGACACCATCCACCTTGGCGAATGTGTAGAGGTGCTGAAATCCCTGCCTGACAACAGCGTCGATCTCGTTTTCGCCGACCCGCCCTACAACCTTCAGCTTGGTGGCGACCTGCTGCGTCCGGACAATTCCAAGGTCGATGCCGTCGATGACGACTGGGACCAGTTCGCCAGCTTCGAGGCCTATGACAAGTTCACGCGCGAATGGATGCGCGAATGCCGCCGCGTGCTGAAAGACGACGGCGCGATCTGGGTCATCGGCTCCTACCACAACATCTTCCGCCTGGGCGTCGCCATGCAGGACATGGGCTTCTGGGTGATGAACGACGTCATCTGGCGCAAGGCCAACCCCATGCCCAACTTCAAGGGCACGCGCTTCACCAACGCCCACGAAACCCTGATCTGGGCCACCAAGGCCAAGGGCCAGAAGCGCTATACCTTCAATTACGACGCCCTTAAGGCCTTCAACGAAGACACCCAGATGCGTTCCGATTGGTCGATCCCGCTGTGCACCGGCGATGAGCGCCTCAAGGACGAGAACGGCAACAAGGCCCACCCGACGCAAAAGCCGGAAGCCCTGCTCTATCGCGTCCTGCTGGCCTGCACCAAGCCCGGCCACGTTGTACTCGACCCCTTCTTCGGCACCGGCACCACCGGCGCCGCCGCCAAGCGCCTCGGCCGCCACTTCATCGGCATCGAGCGCGAAGAAAATTACCGCAAGGTTGCCAGCGAGCGTATCGCCCGCGTCATCCCGGCGACAGCCGAAGACCTGGCCGTCATGGGCTCCAAGAAATCCGAGCCGCGCGTGCCGTTCGGCGCCGTGGTCGAGGCCGGCCTGCTCCAGCCGGGCGACATTCTCTACACGCCCAAAGGCGATCGCTCCGCCCGTGTCCGCGCCGATGGCTCGCTGGTGCATGGCGAACTCAGCGGCTCGATCCACAAGATGGGCGCCATGATGGAACAGGCCCCGGCCTGCAACGGCTGGACCTACTGGCGCTTCAAGACCGACGCCGGCCTCAAGCCGATCGACGATCTGCGCTCGCGTATCCGCGCCGACATGAACTAGGCAGGGTCACGGCCCCTGCACCCAGATGTTTGAAAGCGCGGACGGTAACGTCCGCGTTTTTTTTTTATGGCTGATCAGTTAGGGGTTGCGCCAGGCTTCAACACTGACTGAAATATTGCGCGCAATAAAATAACCACCTGCCCCGAATGTGCTGTCCAGTTCCATGCGATAGCCTTCCGGAACTTCGGTGATAACCAAACCCATGAGCACATTCTGGTGGTTCCATTCCTCCAGTAATTGCTCGACAATATCCGTAAACGTAAAGGTCACCAGTGCGTGGCGTTCAAGGCGAAAATATCCTTTTTCATCGACCTCTGATGTCATATGCCACGCATGCAAACTTATCCTTGATGGCTCAGGACGCCGACGTAAATCTATGCTGACAACTTCGGCATCATGAAATCCGGATCTATAGCCGAACCATTCGATAACGGGCGTCCAATCCATACTGCGTCCTTCAAGCGTTTGAGCGAAATAAATCGGGAGTCGCTGGCAGGTCTTTCAGCTTCAGGGCCTTGGCGAAAACGGTCGGCAGGGCTTTTTCGTTCAACGGCAAAATCTGCCAGGCATTGTTAGCACGCAACATCGAGGCCGTCTCTTCATCCGACAGACGCCGCACCCAGACCTCTTGTGTCAGCGCAAAATGTGTAAAGACATGCTCATAACTGCCGGCGACAACCCACTTATCCTCCCCTGCTTGCGGGGGAGGTGTCGGCGCATCGTCGCCAACGGAGGGGGCATCCTTAGTAAGAGCGTTGCCCCCTCCGTCACGGAAACGCGCAAGCGCATTCCGTGCCACCTCCCCCGATACATCAGGGGAGGATGAAGATGCCCATTCCGTATGCGGCAAACCCAGCATCCCGCCCAGCAAACCCTTGTCAGCGCGGCGCTCGACCACCACGCCCTCGCCTGTCAGCATAACGAACACCACGCCATAACGACGTGGCTTGGGCGGCTTGGCGAGTTTGACCGGAAAGCGTTCCGGCTCGCCGCGCTCAAGCGCCAGACACGCCACTGCCAGAGGGCACTGATCGCAGACGGGCGATTTCGGCCGGCAGATCAGAGTCGCCATATCCATCAGAGCCTGCGGCCAGTCACCGGCGCGCTCAGGCGCAATCCACTGTGCTGCCGCCAGCCGGATATCGCTCTTCGCCGTCGGCAGAGGCGTGTCAATCGCATAGAGCCGCGTCATGATCCGTTCGATATTGCCATCGACCACATTGGCCGGCAGGTCAAAGGCGATCGCCGCCACCGCCGCCGCCGTATAGGGGCCAAAGCCCGGCAGCTTGAGCAGGTCCGCCTCGTTCGCCGGGAACAGCCCGTCGTAATCTCGCACAACCACCCGCGCACATTCCAGCAGGCGACGCGCCCGCGCATAGTAGCCAAGTCCCGCCCACTCGGCCATGACGCGGCCATCCTCCGCGGCGGCCAGATCGCGCACCGTCGGCCACAGGGTCAGAAACTTCTCATAATAGGGCGCAGCGTGCGGCACGGTCGTTTGCTGGAGCATGACCTCGGATAGCCAGACGCGATAAGCCTCACGCGCCCCCTGCCTCCAGGCCAGGGCGCGGCCATGGGCATCGTACCAATCGAGCAGGTCGCGCCGTAACCGCGAGACAAGCGCTTCATCCTTCAGTATAATCACAGTCATGAAACGCCCGTTACCATCCCTTGAAGACTTGCTTCGCATCCTGCGCACGACTTACACCAAGCGTATGCCCAAGGCACCGCCGCCGGTAAAGAAGCAGGTTCAGCCCCTGCTGAAAAGCCTGCAAACGCGCTTTGAACAGATGGATGATGGCACCGGCAAGCTGAAAAACCGCTGGACCGAGATTGTCGGCGAGTTTTTGAGCAAGCTGTGCGAGCCGGTGCGCATCATCAAGGGCCGGGCCGCCTCCAACAAACTCGGTGCCGGCCCGGCAACCGGTGGCGCCCTGGAACTGCGCGTCGCCAATTCCACCCACGCCACCTTGATCCTGCATCACGCCCCCACCCTGATCGATCGTATCAACCTGTTCCTAGGCAGCAAGACGGTCGAGCGACTGCGCATTATTCAGGGGCCGCTGGCCGTCCATAGCAAGGCCCCGCCGATCGCCCGCCCAAAACCGCTCAGCGCTCAGCAAGAACTTGGGCTTCAGCAGTCCCTTAGCGATGTCGAGGATGAAAAGGTGCGCAAGTCCTTGCTGCTGCTTGGCCGATCGATCCTGAAACGTCACAATATGAAGACGCCGTAAGGCCATAAAACGTCTATAATTGGCAAAAAATGCGATGCCATATTTACAGCGCAATCGAACGCTTTAAAAAGGCGACACACGCGACTCCTGACAGGAGCGCCTTTGTCATTATAAGTCGGGGTTCATTATGCATATTCTTTCCGGTAAGACCCGTCGCGGCCTTCTGACCGCCGCCGCTTTAGGCCTGGCCCTGGTCGCCACCGGCTGCAGCAAGGGCGGCTCGAAGACCGAGGTCGCACCCGATGAAATGTCGATGGGTTCCGCCACCGCGCCGATCACCCTGATCGAATACGCCTCCGTCGCCTGCCCGATCTGCGCGCATGTCAATGAAACGGTCATGCCGGAATTGCGCACCAAATATATCGACAAAGGCCTCGTGCGTTATGTCTATCGCCCGATGATGACCGGCGCCCCCACCGTGGCCGCCGCTGGCCACCTACTGGCCGAATGCGCCGGCAAGGACAAGTATTTCAAGGTTATCGACGCCGTCATGGCCGGCCAGAAGCAGATGTACGTCACCGGCGAGAACGATCAGAACGCGCGCCCGGTCCTGCTCGGCATCGCGCAATCGCTCGGCATGTCGGAAGCCGACTTCAACAAGTGCATTACCGATCAGGCGGCCTTGAAGCGTCTGAGCGACCTCAATGAAAAATACATGTCCAAGGACGGCATCAACGCGACGCCGACCTTTATCGTCAACGGCAAGGAAATGAAGCTGAAGAACGGCGACATCAGCGACTTCGACGCCGCTTTCAAGCCCCTGCTGGCCGGCAAGTAAGCCGTCATTTTCCCCTTACAGAGATACAATATGCAAACCCTGCTTCATAAAGTGCTTAAGGCTACCGGCGTCGCCGCCCTGATGGGCGCCGGCCTGCTGCTCGCAAGCTGCGGTGACAAGATCGCGCCGGTCGGCGATGGCGATATGAGCTTAGGTCCGGACAACGCCAAGGTCACGCTGATCGAATACGCCTCGGTGACCTGCGCCCACTGCGCCGAGTTCAACAAGGACGTCATGCCCGAACTGATGGCCAAGTACGTCACGCCCGGCAAGATCCGTTACGTTTACCGCGAGTTCCTGACCGAGCCGCGCGATGTTTCGGCCGCCGGCATCCTGCTGGCGCGCTGCTCCGGCAAGGCCAACTACTTCAAGGTCAATGACGCCCTCATGAAGGCGCAGGGCGAGATGTTCGGCGACGGCACCACCGCCAACGCCTTGCCGGTCATGCTGCGTATCGCCAAGTCGGTCGGCATTGATGAGAAGAGCTTCAACAAGTGCATCACCGATCCGCAAGGCCTGCTGCGCATCCAGGACAATGTCGACAAGTACGCCAAAGAAAACGACGTCATCGGCACACCGACCTTCTTCATCAATGGCAAGAAGTTCGAGCGCAAGACCGGCACGATCGCCGATTTCGACGAGGCCTTCGCGCCGCTGCTGGCAGGTAAGTAAGCATGAAAAAGCTGGGGATCGCGGTTATGGTTTTGGCTTTCGCGGCCGGCAACGTCATGGCGGCAGCGCCCGTCGCGGTGCCTGCTCTGGCCACCGTGACGCCGGCCGATCACGTGCTCGGCAACCCCAAGGCGCGCATCACCATCATTGAATACGGCTCCGTGGCCTGCCCGGCCTGCGCTCAGTTCAATGAAGCGGTCATGCCGCAACTCAAGGCGAAGTATATCGATACAGGCAAGGTGCGCTATGTCTTCCGCCCCATGCTGACCGGCGTCGGCACCATCGCCGTGGCCGGCACCCGTCTGGCCGAATGCGCCGGCAAGGACAAGTATTTCGCCGTCATCGACGCCATGATGCGCGGGCAGAAGGAATATTACGCCTGGGGTGAGAGCAATATCATCGCTCGCCCGGTTCTGGCGAAAATCGCTCAATCCTTCGGTTTCGATGAGGCGGCTTTCAATGCCTGCGCCGGTGACGCCAATGGCCTGCGCCAGTTGCAAAGCCAGCATACAGCGGCCCTAGATGCCGGCGTCCGCAGCACGCCGACCCTCTATGTCAACGGCAAGATACTTGAGCGCCACGAACTGGCCGATATCGAAGCCGCCATCGCCGCCGCGAAGTAAGCTCATCCACAGGAATTAACCCTGTTCCGCCCCAAAGTATCTTGACGCCCGCCTTCAGGCTATGAAGGTGGAAGAATTGTTCATGCGCGCCAAAAAGGCGAATTGGGTCACCCTTGCAGTTTCAGAAGATCAAGCTTTCGGGATTCAAGTCCTTCGTCGATGCGACCGAGTTTCGCATCGATCCGGGCCTGACGGGCATAGTCGGTCCGAACGGCTGCGGCAAGTCGAACCTGCTGGAAGCTTTGCGCTGGGTGATGGGCGCCACCTCCGCCAAGGCCATGCGCGGCTCCGGCATGGACGATGTGATCTTCGCCGGCTCGGATAAGCGCCCGTCGCGCAACTGGGCCGAAGTGACGCTCACTATCGATAATGCTGATCGCCTGGCGCCGCAGCCCTTTACCGATCAGCCTGTGCTTGATGTCGCCCGCCGCATCGACCGTGGCGCGGGGTCTTCGTACAAGATCAACGGCAAGGAAGTGCGCGCCCGCGATGTGCAGCTTCTGTTTGCTGATGCCTCGACCGGCGCCAATTCGCCAGCCCTCGTCCGTCAGGGGCAGATTTCCGAACTGATTGCCGCCAAGCCGCAAAATCGCCGGCGCGTGCTCGAAGAAGCCGGTGGCGTATCCGGCCTGCACACCCGCCGTCACGAAGCCGAACTGCGCCTGACCGCGGCCGAATCGAACCTGTCGCGCCTTGACGATATCGCCCGCGAACTCAACTCGGCCCTCTCGCGCCTAAAGCGCGAGGCCCGTCAGGCTGACAAGTACAAGAAGATTTCCGCCGAAATCCGCGCCCTGCAGAAAGCCATTCTACATGCCAAGTGGCTGGAAGTGCGCGCCCTGCTCGAAGGTGCGGTCAGCGACATGCAGGACCAGAGCCTGCGCGTCGAGGCCACCGCCCGCGCCGCTGCCGTGGCGCAAACCGTGGCGCTGAAAGCCGCCGAGAGCATCCAGCCTTTGCGCGAAGAAGAGGCTGTGGCCGCCACGGTCATGCACCGTCTCAATATCGAGAAAGAGCGTCTCGACCTTGAGGAAAAGCAGGTCGCCAGCGAGATCGAGCGCCTGAAGGCGGATATCGCCCGTCTGCGCAGTGATTTCCAGCGTGAGATCGACCTGTCGTCGGATGGCTCGGTGCAGGTCGAGCGCCTGCAATCGGGTCTGACGCGGGTGCAGGAGGAAATCGCCAGCGCTCCGTCGCGTGAACCGGAATTGAAACGCGCCGTTGAGGACGCCGAAGCCGAACGCGTCAATGCCGATCAGGCGATTGAAGCGATCGCCGCCGAGCAGGCGGCTCAGATCGAGCGTCAGCGGCTGGAAGCGTCGCGCCTCGGCGAGGCCAAGTCGCGTTTCGACCGCCTGAGCCAGCAGTTGCTGTCCGAGCAGAATGACCGCAAGGCCTTGGGCACCTTCGATTACAGCGCGCTCGATGGCCTGAAAACGCAGGCCACGGCGGCGCAAAGCGATCTCGACGTCGCCCGCAAGGTGGCCGAGGAACTGGAAACGGCGCGCCCTGCCCTCGCCAACACCGAAGCTCAGGCGCGCAAGGCCATGCGCGAGATCGAGGACCAGCTTGGCCGCCTGACCGCCGAGGCGCGCGGCCTGTCGCAGATCCTGACCAGCGTGCGCAAGGACGGAGCGCCCGTTCTGGATGCCGTGCGACCTGACAAGGGCTATGAACTGGCCCTGGCCGCGGCGCTCGGTGATGACCTCAATCTCAGCCTGTCGAAGAAAGACGTCCAGACAGCGCTGGCCTTCTGGAGCGACGATTTCGAAAGCAAGGCCAAGGCGATAGACATGGCCGCGCTCGGCGTGGCGCCATTGAGCCAGAATGTCCGCGCCCCGGCGGCGCTCAGTCTTCGCCTCTCCACCATCGGCGTGGTGTCGCGCGAAGATGGCGACCGCCTGCACAGCCAGTTACCCATCGGCGCACGTCTGGTCTCCCAGGAAGGCGATTTGTGGCGCTGGGATGGTCTGATCGTTCGCGCCAAGGCGCCGAAGCCGGCGGCTGTCCGTCTGGCTCAGCGCACCCGTCATGATGAACTCGAAAACGAGATCGACGCTCTCAAGCCGAAGATGGCCGGGGCGAAAGACACGCAAGCCGCAGCCGCCGAAGCCCAGCGCGGCCATGAAGACCATTTGCGCACTGCGCGCAACCGCCTGCCTGATCTGGAGCGCAACGCGCGCAACCGCCAGAACGATCTGGAAACGCGCCTGCGTGCCCAAACGCAGTTCGAGGCCCGGCTGGAGGCGCTCGACGCCACCCTCGCCCGCCTGACCAGTGAACACGGCGAGGCGAAGGCGGCCTATGAAACCGTGCTGGCCAGCCAGTCCGGCGCGCTTGATAATGAAGGCATGAAGGCGCGCCTCAATGACGCCCGTGCCCTGGCCGATACCCACCGTCAGGCCGTCATGCGCGCCCGCGCCGACCTCGATCAGGATGCTCGCGACCGTCAGGCGCGCGAAGGCCGCGAACGCACTCTGACGCGCGAACTTACCGAGTGGTCGCGCCGCACGCAGGATTCGGCCGCCCGTCTGGTCAAGCTGGAAAAGGATCAGGAAACCGCGCGTGTCGCGCTGGAAAACGCCCAGTCGGCGCCGCGTGAGTTTGAGAGCAAACGCATCACGCTGGTCAATTCGCTGCAGACCGCTGAAAAGCGCCTCAGCGAAGCGCGTGACAAGCTCAATACCGCCGAGGCTGAACGCAGGGACGCCGATATCGATGTGCGCGGCCGCGAACAGGAAGCCTCCGCCGCTCGTGAAGAACGCGCCGGCGCGCAGGCCCGTCTGGAGGCCATCCAGAACAAGGCCGCTGAGATTGAGGCCGTCATCCTCGATCAAACGCAAGGCACGCCGGACGAACTCGGCAAGCGCCTCAAGGAAGAAGCCATCGCCACCCCGACCGATGCCTCCGGCGCGGAATCCCTGCTCTCCGGCCTTGAACGCGAACGCGATCAGCTCGGCGCCGTCAATCTGCGCGCCGAAGAAGAAGCCACCGAATACGAAGGCCGCCTCGATACGCTCAGCCGTGAACGTGCCGACCTGACCACGGCCATCGCCAAGCTGCGCGACGGCATCGACGAACTCAATGCCGAAGGCCGCGAACGCCTACTGGCCGCCTTCGAGATCATCAACGAACACTTCAAGACCCTGTTCGTCTCGCTGTTCGATGGCGGCTCTGCCGAGTTGCGCCTGGTCGAATCGGACGATCCACTCGAAGCCGGTCTGGAAATCTTCGCGTGCCCACCGGGTAAGCGTCTCTCCACCATGAGCCTGATGTCGGGCGGTGAGCAGGCCCTGACGGCCACGGCGCTGATCTTCGGCGTCTTCCTCGCCAATCCGGCACCGGTCTGCGTGCTCGACGAAGTCGACGCCCCACTCGATGACGCCAATGTCGATCGTTATTGTCGCCTGCTGGCCGAGATGCGCGAACGCACCAAGACGCGCTTCATCACCATCACCCACAATCCGGTCACCATGTCGCGCATGGACCGTCTGTTCGGCGTCACCATGTCCGAACGCGGCGTGTCGCAACTGGTCAGCGTCGATCTGTCGCAGGCGGAAGCTTTGGTCGCGGAACATGTGGTGTAAGAAAAACGCCGACGGTGGGGCGACCTAAGGCTTCCTCATTTTTATCAAGGCGAATAGACGCGCAAACGTGCGCTGCGCGCGGTCGTACTTGCCAAATGTCACGAAGACATTTGGAAGGAGTTTAAGGAAACACCGGACTTAGCATTTCAAAGTATGTGGCGCGCCATCCCACTTTACCTCGTAACGGAACGCTATAGTTAAGCAGGATAATCTTGCCTGACGCAGGAAATTCTTCGAGTTGCCACACCTGACAGCGCTGTTTCCCATTTATTTTCAAACAACTCCGATTTGTGCCGCGCAATTGCTTGACCTTTGGGAGTCTCTTGAGTAGGTTCCGCGCCGTTCGGAGCCGGATTAACACTCATGTTATTCCGCCTGCCAGGTGCTGAACGTGACAGATGAACCACCCGATACGTCCTCGGATCAAGATGAACTGAAGGACCTCGACAAGCGGCTGAAGGCGATCGAAGCGCGCAAGCGCAAGACGCAGGATCACAGCGGTGAAGTCGGCGCCAACAAGGGCTATCAGGCTCTGGGCGAGTTACTGGGAGGCATACTGGGCGGTTTGGGGCTCGGCTGGCTCAGTGATGAATATCTTCACACGCGACCGTGGGGAATCATCATAGGTGGCATTCTGGGTATGATTGTGGCGGTCTATGCGGTCGTTAAATCAAGCCAGGACAAAGACTAATATGCTCCGCCGGAGCTGACATTGACGAAGAGGTTTTAAGGCTTATGGCCGATCCGTTACACCAGTTTAAGATTGAGACCGTCGTTGCAGGCCCCGTCTTCCAAGTCGGCGGAGTCCATGTCGATCTCTCACTGACCAATTCGGTGCTGGCCATGCTGATCGCCGTCGGCCTGACCGTGCTGTTCTTCGCCCTGACTACCGCCCGCGCCAGCATCATTCCGGGCCGCGGACAGGTGATGGCGGAGGGCATTTTCGGCCTGATCGACGATCTGACCGAATCCATCATCGGCCACGACGGTAAGAAATTCCTGCCCTATGTCCTTACGCTGTTCTTGTTCATCCTGAGCTGTAACCTCGTCGGCATGTTCACCTATTTCACGGCCACCTCGCAGGTCGCCGTCACCCTGACGCTCGCCGCCATGACGATTATCCTGGTTTTGGCCGTTGGCTTCATCCGCAATGGCCTTGGCTTCTTCAAGATGTTCGTGCCGTCCGGCGTGCCTTGGTACATTCTGCTGGTGCTGGTGCCAATCGAAGTCATCGCCTTTATCATGCGCCCGGTGACGCTTACACTGCGGTTGTTCGGCAACATGCTCGGCGGTCACATTGTCATGAAGGTCTTTGCCGGCTTTATCGTCACCGGCCTGACCCTCGGTGGCCTCGGTGTCGGCATCGGGCTCCTGTCGCTCTCCACCATCGTGGCGTTGACGACCCTCGAATTCCTGGTCGCTTACCTGCAAGCCTTCGTGTTCGCGGTTCTGACCTGCGTATATCTCAGTGACGTGGTCAATATCGGCCACCACTAAGTTCTTTTTTCTCAGTCTCTAATCCATCAATCGGAGTTACCCCAATGGACGCACAATCCGCAACCCTCATCGCCGGCGGCCTTAAGTACATCGGCGCTGGCCTGGCCACGCTCGGCATGATCGGCGCCGGTATCGGCCTCGGCATCCTGTTCGGCAACTACTATGTCGGCGCCCTGCGCAACCCTTCGGCTGCCAAGACCCAGCAAACCAACCTCTTCATCGGCATGGCGCTGACCGAAGCCCTCGGCATCTTCGCCTTCGTTATCGCGCTGCTGATCCTCTTCGGCAACCCGCAACTCTAATATTGAAAAACTGCTTTCCGGCATGGGCTTCTCCATGCCGGACATAGGTTTCTCAAGGATAGAATATGACAGCCGCAACCTCACCAGAGGCCAATTTATCTGCTGACGACGCCTCCGGCGCTTCGTTTTCGGCTACGCCGAGCGTGACCACGGTTGCGTCTCTGGTGCCGCTGAACAACGCCGAAGCGCTCGCGCACGATGCCCATGCCACCACCGAAACGGTTGGCACGGAAGTGCATCATGCCGAGGAAGGTGGTCTGCCACAGTTGAATACCGATCACTGGGCCGGACAGATCGTCTGGCTCGTGGTTATCTTCGCGATCTTCTACCTGCTGATGGCGAAGGTGTTCACGCCCCGCCTGCGCAATGTGATCAATACGCGCGGCTCCACCATCGCCGAAGACCTGGCCAACGCCCGCGCGAACCGCGACGAAGCCGAAGCCCAGGCCAAACAGGCCGCCGCCGAAACCGCCGAAGCCCATACCGCCGCGCGCAAGCTGGCGGCCGAGGCCCTGGCGCGCTCCAACGCCGAAGTCGCAGCCGCTACGGCGGTTGAGGACGAGAAGCTGAACAAGCGTCTCGGTGAAGCTGAGGTGCGTATCCGCGGCCAGCGTGATGCAGCCATGGCTCATGTCAGTGACATTGCCTCGGAAACCGCTTCGCTCCTGGTCGAAAAGCTGACCGGCAAGGCGGCGACCGCCGCTGCGCTTAAAGCCGCTATCGGAAAGGTCTAGGAACATGATGGAACAAATCGGAGAGCCGGAATTTTGGGTCCGCGCCGCCTTGGTCATCTTCTTCCTGATCCTGGTCGTGGCCAAGGTGCCCGGCAAGCTCTGGACCTCGCTTGGTGATACCGGCAAGGCCGTTCGCGCCGAACTCGATGAGGCCGTCCGCATCCGTCAGGAAGCGACCGACCTGCTCAACTCGATCAAGGCCCAGCGCCTGTCCGCTGAAGCCAAGGCCCGCGAGATCATCGCGTTCGCCGAGGAAGAGGCCGTCCGCATGGCCGCCGAAGCCCGCGCCAAGCTGGAAGACACGATCAAGCGCCGCGAAGCCCTCGCCGAACGCAAGATCGCTCAGGCCGAAGCCAACGCCACGGCGGACGTCAAATCGGCTGCGGCCGATCTGGCGGCGCAACTGGCCGAGCAGGTTCTGCTCGATCAGGTCGCCAAGGCCAAGACGGACATGCAGGTCGACAAGGCCATCGGTCAACTCGAAGGCCGCTTCAACTAGGCAGGGACAGGTCCCTGCACCCATAACTCGACAACGTTTGTTGAGAGGTTGGTGGGTTTGATTGTTACTATTAAAAGGTCCGGAGTTCGCGCTCCGGGCCTTTTTCTGTGTAGAGGCTTTTCTTACATCCCGCGCTCTGCTCATGATACAGCCATGAACGCACCGATTCCCATACTGATGACCGACGAGCAGGTTTTACCTCTGCTAGGCAGGATCATAGGCCGCGGCGTCAACCGTACGGTTTACGACTGGATCGGCCGCGACGATGTGGTCATCAAGGTGCAGAATCGCCTGCCCTGCCGCGCCAACTATACCGAGTGGTTGCTCTATAACCAGATGCGCGGCGCACCTGCCCTGAAGACACTGTTCGCCCGTGTCTGGGCGCTGAGCGATACGGGCCACTATCTGGTCATGGAACGGCTTGCGCCTCTTCCGGAAGACGCCCTCCTGCCGCCCTTCCCAACCTTCCTGACTGATCGCAAGCGTGAGAATTTCGGCCTGTCACCAGCCGGAGTTAAGTGCCTGGACTATAGCGAAATCGATCTGGCGAGCACTCTTATTCGGGCTCCTTTCACAGACACATAGAAAAAGCCCTGTGGCGAACCACAGGGCTTTTTCAGATTACTTGGGCTTGTTAGGCCGTGCGCGGCTTGTGGCGAAACTTGCGACGCATACCGACCAGCATACCGCGTCCTCTCAGGAAGATGCGCTCGAACTTGAGCACCTGTTGCCAGAAGACCGAGGCGACCTGCGGATTGCGACGCAGGAGCTTGCGCAGCGGCATGATCCAATTGGGGTGGCGACGCTTGAGATGGATAAACTGACGACGCGCCCAGAAGGCATTCCGCAGCACCAGGATAAGGCCGACAACGACAAGGAAGTAGTGACCGGGCACGATGATCAGCAGGAAGCCCGCCGCCATCAGAACGAAGCCGAGCGCCATCAGAAGCCAGCCGAGCACCTTCTTGCTGAAGCGCTTGATGGCGCGCTTCGCCGAACGCCAGCTACGGGCGTCGGGTTTCATGACGATCAGGGATTTCTGCGGCGCACCGGCGCCATTTTCACTCGACATATCTAACCGGGCGCCTTGTCACGCCGTCACAACTCTAAATTTTTGCACCGCAACATCAGCGCCTGAACCCTCATATGGAGAGCGTTTGGGGCAATGTAAAGGCACGTCCTGAATATCCCGTGAATGTGGATAAAAATTAATTTCCCTGCATCAGCAGGTGATCAGGCGGCGTCTTCTGACGCGCGCGAGAAACGGTTTTTGAAGAGCGATTTCACGCCCTGACGCGCACGGTACATGAAGCGAAACCGCTTCGGCATCACGCCGCGTTCGACCCGAAGCCCCTGCAGCCAGACCAGAGAAATGATCTTGGCGCCGGGTCGCAGCATGGTCCGGACAGGGCGCAACCACTTCGGGTGCGCCTTCACCAGCTTCACAAATTGGCGCTTGATCCACACCGAACTGCGTAGCAACAGGATCAGGCCAAACAGCACGAACGGCACGCCGACAGGCCCCGGCAAAGGCGCCAGGACGACGCCGAAGGCCATGAGAACCATCCCCGCCAAACTCATCAGTAATTTAAGAAGTATTGCCATCATCTCTTCCGGCGCGGACAGATCACCCGTGCCAACCTTACGCTTGTGCCATCACATGTTTTTTTGCCGCGATCGCGGTACGAGGCCTATATAGGGATATCAGCGTTAAGAAACGATGCGGCGAGAGGCCACAACACCTGATTTCGCCATCACTTAATATGACAACTGTTTGCGCGGCTTGTGACCTGGCTCAGCCTTGGGCGTGGGTTTACGTCGGCGATTGCGTAGGATCGTCCGTATGTCATGGCGAAAACCGTACATGAAACGGCGCTTCTTGGGCAGCAAACGGCGCTCCAACCGCAGGGTATGCAGCCACATCATGGCGACCACCTTGGCACCCGGTCGCAACAGGGCGCGCACGGGCTTCAGGATTTTCGGATGCTTCCTGACCTGACGCATGAAAAGCCGCTTCACCCACATCGAGCTTTTGAGCAGGATGATCAGGCCCAGCAAGATAACAGGTACGCCAAAGGGTCCCGGCAGTGGCGTGATGATAACCCCGATCACCATCAGGAGGATGCCAGCGACACTCATCAGCAGTTTGGCGATAATGGTCATACTCATCATATAGGGACAGGCGGCTTCCTCAGCCACCCGTCCCTATATCGACAGAGCATAAATTTACAAGCGGGAAATCCCGCCCATATTGCGCCCAGAGCTTTGCGCGCTTTTGGATCCGAAAAGTGCGTCACACTTTTCGGAAAGCGCTTAGGTATAAGACAACCGCGGCGCACGGGCGGCGCGGGTCTCATCGAGGCGCTTGGCGGGCGCCAGGTAAGGCGCGCCCTTGAAGCGGGCCACATCACCGGCTTTAGCGGCTTGCGCCAAGGCACGAAGCACGGCGATGAAGCCGTCCAGCTCGTCCTTCAATTCGGTCTCTGTGGGCTCGATCAGCATGGCACCATGGACGACCAGCGGGAAGTACATGGTCATAGGGTGGAAGCCCTCGTCGATCATCGCCTTGGCGAAGTCGAGCGTGGTCACGTCCGTGCCTTCCAGCCAGTGATCGTCGAACAGCGCTTCGTGCATGCACGGCCCCTCAGGGAACGGCACGCTCATCAGATCCTGCAGGGAGGCCTTGATGTAGTTGGCGTTGAGCACGGCGTCCTCAGCGACCTGGCGGAGGCCATCCGAGCCGTGGCTGAGCATGTAGGTCAGGGCGCGGATAAACATCCCCATCTGGCCGTGGAAGGCGCACATGCGGCCGAAGTTTTGAGCCGATACACCTTCATCATGCTCGACCAGATCGAAGCCCGAATCGTGGGAAACCACCCAGGGCTTGGGCGCGAAAGGTGCCAGCGCCTCGGACAGCACCACCGGACCGGCGCCCGGACCGCCGCCGCCGTGGGGCGTCGAGAAGGTCTTGTGCAGGTTGATGTGCATGGCGTCGACCCCGAGATCACCCGGACGGACCCGACCGACAATGGCGTTGAAGTTCGCACCATCGCAATAGAAATAGGCACCGGCCTCGTGGGTCAGACGGGCGAACTCGACGATATCGCGCTCAAAAAGTCCGCAGGTATTGGGGTTGGTCACCATGATGGCGGCGACATCGGGACCGAGCTTCGAGGCCAGGTCAGCCACATCGACGCGGCCATCGGCTGTCTGGGCCACTTCCTTGACGGTGTAGCCGACGAAGGCGGCTGTGGCGGGGTTGGTGCCGTGGGCGGAGGTTGGCACCAGCACGGTGCGGCGATGCCCCTGCCCCTTGGCCTCGTGAGCCGCCTTGATGGCCAGCAGGCCGCACAACTCGCCGTGCGCGCCGGCTTTCGGCGTGATGGCGACGGCGGGCATGCCCGTGAGCACTTTAAGCCAATGCGACAGCGTATCCATCAGCGCCAGCGCGCCCTGCACGGTCGAGACCGGCTGCAGCGGGTGGATATCACCGAGCCCCGCCACGCGCGCCATCTTTTCGTTGAGGCGCGGATTGTGCTTCATGGTGCAGGAACCGAGCGGATAGAGCGCCAGATCGATGGCGTGATTCTTCTGCGACAGGCGCACATAGTGACGCATGGCTTCCGGCTCAGTCAGGCCGGGCAGCGACAGGTCAGAGCGCAGCAAGCCATCGAGATCAGCGGCATTGATCTCGACATCGGCGAAATCGACGCCAGTGCGGCTGTAATCGTCTTTTTCGAAGATCAGCTTTTCGGATTGCAGCAAGCCCTTGCCACCGAGCAGGCTCTTGAACGAGGTGGCCTCTACGTTGATTTCAGGGGCGCTTGGACGGCCAACGGAATTCATTTTAGGTAAATCTTGGGTCATTGGGCGACCTCCTTAAGCGTGGCGACAAGGGTAGCGATATCTGCGTCCGAAACAGTTTCGGTGACAGCGACGATCAGGTGGTTTTCGAAGCCGGGCTCATTTTGCAGACGGGCGAAGGGCACGCCGCCAAGGACGTTCTTAGCCGCCAAAGCCTCCACAACCGCAATGGCAGGTTTTGCCAGCTTGACCGTGAATTCGTTGAAGAAACGCGGTGTCACCACCTCAAAGCCGGAGGTTACCAGTTGATCCCTGGCGGCGTGGGCCTTGGCGTAATTGATCTTCGCCACACGTTGCAGGCCGGTCTGGCCGAGCAAGCTCATGTGGATGCTGAAGGCCAGCGCGCACAGACCTGAATTGGTGCAGATATTCGACGTCGCCTTATCGCGACGGATGTGCTGCTCGCGGGTGGAGAGCGTCAGCACGAAACCGCGCTCGCCATCGGCATCGACCGTCTCGCCGCACAGGCGGCCGGGAAGTTGGCGCAGATACTTTTCCTTGGCGGCGAAAAGCCCGACATAGGGACCGCCGTAGGACAGCGGCACACCGATCGACTGGCCTTCGACGGCCACAACATCGGCGCCCATTTCGCCGGGCGATTTGAGCAGGCCGAGCGACATCACCTCAGTGACAACCACAATCAGCAGGGCACCGGCGGCCTGGGCCGCCTTGGCGATCTCGGTGACGTCGGTGGCCGTACCGAAGACGTTCGGTGTCTGGACGACGACGCAGGCCGTGTTGGCATCGATATGTTGCAGCACGTCCGCTTCGTTATCGACGGCGACGGCGCAGGCTTCGGTCTCGATACCAACGGCGTGCGCCAGGGTCTCGACCGTTTCACGGTAGTGCGGGTGCAGGCCGCCGGAGAGCACGGCCTTGTTGCGCTTGGTCACGCGGGTGGCCATCAGCACGCCTTCGGCGGCCGCGGTCGAGCCGTCATAGAGCGACGCATTGGCCACCGGCATGCCGGTCAGGCGAGCCACCTGGGACTGAAACTCGAACAGCACCTGCAGGGTGCCCTGCGCGATTTCCGGCTGATACGGCGTATAACTGGTCAGGAATTCCGAGCGCTGGATGATGTGATCGACCGTCGCCGGGATATGGTGGCGATAGGCGCCGGCGCCGACAAAGAACGGCACCTTGGCCGGGCTGACATTCTGGTCGGCGAAGGCGTTCAGTTGCGCCTCCACTTCCAGTTCGCCGGTGAACTTCGGCAGATCGACCGTGCCCGAGCGGCGGGCCAATTCCGGCACGTCGACGAACAGGGCATCGACGCTATCGACACCGATCTTTTCCAGCATGGCGGCGCGATCGCCGTTGCTCAAGGGGAGATATCTCATTGTAAATTCCTGCACTTTATCCCCTCCCCCCGTTTACGGTGACAGGGCTAGGGTGAGGGGCAATTCCACCGTCTGTAGGCCCCTCACCCGGCTTGCAAGCAAGCCACCCTCTCCCCGCAAGCAGGGAGAGGGGGAGACGGGCAGCCCCAATAATTTAAAGAGTTGCCAGATAGGCTTCGTATTGTTCACGGTCCATCAGACCATCGAGTTCCGAGGCATCGGCCAGCTTGATCTTGGCGATCCAGCCGCCGGCTTCCGGCACAGCATTGATGGTTTCCGGCGCGCCCGTCAGGCTGTCATTGGCCTCGATCACTTCGCCCGATACCGGCGCGTAAACGTCCGACGCCGCCTTGACGCTCTCGACCACGGCGAAGCTGTCACCCTTCTTCAGCACCTTGCCGACCTCCGGCACTTCGACGAACACGACGTCGCCCAGCGCTTCGGCGGCATACAGCGTGATACCGACAAAGGCTTCATTGCCGGTGATGGAAACCCATTCATGATCTTTGGTGAACTTCATGATTTTGATCCTTTTTAAGTTGCGCTACCGCCGTGTGACGGTCCAATCCGCTGCTTGAGCGCGGTTAAGCTTTAGGTTTGCGGTGATAGCCGTTAGCGACGAACGGCAAGGAGACGATTTCAGCGGCGTAAGGCTTGCCGCGGGTTTCCAGTTTCAGCCTGGTGCCGATGGCCGAGGCGTGCGGCGGCACATAGCCCATGGCGATGGAGTAACCGAGCGATGGCGACGGCACACCAGAGGTGACCACCCCCAGATCAGTGCCATCCTCGCTCAGGATCTTGGCGCCTTCGCGGGCGGGCGGGCCTTCGAGAACGCGGATAGCGACGCGGACACGCTCCAGCGCACCATCAAGCTGCGCTTTCAGGCGGTCGATGCCCTTGATGTCGCCGCGCGTCAGGCGCGACTTGTTCATGGCGAAACCAAGATTGGCCTCAGCCAAGGTGTAGCCGGCGTCCATTTCATGACCATAGAGCGGCATACCGGCTTCAAGGCGCAACGAATCGCGCGCGCCAAGGCCGATCGGCTTCACAATGGGGTTGCTCAGCAGTTCGTCCCACAGGTCGCCGACACGCGCGGCCGGGAAGCTGATCTCGAAACCATCCTCGCCGGTATAGCCGGAGCGCGAGATATAGGCGACCTCACCGAGCAACTTGAAGGTGCCACATTCCATGAAGTACATTTCGGTCGCGGCCGGGCAGAGATCTTTCATGACGTCCTTGGCCTTGGGGCCTTGCAGCGCCAGCAGCGCGCGGTCACTCAGGACTTCAAACTCGACATCGGCGCCGCTTTCATTGTCAGCGATAAAGTCGGCGATGATATCGAAATCCTGATCCTTGCAGGCGGCATTGACCACCAGCATGAAGCCTTCGGCTTCGGGACGTGAGACCATCCAGTCGTCGAGAATGCCGCCCTCGTCATTGAGCAGCAGAGAGTATTTTTGCTTGCCTTGGGGCAGTATGGAGAAATCGGTCGGGGTCAGGGTTTCCAACACGGCCACGGCACCTTCGCCGGTCATGCGCGCCTGGCCCATGTGCGACACGTCGAACAGGCCGGCCTCGGCGCGGGTCCATTTGTGCTCGGCCAGCACGCCTTCGTATTTCACTGGCATATTATAGCCGGCGAAGGGCACCATCTGGCCACCGAGAGCAACATGGCGGTCGAAAAGCGGGGTGAACTGGAGTTCGGAATCGGAGTCGGACATATGGCTTCACTCAAAACAGGGGTGACGTTGGGTCGTTCTGCGCCCCCGCTGTCCTTTTGACCTGAGAGATTTAGGCGCTATTCGCGCCGTTGCTCCGTCGGTGGGATGTCTGGCATCCACTTTCCAGCGTTTGAGTTATCCTACGGTCCGTGGGCCTGAGCGTTTCCGGGGCGGTTGCGCCTTCGGCGGTGTAACCGAAGCTACACTCTCTCCCGTAGGGGTATCTCGCTTGTGCGATAGGCCGGGAGAAGAGTTAAGGCGTGTTTGAACACCCCACAATGATTTGTAGGGCACCTGTCGCAGCGCCCCTGACAGGCTCCAAACAGAGACTTACCTGAAGCAATATGATGAACTGCTTGTCACGGGCCGCCTGACAATTGCGCATTGAAGCAATTGGAATCGATCTTTGTAAACTCAGCTAATCAGCAGCTAAGGAATATAAGAATGAAAGAATACGAGCCGGAAAATGAACAAAATATCTTGGGAATCAAAATTCTGAATTTTTTTTATAGCGAGTGCAAAAGGAAAGTATTCAATTTCGGCATTAGTAATTATCGTCGCAATGTTTCTTTGGAAGATGTTTGGCTAGCCCAGCCACCTCACCAGCCAGAAGCCCAGTAGCGCCACGATCCCCACCATCAGTGCGGCCAAGATCAGCATCACCGACAGGCTGGCGATTTTTTGCCCCAGGCTGATCGGCTCATAGCTATAGGCGTCCACCGGCCAGACCTTGCTCTGAACCAGCGCCTTCAGTTCACCCACGGTGAAATCGCGGTAGACCAGACAGCTATCCGGCCACAGCCACCAGAACGGGCTGACCTTCTGTTCCGCCGGCGGCATGACGCCATGCAACTTGAGCAGCAACAGCATATCGTCGATATAGAAGTCGGTTTTGGTCTCGGCATCAAGATCGCCGATCACCCAGGCGTCATCGCCGTGCGCCTTGAACCGCTCCAGCGCATCAGGCGACAGGCGCGTCTCCAGCATGGCGTGGAGCCCCTTTTCAAACGGTTTAGCCATTATTGACGATCAGCTTCAAATGGCTCTTTTCGCGCAATTCGGGCGGATCGTAAACCTCCGGACGCTCTACTTTTTCTCCGCGACCTAAGAAGCGGTGCTTGTATTTCGCCATCTGCGGCAGCAGCGACGCCTCCAGATGCGCCGTGGTGATCTCAACGCAACTATCGGCGATGCGCTCGATATTACGGTTATGAAAACGCCCCGGCGGCGTCACCAGAACCAGCTTTTTCTTCGGAAAGCGCTCTTTGAGATAGCGCGCCGTAGCGGCATGATCGCCATCGGCCGTCACCAGATAGCAGACGTCAAACAGATCGTCCTCGGCATCGGCGGCAATGGAAAGCGCCAGATTGACGTCACCCTGCTTTTCCACGGCCACCTGCCATTTGTGACCGCAAGCATTGCAGCCATCCATAGCGTGAATGAAATGGCCCATGCGGCAGATGACGCCCTGCCCTTTCAGCGCCTTCATATAGTCTTCGTGGCGCTTGAGTTTTGAGCGGTTGGTGGGGGAAAAGGCCGAGCACCACACCACGCGCTTGACCACCTCGGACTTCGGGGCAATGGCACGGCCAAGGGCTTTGAGATTCAGCCATTTGAGATAGGGGCGCTTGTAGGCATCGACCGCGTTATAGAGGTTGAAGCCATCGATATAGAAGGCGGCGCGCTTGCGAAAAAACGGTAATGACCAACCGCCTCCCGAACCTGCACTTGAGCCCTTCGACATACCGCAACCCGCCCCGTTAACGCCTTGGTAACAATAAACCTCAGTTACGAGGATTTGTCAGCAGATTTTGTTCCGGAGGAAGAAAGAAGGGTTTAACCACGGATCAACGGCCCATTGCCGTCGGCACGGATGCCGCTGCGCGGCGACACGGATAAAGGCACGGATTTCGTGACACTCAGTGATCGTTCGAGACCAGAACGATAGTTCCCTTGACGGCATAGCCGTCATACAAAGCTGGGTTTCAAGCAGCGGCTTTTCAAGTTACCCTGAAATCCGTGCCTTATCCGTGGCAAACTTTACATCTGTTCCGGGGCGCTCAGGCCCATCAGGTCGAGGCCCAGCTCAAGCTGTTTCAAGGTTAACGTCACCAGCCCCAGGCGCGACGCCTTCACAGCCGCATCGTCACCCACGAGCACGGGGCAGTTGGCGTAAAACTTCGAGAAGCCCTGCGCCAGCCGGTAAACATGGTCCGCCAGCAGGTTCGGCGCCCTCTTGAGATAGGTTTCCTTGAGCGCGTTATCGAAGGCATCGAGCAGCAGCACCAGTTCGCGTTCCGCCGGCTCAACCACCGTGATCGCGCTTGCCGAAACACCCTGATCGGCCGCCTTGCGCAGGATCGATTTCATCCGCACCGCCTGATAGAGCAGATAGGGGCCGGTCTTGCCTTCAAAGCTCATAAAGCGATCAAGATCGAAAATATAGTTGGTCAGGCGGTGATTGCTCAACTCAGCAAATTTCAGTGCTGCCACCGCCACCTTGTGCGCCGTATCGGCAAACTCAGCCTCGGAGAGCCCTTCGCCTAAGCCCGCTTCGTGCAGGCGCGACGTTGCCTTCTCCACCGCCTGGCTGACCAGATCGTGCAGTTTCAGCGTACCGCCATCGCGGGTCTTGAAGGGTGTGCCGTCGGGCCCGTTGACCGTACCGTTGGCGGCGTGTTCAAGCTGACCGGGCTTGGCATAGCCCGCCAGATAGGCGGCGCGATAGACCTGCTCGAAGTGGGCCGATTGGCGCTGATCGACCACATAAAGCGTCAGATCGGGGCCGAATTCGGCATTGCGCTGGACGATGGTGGCCAGGTCGGTCGTGCCGTACATTGACGAGCCTTCCGACGAGACGACGAGCAGCGGCGGAATGTCCTTCTTGTCGTCCTCACGCGCCACACGCACGATCTGGGCGCCCTGATCCGGCACCAGAAGGCCCTTGGCTTTCAGGTCGACGATCATCGGCTCGATATAGGGATCGGCGTCAGATTCGCCCTTCCACCAGTCAAAGGTCACATTGAGCGCGCCATAATCGCGGATGAGCGCTTCACGGCTGACGGTGACGAAATGCTGCCACAGGGCGCGATAGCCGACGCGACCGTGCTGAAGTTCGCGGGTCGCCACCTTGGCCTTGTCGCGTAGGGCTTCGTCACCATCCTTCACGCGCTTGGCAGTGGCAGGATACAGGCGGCCGAGATCTTCAAGCGAGACCGGCGCCTCGGTAGGATAGTCACCGGTGAAAGCGGCATCGAAATAGGGCAGATCGGGCTGCTCTTCCGAAACGGCCACGATCAGCAGGCCCATCTGGTAACCCCAGTCGCCAAAGTGGGCATCGCCCATCACTTCGTCGCCCATGAAGCGCATGACGCGCTTGAGCGACTCGCCGATCACCGCGGTGCGCAGGTGGCCAATGTGCATCTCCTTGGCGACGTTGGGGCCGCCGAAATCGATGATGATCTTGCGTTTGGCAGCCACTTTCGGTGCGCCAAGCCGCGCATCGCTGGCCAGGGCGTTGGCGCGCTGGCTCAGGGCGTCTTCGGACAGGACGAAGTTGAGAAAGCCCGGTCCGGCGATATCGACGGCCTTGAGGCGGCTGTCGGCGCTGAAATGGCTTATGATCTTGCCGGCAACCTCGCGCGGATTGGCCTTGGCGGCCTTGGCGACAGCGAGCGCGCCATTACACTGGAAATCGGCAAGGTCAGGGCGGTCCGAAGCGTTGACACGGCCGGCGGACGCTTCAAAGCCTTCCGAGACGAAGGCGGCGCCAGCGGTCTCGCTGAGCTGCGTCTTGAAATCGTGGGAATCGACAAAGGCTTCGGTCAGGTCAGACATGGGGTAATCCGGGACGGTAAATCAATTCCGCCCTCTTACGCCACACGCCCGTTGCAAGACAAGGGCTAACCCACTTAAAGAGGCCGCGCCTCTACTTCTTTTCCGTGGTCGAGACGTAACGGAAATGCTTACCTTCGCGGTTGAACTCAGCCATCTGCGGCGTCACATCAAAGCCAACCAGAACCTCGAAGTTCGAGCCCGAAACGGTGATATCGGCGCGCGGAATATAGATGCCTTCGAGGCGGGTATTGACGTCAATCTTTTGTTCGCCATTGGCAAAGGTCACCGGCAGTTCAAATTCCTGCTTGGCCAGAACGGTCTGGTCACGCTCGGTGACGGCGATCCAGTAATGGTAAGTCTTGGTCTGGCCATCGGCCATCGGACCACGGCCAAGCGAGAAACTGATATCCATGCCGACCTGGATCGGATCGGTACCCTTATAGGCGCATTCGGAATGGACACCATTGATCTCGCCGGTCCATTCGGCGTTGGCGGTCGTTTCCTTATTGTCCTTGAACTCATGGAAGCGCGCGGCGTCATAAAGCACCTTCACGTAGGGGCAAGGCCCTTCGGCTTTCAGGGCCTTCATGCGCAGCGAGCGGTCGCCCCACTCATCGTCCTTCTTGGCACGATCTTCGGCGGTTTCCTGATCGCTTTGCTGCTGATCCTGACCACCACGGCCACCGCGCGACTGGGCCGAAGCCGCCGTCACCAGACTAGTGGTGAGAAGGACACCGAGGCAAGTCCCTGCCAGAATACGACGCATAATAACCGACATAGGCGAGAGATCCCCAAAGACTTCAAGATGATCGAAACGAAGCGGATCAACGCGACATTCCTTGATGGAGGATGTGTAGCGCCTTGATTTCACTTTTCAAAGGGTTTTATGGAGCACTTGCGGCCAAAGTGCGGCAGAACACCGACACCTGTGACTTCTTGATCAGACAATAAGGGCGTCTTTCCGATGGCAAAGCCGCATGAAAATGATTATGTGGAGGTCATGTCATCTGCCCAGCCTCTCAAAGTCTATCTCGCTACGCCACGCGGCTTCTGCGCCGGTGTTGATCGCGCCATCCAGATTGTCGAACGCGCCATCGAGCGCTACGGCGCGCCGGTGTATGTGCGCCACGAGATTGTCCATAACAAACACGTCGTTGACCGTCTCAAAGGGCTGGGCGCTGTGTTCGTCAAGGAACTGGATCAGTGCCCTCCCGATCGCCCGGTGGTCTTCTCGGCCCACGGCGTGCCAAAATCGGTGCCGGCCGATGCGCAGAACCGCCAGATGTTCTATCTCGATGCCACCTGCCCGCTGGTCTCCAAGGTCCATGTCGAAGCCGAGCGCCACCATAATGAAGGTCGGGAGATCATCCTGATCGGCCATGCCGGCCATCCAGAAGTCATCGGCACCATGGGCCAGTTGCCCGAAGGCGTGGTCAAGCTGATCGAGACCGTGGAAGAAGCGCGCGTTTTCGAACCCGTCGATCCGGACAACCTCGCCTTCGTCACCCAGACCACGCTCTCGGTCGATGATACGGCGGAAATCGTCGGCGCTTTGCAGGCGCGCTTCCCTAATATCGCCGTGCCGCACAAGGAAGACATCTGCTACGCCACCACCAACCGCCAGGACGCGGTCAAGCAGGTCTCGGCCGATTGTGATCTCGTGCTGGTAATCGGTTCGGCCAAATCGTCCAACTCGCAGCGCCTGGTCGAGGTTGCTCTCCGCGCCGGCGCCCGTGCCGCCTATCTGGTGGACGACGCCTCATTCGTCGATTGGGCGTGGTTCGAAAACGTCAGGGTGCTCGGCATATCGGCGGGGGCCTCTGCACCGGAAAACCTGATCGAAGGTCTGGTGGCGGCGGTAGCGGCACGTTTCGACGCCGAGGTTATAGAGAGCAATGGCGTGCGCGAAACCGTAACCTTCAAGCTGCCGAAAGCCGTGGCGTAGACCGCGCTTGCCGTTTCCAACCAACTCGCTGATAAGCCCTTATGCCAGAACGCAACCCAGAACGCACCCACGTCATTCTCTACACAGACGGCGCATGCAAGGGCAATCCCGGCCCCGGCGGCTGGGGCTGCATCCTGATGTCCGGCCTGCACGAGAAGGAACTCTACGGCTACGAGCCGCAGACCACGAACAACCGCATGGAACTGATGGCCGCCATCGCCGGGCTTGAAGCGCTGAAAAAGCCTTGTGACGTCAAGCTCTACATCGACAGCCAGTATGTGCTGAAGGGCATGACGGAGTGGATCAGGGGCTGGAAGGCACGCGGCTGGAAAACCGCCGACAAGAAGCCGGTCAAGAATGATGACCTGTGGATCAGGCTCGACGCCGCCTGCCAGCCGCACAAGATCAAGTGGATCTGGGTCAAGGGCCACGCCGGCAATCCGCTCAATGAACGCGCCGACGAACTGGCCAATAAAGGCATCGAGGAAGCCCGCGCACGGGCATAATATAGCAGGATCGGGAACGACGAAGGCCTTGCGCCAGGTTAATTTGCATGTCTCCCTACAGGCAAAGGACCACCGCCATGAAGCCCTCGCAACGCCCCTTATACGCTCAAAAGATCGATCGCGTGCTGCGTCATCTTGAAGCCGCCGATCTGAGCGAAATTCCCAATAATGAAGCGCTGGCGGCCGTGGCGGCGATGTCCGCCTATCATTTTCAGCGCATCTATCGCCTGATGACTGGCGAAACGCTTGGCGACACCATAAAGCGCATCCGTCTGGCACGCGCCCTGCCCGAACTGGTGGCGCAGGCTTCAGTATCCGAAGCCACCGGCGCTGCCGGTTACGCCACTTCGCAGGCCCTGGCCCGCGCCCTGAAAGCCGCGACCGGCCACACCGCCAGCGACATTCGTTGCAATGCCGAAGCCCAGGCCCGACTGGAAGAGACGCTGCGGCGGCCGACCTTCACCGATACGCCACCACCGACACCGGTCGAGATCGTGACAGCAGAGCCCTTGCGTTTGATGGCCGTGCGTAATGTCGGCGCCTATGCCGAACTGAACGCCGCCTATAACCACCTGTTCGAGATCGTCTTTTCGAAATGGGCCATGGCAGCTCTACAAGGCCTTTATGGCCTGCCCAGCGACGATCCGCGCTTTGTGGCCGATGCGGATTGTGTTTTTGAGGCCGCCATTGCCATCGATGATCCGACGCCGCTGGAAGATATTCATGTGCTGGAGATCGCCGGCGGTTATTATGCCCGTCAGCGCCATCAGGGCAATTTCGATCATATCTATCCGGCGATCGATGCGCTTTATGAAGCGGTTATCGATGCAGGTCACCAGATCGCCGACAGGCCGCTTTATCTCCATTATCTCGATGATCCTGAAGAGGTAGCAGAGGCCGATCAGCGCGCCGACATCTATCTACCGCTGATCAGCTAGCGCCTAAGAACATCAGGTTCATTTCGTCCCCAAGGCCCACAACAGACCACGCGTGATGATATCGGGCGCCACCGTCAGATGGTCTTCGCCCTCGATGACTTCGGACTGAACCTTGAGGTGAGGATAGCCACGCGCTTTGAGGGTCTTTTCCATAGCGTGCATATCGGCCACCAGATCATTCGTCGTGTTGTTGCGCTTGTCCGGCCCGACGACCTCATAACCGCCCGTCGCCATGAAAACCCTGGCGGATAAGTCTTTATGCGTTTGGGCATAGGCCGCCTCGCGGGCGAAAATCACCCTGTCATCGAACCACAGCGACGGGCTGCTCAGGATATAGGACTCGAACATGCCCGGATCGCTCAGAAGAATATCCGCGCCCAAAAGACCGCCATAGGAATGACCGGCGAAAATCTTGTGCGCCATGTCGGCGCGATAGGTCTTGGCGATCAGCGGAAAGACCTCATCCTTGATGAAGGCGCGATAGGCGGCGGCTTCACCATAGATATAGGGTTTGCCATCGGCGTTTTCGCCCAGCCCGCCCTTGGTCGGCGTATAGTCGCGGTTGCGGCTGAAAGTACCTGTATCGCCTTTCGCATAGGACAAGCCCACCAGAATAAACGGCTGCAAGTCCTCACCATGATTGCCGACGCGCCGGGCGATACTGCGGATCAGCGGGAAGGCATAGTCGGCATCGGTGACGAACAGCACCGGATAGGTTTTGTCCGGATGCTCGGCATAATCGTCCGGCAGGCCGACAAAGACCTGATAATCACGGTTCAAGACCTGCGCGTGAATATCGCGCACCTCAGTGTTTTTCAGAACATAGGGCTGCGGCGCGGCGGATGTGGCGGCTTGCTGCGCAGGAACGGTCGGGCTGCAGGCGCTTAGGGCCAGCAGCCCGATCAGGCATAGGATCGTCATTTTCATGGCCGGAGCAGCTATCGCTATTTCGCGCGCCTGACAAGCCTGGTGTCTTTAGACCCTATGTTCGCGCCCTGAAGCATCTGGCGGCCCGCCTCACTGTATGTCCCTATCGAGGGTTGCGCCGGGCAGGCCGGCGCCGAGCCTCGACATAGGAGACGGGCCTGATGAACGATATTATCTTTGTAGGGTTGGATGTCCATAAGGCAACGGTGGCAGTCGCCGTCGCAGAAGGAATGCGTGGTGGCGAAGTCCGTCAACTTGGTAACCTGCCGAACCGCGCCGATCAGATCAGCAAGCTGGCGGAGAAGCTCGGTAAAAATGGGCATCGCCTGAGTTTCTGCTACGAAGCTGGTCCTTGTGGTTACGGCCTGCACCGGCAACTGACCGCCCTGGGCCATGAGTGCATTGTCGTTGCTCCCTCATTGATCCCGATGAAGGCCGGCGACCGCGTGAAGACCGACCGTCGTGATGCAGCGATGTTGGCCAAGCTGCACCGGGCCGGCGAGCTGACGGCGGTGTGGGTTCCGGACGCGGCCCATGAGGCGATGCGTGATCTGGTAAGAGCTCGCGCTACGGCGGTTCGAGTGCTTGGTAAGGCGCGTCAGCACTTGCAAGGTTTCCTGCTGCGGCATGCACGTGTTTATGCCGGCAAGAGAGGCTGGACCTTAGCCTACCGGCGTTGGCTGACCACGGTGCGCTTCGATCATCCCGCCCAGCAAGTGGTTCTGCAGGATTATATTCATGCCGTCACCGATGCTCAGGTGCGTGTCGATCGGTTGACCAAGCAGATCGAGGATTTGGCGCCGCTATGGTCTATGGCGCCAGCGGTGGAGGCTGTGCAGGCGATGCGCGGCGTCGCCTTCATCGTCGCCGTGACGGTCGTAGCCGAAGTCGGCGACTTCTCCCGTTTCAACAACCCGCGCCAATTGATGGCATATCTCGGCCTGGTGCCGTCGGAGCATTCCAGCGGCACGACAGTCCGGCGGGGCAGCATCACCAAGGCCGGAAATGCTCTGGCTCGGCGAGCCCTGATAGAGGGCGCCTGGACTTATCGCATGCAGGCTCGTGTTAGCCGCAAGCTACATGACCGTATCGAAAAACTGCCTCAGAGTATCCGCGATATTGCCTGGAAAGCCCAGGTCAGGCTTTGCGCACGCTATCGTCGGCTGACGGCATCTGGCAAACCCAAGGTCGTGGTCATCACCGCCATCGCCCGCGAAATGGTCGGCTTCCTATGGGCTATTGCTCGGCAAGTGGAGGCGAAACCGGCCGCCTGAACACACTGGCCAACTATATAGGTGCCCATGGCTGGAGGTGGGGCGCGGTGGGGAAACCTCGTGCCCTGCTATGAGCCGGCTTTGCCGACGCTCGCTCCTTAGACCGAGGCAGCCCCAAGACGAAACCACGGTCATGCGGTAACCAACCCGCGCATGAGAGCTTGCTCAACCGTCGTCTTCAGCCCCGCCTCCTGCCTTGGGCATCGCCAAAAATAAGCGTCTGGGCAGAACCAGAACCCTGACGCCTGCCCGAACCTATTGACAGCGAACATGAGAGCAGTCTGTCGGATTTAGCCAAATCCGTGTATGTTTTTTGGCATGGCAAATTTCAAGAATAGTGACCGTAGCCAAGCTTTTTTGCTTCCTCCCGATCTTCGGGATTGGTTGCCGGAAGACGATTTGGCGCATTTCGTGATCGCTGCCGCGGAGCGCGTCGACTTGTCGCTTTTCAAGATCAACGACCGCGGTTCGGGCAAAGCGCAATACCATCCCCAGATGATGTTGGCGCTGTTGATCTATGGCTACGCCAATGGGATTTTTTCGTCTCGACGCCTTGAGCGAGCGACTTATCGGGACATCGGCGTTCGCTTTGTTGCGGCGAACACCCATCCGGATCACGATACGATCGCGGCGTTTCGGCGAGACAACCAGACAGCTTTCGAGCGGGCGTTTTTGCAGGTTTTGCTTATGGCGAAGGAGACGGGTCTGCTCAAGGTGGGCACCGTTTCGATCGATGGCACCAAGATCGACGCCCATGCCTCCAAAATCCGCTCTGTCCGGTACGATCGCGCCCAGGTCTTGCGTGAAAAGCTTAAGGCCGACATTGCCGAACTGACGGCGAAGGCTGAAGCCGCCGACGCCTCCGATACGCCAGATCCGCAAGCCCTGCCTGCCGAAATTGTCCGTCGCGACGCGCTGAAGTCCAAGCTCGATGCCGCTTGCGAGAGGCTTGAGGCCCAAGCCAAAGAAGAGGCGGAGGCGGAGCGTGTGGCTTATGAAGCCAAGAAGGCCAAGTATGATGCCAAGCGCGGCCGGCGTGGCAATCCGCCTGTTCCCCCCGACGACGATGCGCCACCGCCTCCCGAACGGCAGACAAATCTGACGGATCCGGATTCGGCCCTCATGCGCAAATCCAAACATCACGAATACCGTCACGCCTATAATGCCCAGGCCGTTGTCTGCGCCGAAGGCACCCAGTTGATCCTCTCAACCGAAGTCTCGGTAACACCCTCAGACCAACCGACCTTCGTAGATACGATCCAGGCCATGCAGACCGGTATCGGCCTGCCGCCACAACTCCAAAGCCAGAGCGTCAAATCCTTGAACCGTGGAGGCTGAAAATGAAAGCAAAGCTGGAAACCGAAGACGCCAAAGCCAAATACAAGCTCAGAAAGCAGACCCTAGAACCTGTCTTTGGAATCATCAAATCGGTCTTGAAGTTCAGGCAGTTCTCCCTGCGAGGACTGCAAAAGGTCAAAAGCGAGTGGAAGCTTATCGCCCTGGCATACAACTGCAAGCGAATGGATGCGCTCAAACCAGACTGAGACACCTAGTCACGGAAAAGGTCTGCCAAAGGCAAAGCCCAATCCGACAGACTGCTAGTCTCCGAAATCGAAGATATCGCCAAAGTCGAAGCCCTTTTTTTTCTTCTTGCGGCCATATTGATCATACTGACCTTGCGCTTCATGGCGCCGCCGGTCGTCGTCATCGTCACGGTCATCGCGGCGATAGCTGGGCTGCGGACGCGGCTGCGACGGCGGCGGCAGGGGAATATCGTTATCGGCCTGCGACAGGGTGATCAGCTTTTCCAGTTCGCCTCGATCGAGCCAGACGCCCTGGCACTGCGTACAGACATCGATCAGGATGCCCTCACGGATAACTTCACGGAAAGAGCCCTTACACACCGGGCAGATCAAGGCAGACATGGATACTCCTCAGAAGGTTGCGTTACCTCTATGAGATTGGGTGCCAAACACCCTGATCAAGTCCGATCACCGAAATGTCAGTTCTTTGTCAGATCGCGTTTGAAGCGTCGCCAGTTGTGCACATAGTGCGCCGCCGAGTGCGTCAGCTTACCGATCTGCTCCGGCGTCAGTTCGCGCACCACCCGCGCCGGCTGGCCGATCAGCAGCACGCCGTCCGGATACTCTTTCCCTTCCGGCACCAGCGCGCCCGCGCCGACGATACTGTTCTTACCAATCCGGGCACGCGCCAGAATCACCGCGCCAATACCGATCAGGCTGTTATCGCCGATCTCGCAGCTATGGATCATCGCCTTGTGGCCCACCGTCACGTCCGCGCCGATGGTCAGGGGCAGGCCGTCATCGGAATGGAGCACGGCGCCATCCTGGATATTGGTGCGCGCGCCGATGGTGATAGGGTCGTTGTCGCCGCGGATCACCGCGCCGAACCATACGCTGACATCGTCGCCAAGCGTCACATCACCGATGATATCGGCACCTGGCGCGATCCAGTAACGGTCGTCTTCCGGCAATTTCGGGGTCTTCTGCCCCAGTCGGTACAGGCCCATCATCAAACTCCTCTACCCGCCCGCAGCCATGTCTGAAGCGTGTCGTCTTTATTACGTTTTTGCGAAATTGTCACGGCGTCCGGTATTTTTAAGATATCGCTAACCATAGTAAACAAATCTGATACCGTCATCACAAGGGGTAGAATCAACACCTCCCCTTGATGATCGGCATCAACAGGTCTTGGGTTTCACCCTCAGAGGTCAATGTGGCAATTCGGGTAGCGTTCTCGTCCCTTGCTTCACCTCCACCGCCCCTTTCGGGCGATGGCGCCTCTCCCCGCTGTTGCCGAAGCTTCCTCCCCAATCTGTATCCCCGCACCAAAGGCGAGCCATTTACGGCGTCGCCTTTTTTCATGCTTTAAAGGAGCCCACCATGACCAAGCGCGCCGCCAAACGTTTTGTACGCGAAGGCAATCTGGATGCCGAGCAATACGCCTCGGACAACAAGGTTCGCCGGCTGAATGTTCATGGTGCCGGTGTGAACAACGGCTGGTCTCCCATGGGGCCGGTCGCCAATTCGGCCGATGGTCCGCGTGACCAGTCCTATGTGAAGACCATCAAGCCGAAATCGGAGGGACAGGCCGCGCTGATGGCCGCCATCGACGATAAAAACCTCGTCCTGGCGCTTGGGCCAGCAGGCACCGGCAAGACCTATCTCGCCATCGCCAAGGCGGTCGAAGCGCTGGAAGCCGGCAAGGTCGGGCGCATCGTGCTGTCACGCCCCGCCGTCGAGGCCGGTGAATCGATCGGCTATCTGCCAGGCGCCATGGAGGACAAGCTCGCCCCCTACCTGCGCCCGCTTTATGACGCATTGACAGATCGTCTCAGCATGAAGCGCGTCAAGGCGCTGATGGCGGAAGGCCTGATCGAAATTGCCCCGGTCGGCTACATGCGCGGCCGCACGCTCAACAACGCCTTCGTGGTCATCGACGAGGCGCAGAACTGCACCTATGTGCAGCTCAAGATGCTGCTGACACGTCTCGGCTGGAATTCGACCATGGTCGTCACCGGCGATCCGCACCAGTCCGACCTGCTGCCCGGTATTTCCGGCCTGGCCGATGTCGCCGATAAGTTCGAGGCAGTCGAAACCATCGAGGTCGTCCGCCTGAAGGACAAGGATATCGTGCGCCATCCGCTCGTGGCGCAGATGCTCGGCGTGCTGTAGGCGCAGCCGATCCGGGGAAAAAGGGCGGCAGCATCCCCTTCTGCCGCCCTTTTTTATGGCCTTATAAAGGCGCAAACCTGACATAGGCTATAAGGCCTGCAACGTGATCATTGGGCAGATATGTCACCTTTTGCGCAAAGAAAAGCCCCTTCCGCACAGGGCGGAAGGGGCGAAAAGCACTTTGGCGATGAGAGCCATTAGCCCTTGTAGCGCAGGACCTTGCCCTTGGACGTGATGTAGTAATAGTTCATGCCCGCCGGACGATCTTCAAAGTAGACCACGCGGTGATCAGGGCGTGCTGCGGGCTCATAAAAGCCCTTGTTATAAACATAATAGCTGGCATTGCGGCAGCGGACTTTTTCGTTGGAGTTCTTGCCAATCACATAACCGGCCGCGCCACCAACCGCGCCGCCGATGACGGCCGACTTGGTCTTGTCGCCCTTTTTGCCGAGCAGGCCACCGGCCAGTGCACCGGCGGCAGCGCCGATGGCGGCGTCCTTGCCGGCCAGGTCCGACTTCTTGACGTAGCAATAGCCGTCATAGCGGCCGTCAGCCACGTAGGGCTGAGGTTCGGCTGAGGCGGAAACGGCCAGGCTGACGCCGGTGCAGAAGGTCATGGCGGCGGCTGCCAGCGCCAGGGCGGGCATTTTGAGGGTGGTGAAACGAGTCATAATCTTAATCTCCGGAGCCGTATGGCTGTAAGGGCGCGATTTGGACAGCAATTACGGTAATTACATGACACAATTTCGCGTGCAAGACCACCATAGACAGCCTCACCTGAATGCAGGATGAAGGAAAAGCTTATACAACGCTTACATTTACAGGCGATTTGCTCACATGCCGCTTAGAAAAAATAAGTTAGCATCCCTCTGACCGCATCATGGCGGCAAGGGGAAACCTATGTCGCTTGCCCAGACTGAACTTAAGGATCCCGCGCCTGAGCTTACAGCGCCAGATTCCCCTATCTTGCGTCCTGATGGCTGGCTCAGCGATTTTGAATGGCGCGACGGACGTATCCTGATCCGCAAGACCGGCATAAGGATCAGGCTCGATCCTCACGTCCTCCATGAGATTTTCAACTGGGCGCTCTATCTCGCGCTGCTCCACATCGTGGCGTTCGCCACGCACCTGACCGGACGGCCGCGACCGCGCCTGTGGTTTGCGCCGGATCGGCCGCGCCCGTGGTATCTGGTGCGCGGGGCCGCCATGTGGAGCGGGATCGACCTGGCCAAACGCGCCCAGGATGCCGACGCCGCCATCTATTTCGACGACAGCACGACCGGAGATGCGCCGCCCTCACTGGTCGCCAAACGTTTCAATCATGGCTGCACCGATATCTCCAAAAGCCACGTCGCGCGCGTATTTGAAGAAATCTTCGGCTATCCTCTGACAGTCGATCCTATGCTGATCGCAAGTGAAATAGTCGAGAAGCCGGAAAAGAATGGCGTGCATGGTGGCCGCATCGTCATGGCGCCCTGCCCGCCGCGTTGCGGCTTCGTGTATCAGCGCCTCATCGACACACGCGATCCTGACGGCTGCTGCCACTATCTGCGCACGCCTTGCGCCGGCGGTGAGGCGGTGCTGGTGTGGGTAAAGATCAAGACGCCGGAAGGCCGGTTCTCGATCCATAACCGCCGCGCTGCGCTGGCCGAGGTCGCCGATATCTACACGCCGCAGGAGCAGACGCTGATCCGGCAGTTCACGGCGCGCATGGGGCTCGATTGGGGCGGACTCGATATCCTTCGCGATCGCGGAGATGGCCGTATCACATCGTCGATGTCAACAAGACCGACCTCGGCCCGCTGATCGCCCTGTCGTGGAGAGACAAAATCCGTTCGATGAACCGGCTGTCATCCGCATTGCGCCGTTTAGTGAGCCCGTCATAAAGACAATGCCTTACGACCTGTTTGCTTGTTGTCCCCGCCTTCCCGACATACCCCTTATCCGTGTTTCACTAGGTTGTGCATCCAATTCAGGGATGCACCATGCTTGACACTATGAGCCGGCCAAAAACCCAAAACGAAAGCCAAAGCGCCAGTGATCGTTTTCAGGCCTTTATCCGCGATAAGGCCTTTATCCGCGATAAGGCCTTTCCCTGCGTCGGCGCGAAGTCAGCGCTGGCCCGTCATCAGATGAACATTATCGAGGCCGGTGATATCCGCTGCCCCCGCGATGACGCCACGGTCTATGATAAGCTCAGCGAATTCGCCATCAATTTCAAGGCGCACCCCGATCTGTTCCAGACCTTCGTGGTCATCTTTGATACAAGGGACGCCCTGTCGGAAGACAGCTTCGAGCGTGCGCTATGGTCACGCATCCAGGCGCTGCACGATATCGACGTCAAGCGTGGCTATCCTTACGATCCGCGCGTCAGCCCGGATGTGACCAGTCCGCAATTCTCGCTGAGCTTCGCCGGTGAGGCCTTCTATCTGGTGGGCCTGCACCCCGGTGCCAGCCGCCCGGCGCGGCGCTTCTTATCACCGGCGATCGTGTTCAACGCCCATGACCAGTTTCAGCAACTGCGCGCCGACGGGCGCTATGAAACCTTGCGTGAGAACATCATCGGCCGCGATGTCGCCCTGGCCGGATCACCCAACCCCATGCTGTCGCGTCATGGCGATAGTTCCGAAGCCGCGCAATACAGTGGCCGCCACGTCGAAGACGGCTGGCAATGCCCTTTCAAACCCTGATCAGGACAGCTTATGACGAACATCATCTCCCCGCGCACCGGCGCCGCCTTCCGCCTCAACAAGGGCCAAAGACTGCGCGTGATTGATCCGCAGGGCGAACAGGTTTCCGACATGCTGGCCTTCAATGCCGCTGATACGGATGAGGTGATCTCGTCGGGGCGCACACTCGACTACGCGTCCAAGCTTTTCCTGACCACCGGCGATCCGCTCTATTCCAATCGCAGCAACATCATGCTGCGGATTATAGAGGATAGGGTCGGTCGCCATGATTTCCTTTTGACGCCGTGCTCGAAGGATACCTTCCGCATCATCTATGGCGATAAGCACCCGCATCACGGCTGTTTTGGCAACCTGTCGCACGCTCTGGAGCCTTACGGCATCAAGCCAGACCAGATTCCGGTCGCCTTCAACATCTTCATGAACGTGCAGGTCAATGGCGAAAACGGTGCGCTTACGGTCGATCCGCCGCTCAGCAAGGCGGGCGATCATATTCTTTTTGAGGCCGATATGGACCTGATCGTGGCGCTGACCGCCTGCTCGGCCTTGCAGTCGAACAACTACGCCTTCAAGCCTATTCATTATGCCGTGGAGGGTTAAGCGGCCGCAAAAGGGCGCTTTCCCCTACCGCAGGGGCAAAAAAATCCCTTAGAAAAAAGACAATTCATACGATTTTGAGGGTTTACCTGTAACAATTCGGCTATACCTTGCTGTAATATGGCAAGTCAGATTGCTGTGCCGTAACGGGAGCCCAAAACGTATGCGCCTAGTCGCCAATATCAAGCGTGATTTCGTCTTCCTGAAGCGCCTGATACGTATCCTGCGCCGCATCAAGAGCGTCAATCCGGATTCACACAATCTGGTCTGCGACGATTTCGAAGCCGCGGCCACGAAGTTCCCCACCAATACCGCCATCACCTTTGAGGGCAAGTCGCTCACCTATCAGCAGCTTGATACCATGGCCAACCGCTACGCCCACTGGGGGCGTCAGCGTGGCCTCAAGCCCGGCGATACGGTGGCCCTGTTCTTGCCCAATCGGCTCGATTACCTGGCCATCTGGATCGGTCTCAACAAGATCGGCGTCGTCAGCGCGCTGATCAACAATTCACTCACCGGCCCCGGTCTGGCGCATTGCATCAATATCTCCGTGGCCAGCCTGACCATTGTAGATCAGACGACCCGCACCTGTTTCCAGGAGATCGAGAGCCAGGTTGAACGTCATCAGGCGCTATGGGTGCTTGATCTGGCGCGCGACGATGAAAGCGAAAACTGCCGCAGTCTTGATGCGGCGCTCAAGGGCGTGTCGAGCGTGCGTCCTGATCGTGAGTTCCGCAGCAGCCTGACCGCCCATTCGGTCGCGCTCTATATCTACACCTCAGGCACGACGGGCCTGCCAAAAGCGGCCAAGATTTCCAACGCCCGCGCCCAGCTCTATATGAAGGCCTTCGCCGGTCTGACCAGCATGAAGCCGGACGATAAGCTTTACTGCGTGCTCCCGCTTTATCATTCGACCGGCGGCCTTTGCGCCATCGGCGCGGCCCTGCTCAATGGCGCCGGTCTGGTTCTCAAGCGCAAGTTCTCGGCCAGCCAGTTCTGGAGTGATGTGCGTAGCCAGGGGATCACCCACATCGTCTATATCGGCGAACTGTGCCGTTACCTGACCAACTCTCCGCCGGCGCCAAATCCGGATGACGAAACCAAGCACAAGGTGCGTATGGTCTTCGGTAACGGCATGCGCCCGGAAGTCTGGGATCATTTCAAGGCGCGCTTCCGCATCAAGGACGTGCTCGAATTCTACGGCTCGACCGAAGGCAATGTGTCGCTGTTCAATCTCGACGGCCATTCTGGCGCCATCGCCCGCGTGCCCAAGTTCCTCAAGAAGAGCTTCAACGTGCGGCTGGTGCGCTTTGATGTCGAGAGCGAGATGCCGGATCGGCAGTCGAACGGTCTGTGCTACGAATGCAAGCCGGGTGAGATCGGCGAGGCCATCGGCCAGATCGCCGGCGATGCCCGCCATGCGTTCTCGGGCTATGCCGACAAGGCGGCGTCGCAGAAGAAGATACTGACCGACGTCTTCAAGAAGGGCGACCAGTGGTTCCGCACCGGCGACCTGATGAAGCAGGACAAGGCCGGCTATCTCTATTTCATCGACCGCATCGGCGACACCTTCCGCTGGAAGGGTGAAAACGTCTCGACCTCGGAAGTGGCCGAATACAGCGCCGCCGCGCCGGGTGTCGAGGAAGCCATCATCTATGGCGTCGTGGTGCCCAATCAGGACGGTAAGGCCGGCATGGCCTCGCTGATCACCCGCGAAGGCTTCGACCTGAAGACGTTCAAGGACTTCGTCGACAGCAAGCTCCCGACCTGGGCGCGTCCGAAGTTTATCCGGTTGCTGCACGATGCCGAAACGACGGGTACATTCAAGTACAAGAAGATGGACCTGATCAAGGTGGGCTACGACATCACACTGACGACCGATCCGATCTACGTCTGTATCGGCGAGGATTTCGTGCCGCTGACGGCTGAGATTTTAGCCGATATCGCCGCCGACAAGATCCGGTTCTAAGTCCCGCCTCGCCACCGACCAGACACAAGAATACCCGCAGAGCGATCTGCGGGTATTCTTGTTTTACCAACGGCGGGGATAGTCCGCTGGGAGGCGGCGAAACGAAGTTCGGCTTAGCCAAAAGAGTTAGCTTGCGAGCACCGGAGCGGAGCGTACTTAAGTACGTGAGCACCGGAGCGAAGCAAGATGACGCTTTGCAGCCCCTCCCGGTAGGACTTGCCTAGTACTTGACGCGGAGGGTAACACCATAGGTCTTCGGCGCACCCAAGAAGGCGTCATAGGTATTGGTATCGAGCGACTGGTTATAATAGGTGCCGTCCGCCTGAACCGTCGACTGGAAGCCCGAGCCTTGCAGCGGCGCATTGATGACCACCTGCTTGTAGGACACATCCGTCAGGTTCTGGCCCCAAATTTCGACAGTCCAGGCCCGGTCGGCCGCACCCAACGCCAGACGGGCGTTGACGAGCGTATAGCTGTCCTGCGCCTTGAACGGCAGCAAATCGGAACCGGTATTGTAGTCCGAGGTGTACTTGGCTGTCAGATTGGCCGAGGTGCGGATCTTGCCGAAGGTATGGCCCCAGGTGATCGCCCCTGAGGAGGTCCACTTCGGTGCAAACGATACCTGAGCGCCTGGCAGCAGGGACAGGCCGGGGAAATGCGTCGGATTGTCGAGATCGGCCGCGGTGAAATCGCCATACTTGGTGTCGGCGTAGGAGATACCCCCCTGGAAGCTCAGGCCCGCGATCGGCGTGCGCCAGTAAACATCGGCGTCGAAGCCCTGCGATTTCAGATCGGGGATCGATTCGACCACAAAGGCCGTGCCGAGGAAGGTGTTGAGCTGGAAGTTCTGATACTGCTGGTCGAAGGCGGTGATATTGAGCGCCAGGGCGCCATCGAACAGGGCCGTTTTTAGACCCAGTTCATAGGAATCGACCGTTTCAGGATCGAACCACAGATTGGTATCTGGCGTGATGCCGGTCTGGGCGCGATCGAGGTTAAAGCCGCCGGCCTTGTAGCCACGGGCATAGGAGCCATAGAGCATGACATCATCGGTGACATGCCAGGCCGCCTTGAGCGTGCCGGACAGATCGCCGTCGGACTGGCTGTCGGCGACGTTGCGGTTGTTAAAGGCCGGGTTGGCCCAGAAGGGACAGAGCGCGCCGACTAAAGTGCTGGCCTTGCCGGTGGCGATGGCCCCGACCCAGTAAGGATTGGCACCGGCCAGAACCGCCGCCGTGGTGTTGCCGCCCTTGGCCGCCAGAAGGGCCGCCGCCTGACCGTATTTCTGCACGCCGGTGCCGCAACCGACGCCATTATCGCTGTTGGTATAGAGCGCGGTCATGCTCTTCTTTTCGTGGGTGTAGCGCAGGCCCATGGTCAGTTCGAGGGCGTTGTTCACCTTCCAAGAGTTGTTGGTGAAGAAAGCATAGCTTTCATCCGACTGGGTGTAGTGGTCGCGCGCCTGCTCACCCGCCTTGAAGTTGGTGCCGTAAGCACGACCGGTCAGCTTGGAGACGAAGGCCGGGTCCGTGCCGCTGGAAAGCAGCAGGCCGATATAGGGCTCATAGGACGAACCATAAACGTAGGAGTTAGCGCGGGTCAGGTCTTCCTTGACGTAGAAGCCGCCGACCAGCCAGTTCAGGTGCTCGGTGGAACCGGCCAGACGGACTTCCTGCGAGAAGGTCTTGAAGCGGGCGTTGAAGTCGCCGTTGTCCTTGCGGTAGAGAATGTCGGCGCCGGTATAGTCGAGATCCTGACCGTTGGTGGCCTTCCAGTCACGGATGCCGGTGACGGTGGTCAGGGTCGAATCCCACAGGCCATTGAGTTTGAAGTTGCCTTCGACCGAAACGCCGCCGTCGCGCACCACCTGATGGGTGTCGCGGTTGGAATAGGCCAAGCGCGCTGCCGGATCGGCCGTGGTGGCTAGGCCATGATTCGCGCTCAGGGCCTGAATGATGGCGCCGGTCGGACCGGTGCGGGTCTGGGCGGCGACGCAGCAATATTCATCGCGGTGACTGAAATCACCAATGACGCGGATTTCAGCGTCGGCGCTCGGAGTAAACAGCAACTGGCCACGCGCCGTGGTGAAGTCCTGATCCTGATCGGATTTGAGCGTGCGCGGGCCAACGCCGGTATCGACATCGGTGTAACCGTCATGCGAGCGCTTGGCGATATAGAGGCGACCTGCGACCAGATCCTGAACGATCGGGCCGGTCACAGAGGCGGAATAGCCCTGCGCGCCGTAATTGCCAAAGGTGGCCTCGCCTTCTGCGCCGAAGGTGAAGGACGGCTTCTTGGTGATGATGTTGATGACGCCGGCGGAGGTGTTCTTGCCGAATAGCGTGCCTTGCGGGCCTTTCAGGACTTCGATGCGTTCCATTTCGCCGAGATCGCCAAAGCCCACGCCGTTACGCGGACGGTAGACACCATCGACCACCACCCCCACCGAGGATTCCAAGCCGGGGTTATCACCGACCGTGCCGACGCCGCGAATGCGGGCCGTGGTCAGGGTTTCGTTCTGGGTCGAGGTTACGGTCAGGCCAGGTGTCAGGATCTGCATATCCTTGATGTCGCGGACACCGGCGTCCTGCAGCAGCTTGGCCGACAGGGTGGTGACAACGATCGGCACATCCTGCAGGCGCTGCTCGCGCTTTTGCGCCGTCACGATAACGGTGGTTGAGTCTTCGGAGGCGACGGGAGCGGCGTCAGGTGTGGCGTCCTGAGCCAGGGCTGCAACCGGCGCGGTGGCAAGCAGGGCGACGCTTGTCAACAGGGCGGCCTTGGCGACACCCATCATGAGAGGGCGGCCTTTAAGTAAATGAATGGCGCTTTGCATTTCTTTCCCTTAGGTAAATTTCATCTCTGCTTGGATATTTTATTATTTGTAGTTTCGGTAAACAGTGCCCGCTTTTTACGGGTCGTTGTTTACTTCCTCAATGTAACACATGACGTTAACGGAAACAAACGACGATTGATTTAACACCGCAGCGCACACATTACCTAAGGTAAACACGCCTCTATATGCTTAAAAATATACAAACAAAGACTTTCCCATTATTTAAATCCCTTTTAAATCTTGGCTCACACGGCGAGACGCGTATCGTTACGCGATTGCTGCAACTGCACGCAATGATCGTGTTGACCTTGGGACAGCCTGTGATTTTACCGCTACCAAGGCGCGTTTTTCGATCTTCCCTGGCTTTATAAAGGCCGAAAACAGCCTCATTACCAGGCGAATGCCGCATAAAAGACACACCCATCACAGCCAATACCCTAGCCCTTCCACGGAAAGACATGCTATTTTGCGCTGCAAAGGGCGGCAGGCGGGGCGAAACACGATAAATCGCCCCTCAGAATCGCCGCACGCCTCACGGAAAGCATCCCCATGAAACCTGTCTGCCTGGCCCTCCTGCTGCTCGCCATCAGCGCCGCAAGCCCCGCTTTTTCAGCTCAGGCGCCTGAGCCAGCCCCACCGCTGGTGGGTGGCTTTCAGAGAACCGATATCACCGACAAGGCTATCAGGGCGGCGGCGGATTTCGCTATCAGCGCGGCCCCTACAAAAATGACTTCTGAAACAGATTGTCAGCGCCCGACAGCAGGTGGTGGCCGGCATGAACTATAGCCTGTGCCTGCGCGTCACAACGCCAAAGTTCGGCCTGTTCAAGCGCGGTCATCTTGTCGCCGCCAAGGTGTTTCAGAGTCTCGATGGGGGCTATCAACTGACGTCCTGGCAGGATGTGAAAACCTGTGACTAACCCCTACCGCCCTGCGCCCCTGCTCCAGCGCAGCACGCTGCCCCTTCACGATACCGTCAGTGCCGCCGATTTCCCGCAGACGATCCTGCGCTATCGCAACGACCGTGCGGCGCAGTCGATTGGTCTGGACGATCTGAGTAACAGCGCTTGGATCGAGCATTTCGGCCGCTTTGCTCCCCTGCCCGATAATCAGCCAGCGCCCTTGGCGCTGCGTTACCACGGCCACCAGTTTCGCCACTACAATCCCGATCTCGGCGATGGCCGCGGCTTTCTGTTCGCGCAAATGTATGACGATCAGGACCGCCTGCTCGATCTCGGAACCAAGGGCACGGGCAAGACGCCGTGGTCACGCGGCGGCGACGGCAAGCTGACCCTGAAAGGTGGGGTGCGCGAGGTTCTGGCCACTGCCCTGCTGGAAGCACTCGGTGTACCGACCAGCAAGACCTTTTCGCTGATTGAAACCGGCGAGTATCTGGTGCGCGGTGACGAGCCCTCGCCGACACGCTCCTCGGTCATGGTACGCTTGAGCCACAGCCATATCCGCTTCGGCACCTTCGAGCGGCTGGCCTATCTCAATGATGCCGAGACGATGCGAGATCTGATCGCCTTTATTGAAGACAACTACTACCCCGTGCCCACAAGCAGCGAAGCGGTAGCGCAAGACAAAATGTCCGATGCTGCGGCCGTGTTCGATGCCGTGGTTTCCGCCTCGGCGAAACTGGCGGCGCGCTGGATGGCCGCCGGCTTCGTCCACGGCGTGCTCAATACCGACAATATGAACATCACCGGCGAGAGCTTCGATTATGGCCCTTACCGCTTTCTGCCGGCCTACGATCCGGCCTTCACCGCCGCCTATTTCGACCATACCGGCCTTTACGCCTATGGCCGCCAGCCCGATGCTGTGCTGTGGAACCTGGGCCAGCTTGGCCGCTGCCTGACCCTGATCACAGCGCCCGAGCCCTTGATAGAGAGTTTCAACGCCTTCCACGAACGTTACGAGCACGAGTTGGGCCTGGCCATCTGCGACCGCCTAAACCTTATTGCGCAAGCCGATAATGCGCTGCTGGTGAAAGCCGTCTATGCCCTGCTATCGGATCTACGTGCTGAGGGCAGTTTCGAGGGTTTGTTCTATGACTGGTTTGGCGGTGTGCTGAGCGAAAACCGCGCCATGACGGGCCCGCGCAGAGATCATTATGCTGGCCCGTCCTTCACGGCGTTCCACGAAGTTTTGCAAACCTACGAAACCGCCTCGCCCGAAAAGCTTGAGCATCCGCGTTTTACGCAAAGCGATCCGGAAACCCTGCTGATCGATGAGATCGAGACCCTATGGGCGCAGATCGCGATGGAAAACGACTGGTCGTTGTTCGAGGCCAAGCTTGCGTTGATTGAGACCTATCGTCAGGCGTTAGGACTTCAATGACCTTGCCACAACTGCGGGTGAGCCTCGATATAATTTGTTAAAGCTGTCGCCAACGCGCGATGACCTGCGAGGCTTGGATGATAATCGCAGCCTGCGTTTTCTAGTTCCGTCGCAATGGGCACAAATCCAACCGAGTTGATACCAATACGGCGCGCCTCATCTGTTAACGAAGACTGCCAGGCGAGCACCGCATCAAGCGCCTTCTGATCCTTTATCCGGCTTATGTTAGTTCCCCACATGAGAAAAGCCGCCTGGGGATAGCGCCGATGCAATTCCACGGCGAACGAACGGAAAGCCTTCGCATAATCAGCATTCAGAGCCTTTTGATTTTTCCATGCCTCTCCATCAGTCAGCGGTTTGGCATAATCTGCGTTAAGCTTGACCATGATAATCTGAGGATGCCAGCCGTCACCTTCATAAGGCGCGATCTTATCGAGCAGACTGAAAGGATAAACCTTTGACATCGCATAGTCCGGGGCGAAACCACCGTAGTTGCGGATCAGACCGCGCCCCGAAATAGCGTTGATCTGATAATCGGCGTTAAAATGCTTGGCCGTAAGCGCGGCAAAGCCCTGCTGTGTATCCGTCGTCAGGCGGACTTTCTCACTCGTACATATTTGGCTCGCAGAACGATTGCCGTAGCCGGTCATTGAGGAATCGCCAATGAATTCGATCTGCCGCGCCCGGGCTTTCACCGAAAGCGCCTTTTCATCGGCCGGAATATAGAAGCCACCGAAAGTAGCCGCATGATCGATACTTTCTGTGACTTTTTCCAACCGCACCTGATGAACACCCGGAGGCAAATCGCTGACTTCAAATTGACTGTCTCCCGGCTGCGCAATAGTCACTAGTGGCAGATCGTCAATCAACAAACGATATTCATTCCATGTGTCTTTGAAGGACAGATAAACTCTTTGACCTTCAAAACGGCTTTCAAAATAGATTCCAGGCCATTGATGCTCATAGACCACGCGCCCGTCCGACGTGGCATGACGTACAACGCGTCCGCCGACATGGATATTCGCCACCGCGCTGTCCGCCGGCACTCCCTCAATCGGTTTGACAATTTGTGCCTGCGCCTTGCAGCTCAATATCATCAGACAACACGCAACAGCCGCCGGATACCGCATAAACCCCTCCCGCTTTTGGCGAGATGTTAAATCACAGGTAGTATGATCGCAAGTGTTTTACAGTCAGCCCTATCTCACCCAGAAGGCCAGCGCTTACAGCACCGAGCAGTTGGTGAGTTGGCTGAAATGCTCCAGCGCCGAAGCGCCGACCACGCTGGTGCCGAAACGGTCGAGTTCGGGCGACCAGACGGCGACGGCGGCCTGTCCGGGCACTACCGCCACGATGCCACCGCCGACGCCGCTTTTCGCCGGCAGCCCAACGCGATAGGCGAACGAGCCAACCGAATCGTAGATGCCGCAGGTCAGCAGAAGCGCATTGAGCCGGCGGTTGAGGCGTTCGTGGAAGACAGTTTCCTCGACGATCGGCGAGAAGCCTTTGGCAGCCAGAGGCAGGGCCGCGCGCGCCAGTTGGCGACAGGTGATGGTGACGGCGCATTGCCGGCAATAGGCCTCCATCACCGCATCGACCGGATGGGTGATGGTGCCGAAACCACGCATCAGATTGGTGATAGCGCGGTTCTTGTGGCCCGTCTCTAATTCAGAGGCCGCCACGGCTTCATCTATGGTCAGCGGGGCGTTGGCCAGCATCCCCATGAAGTCGCGCACGAAGGCATCGGGCGATTTGACGACATCGAGCAGGATATCGGTAACGGCCAGCGCGCCCGGATTGATAAAGGGATTGCGCGGAATGCCTTCCTCCTGCTCAAGCTGCGACAGGTAGTTGAAAGGCGTTCCCGAAGGCTCCTTGCCGACGCGGGTCCACACCTCGTCGCCGATGGCGTTAAGCGCCAGACCGAGCGAGAACAGCTTGGTGATGCTCTGGGCCGAAAACGGCTCGTCGGCATCGCCGATGACGCTTTCCTCGCCTTTGATCGTGCAGATCGCCATGCCGAACTTCGTCGGATCGACGCCGGCCAGTTGCGGGATATAGCTCGCCGTCCGTCCCTTGCCGAAGTGCGGCCGAACCAGAACAGCGACCTCGGCCAGCACGTCATCAAGAGAGGCGGTATGTTTCAAGACTTTGCACTGCCAGACGTTTTGTCATCGAGCGTGGTGACGAAGGCCAGCGTATCGAAAACCAGACGGGTGATGTCGGCAATGACCTGATCGCGGCCGGCATCATCGAGCGTGCCGCCCGTGGTGTAGATCGACAGGAACACCGGGTCCTTGCCGGGCAGCCATATGACGCCAACATCATTGGTGGCGTTGTTGGCGCCGCTGCCGGTCTTGTGGCCCAGCACCGCACCGGCGGGAAGACCAGCGGGAATGCGGCCCTTGCCGGTGGTGGTCGCCACCATCCAGTCCTTGAGCCGTTTAAGGCTTTCGGGCTTGAGAAGAGGACCGGTGAAGACCGTGCGCAACAGATTGCTCATGGCCTCCGGCGTGGTGGTGTCGCGTTCATCCCCGTCGATATTGGTATTGAGCGACGGCTCGTTACGATCGAAGCGCGTGATGCTGTCACCAAGGCCGCGCACGTAGGCGGTCAGACCGGCCGGTCCGCCGATCAGCGGCAACAGCAAGTTGGCCGCCGTGTTGTCGCTGAGCGCCACCGCCGCCGAACACAGGTCGCCGATGGTCATTGCGCCCTTGGCGACGTGCATTTTGGTTACCGGGGCATAATCGAGCAGGTCTTTCGCGCCATATTTGACCGCCTGCGCCACCTTGAGCTTGCCCTGATCGACCTGCTGGAGGATGGCGGCTGCCAGCACCCATTTGAAGGTCGAGCACATGGCGAAGCGCTCGGTCGACTGGATGCTCAAAGACCCATTGGCTTCAGAATTGGCCGTAGAACTTCCGGTCAACGCGGAAACGCCAACGCGGCCACCATGGCGCTTCTGGATCTCGATCATGCGCTGGGCGAAACCAAGCGCCTGCGTCACCTTTTCCGAACAGGCGGCAAGCGGCAAGACGGCCGCCGCCGCACCGCCGATCAGGATGCCACGACGCGACAGCACGCTATTTCGCACCTGGCGCGGTATACTTGTCCATCCAGTCAAAGACCGTCTTGTGCCACTTCATCGAATTCTGCGGCTTGAGGACCCAGTGGTTTTCATCGGGGAAGCGCAGGAAGGCCAATTCAATGCCCTGACGCTGGAGCGCGGTGAAGGTGGCGATGCCCTGCCCCGGCACGACGCGGTAATCCTTGTCGGAGTGGATGACCAGTTGCGGCACCGACCAGTCCTTGGCGTGAAGCGCGGGATTGAAAGCGTCCATCTTGGCCATCTTGTCGTAAGGCGCGCCGCCGTTTTCCCACTCTGAGAACCACAGTTCCTCGGTTTCCTCGGCCATGGTGCGGGTGTCAAAGATGCCGTCATGCTCGACGAGACACTTCCATCCTTTAGTTCCTTGGGGCTGCTTCCAGTTGCCGGCGATCCAGTTGATCATATAGCCGCCGTAAGACGCACCGAGCGCGCAGGCGCGATTGCCGTCGAGGAACTTGTACTTATCCAGCGCGAAGGCCCAGCCCTTTTGCAGGTCTTCGAGCGGACGATCACCCCAGTGTTCGGAAATGGCGTCAGTGAAGGCCTGACCGTAGCCGGTGGAGCCGTGGAAATCGATCATCACCACCGCATAGCCGGCGCCGGCATAGGTTTCCGGGTTCCAGCGATAGGACCAGCCGTCGCCGAATGAGCCCTGCGGCCCGCCATGGACCAGGAAAGCAACAGGATAGGTCTGGCCCTCGACATAGCCCGCCGGCTTCACGACATAGCCGTGGACCTCTTCGTTGTTCCAGCCCTTGAAGCTGAACTGCTCATAAGCTCCCGTAGTCAGGGTATCGAGCACGCTGTTGAAACGGGTCAGATTGGTGGCGCCATCATCGAGGACAGCGGCACCGGCCTTGGCCTGATAGAAGGTCGACGGGCGCTTCAGGCTGTCCTGCAGGAAGACGAAGCCGCGCGGCGTCTCGGCATAGGCGTTCGTGTGACCGCCCTTGGTCAGCGGCGTCACCTTGCCGGTTTTCACGTCGACGCGGAAAAGGATGTGCTTGCCGACGTCATCGGCATCGACCAGCAGGCTCTTGCCGTCCTGGCTCCACTGGATGCCGGCGACCGAGCGATCCCAGCCGGGCGCCAGAGCCGTGGTCTTGCCGTTCTCATCCTTCAGCATGATGCCGAAACGGTCAGCTTCGAAACCGGGGCGCTTCATGGCGACATAGGCCAAAGTCTTGCCATCGGGCGACAGACGCGGGCTACCGTCCCAGGCGGGATTATCCTTGGTGTGGTTGGCAATCGCGCCGCCGGTCAGGGGCACGGAATAGATGTCGAAATTGGTGCTCCATGGCTCGGTCTTGCCGGCCTCGCGGGCGGAGAACCAGACGGTCTTCGAGTCGGGCGAGATGGTGTAGTCGGCCTCATCGCCGAACGGCATGGAGGGCACATCGCCATCATAGCCGTCGGTCAGGGCTATGGGGGAAGCGCCGTCGAGCGGAACATAGAACAGGTGGTTGCGCGTGCCATCGGCCCAGGTGTCCCAGTGGCGGACGAACAGCTTGGTGTAGACCTCCCCGCTCGACTTGTCGGCCTTGCGCGCGTCCTGCTTCTGGACGGTGCAGGAGATTTCATTGCCCTTGCATTCGGGGAAAACGGCCAGCGAGAGCACAAGCCCCTTGCCGTCAGGCGTCACCTGATAGGCGCCGACATCGAGCGGCAGGCGGGTGACCTGAACGGCCTTGGCGCCGGTGATATCGGTCTTCCACACCTGAGTGGAACCGCCCTCACCGCGCGACGACAGGAAGTAGATCGACTTGCCATCGGGGCTCCATTGCGCGTTAGACGCGCCGCCTTCGGAAATGGCCAGCTTGACCTCAGGCGTGGCCGGCTGGCTCAGATCCTTGAGCCAGAGCGAACTGACGCCCTTGTTCTTGTCCATGTCGGTGGCGCGGATATTGAGCACGGCGTACCGGCCGCTGCTGTCGACCTTGAAGCCGTTTATACGATCGAGCTTGACCATATCGCTGTAGGTGAAGGGGGCTGCATTCGCCGCACCGCAGAGAGCGGCCAGCGAAACCGAGCCGGCCAGAAGGACGGCGGTGATTTTGGAAGAAAAGAACATGGACCAACCTGTGTCAGGTGTTACGATTGGTACGTTTAAAGCCCCCTTTGCCGGGCTTGTCGAGCGCCGAGCGAAAAAGATGGCCAAATTTTCACGCCAATTATAGAGACAAAAGTGAGTTTTGCGGCGATCGTTTTACTGAAATACGCTCAAGGCCTGTTCGATATCCGCAATCAGGTCGTCCGGGTCTTCCAGACCGGCGTAAAAGCGCACGGCCGAGCCTTGCAGATAGGGATCGGGCTCATCGCTGAGACGCGCACGGCCACGGATCTGCGGCTCAGAATTGGTGGCCAGGCTCTCATAACCGCCCCAGCTAAAGCCAAGCCCAAACAGCTTGAGTTTGTTGAGGAACGCCTGTGACTGCCTGTCGCCATCGCCCTTGAAGAGTGCCATGAACAGGCCGTTGGCGGCGGTGAAGTCGCGCTTGAAGATATCATGGCCGGGATGGCTTTCCAGCGCCGGATGGACAACCTTCAGCACCTCCGGACGGCCTTCCAGCCATTTGGCGATCTTGAGCGCGCTATCGCCGCTTTGCTTGATGCGCAAATGCAGGGAGCGGATGCCACGCGACGCCAGATAGCTTTCGTCGGCCGAGGTAAAGAAGCCCCAGGCCTTGATCGTGTCTTGCAACACCTGGCCGAGCTTCGGATCTGTGACCGACACCGAACCGATCAGCACGTCGGAATGGCCGCCGACATACTTGGTCAGCGCCTGCATGGAAAGATCGACATCATGCGCCAGCGGCTTGAAGAGAATACCACCGCCATAGGTGTTGTCGCACAGGGTCAGGATGCCGCGCGCCTTGGCAAGCTTGGCGATGCCGGGAATGTCCTGAATATCGAAGGTCAGCGACCCAGGGCTTTCGACATAGATCATCTTCGTGTGCGGCGTGACGAGCGCCAGCACCTCTTCCGGCGACAGGCGCGGCTCATAATAGCGCGTGATGACGCCAAAGCGCTTCATCTGGGTATCAAGGAAGCGGCGCACGGGGCGATAGCAGGAATTGACGACCAGAATCTCATCACCCGCCGCGAGGAAGGCAAACATCGGCAGGGTCAGCGCCGCCAGACCTGACGGCAGTATAAACGCCTCCTGCGCGCCTTCGAGTTCGGCGATCAGGCGGCAGAGTTCGTTCTGGGTGGAGAGACCATCGGTGCCATAGGTCGGCTTGACGTCGTCATTATAGAGCATCTCAGCGTTTTCAAACAGCACGGTCGAACCGCGCTCCACCGCCGTATTGACCGCGCGTCGCGAGTTCTGGCGGCCCAACGTGGCGCTGGTCAGGCGGGTGGTCTCTTTAGGGGCTTTCGTCATATCAGGCACTCGAAAAGGCGGGAGAGTATACGATCCCTTCAACCCCGAAACGCTGCCCCGCGCAAGCCATAAGAACTGAGGATACCGGTCAGCGGGGCTGAACATCAAAAACCCCCGCAGATCGCTCTGCGGGGGGTATGTCTTTTAAGCGGCTTTCTCGGACTTGTCCTTGCCGAAGCGACCGTAGAAGGTTTCACCCTTCGCGGCCATTTCACGCAGCAGCTTCGGCGGAGCGAAACGCTCGCCGTAGAGCTTGGTCATGCGGTCCAGTTCCTCAACGAACTTCGCCGTGCCGATGGCGTCGATCAGTGACACGATCCCGCCCGACCACGGCGCGAAGCCCCAGCCGAGGATCGAACCGACATCGGCCTCACGCGGATCGGTGATGACACCCTCCTCGAAGCAGCGCGCAGCCGTGACCGCCTGCGTATAGAGCAGGCGCTTCTTCAGTTCCTCGACCTGAGCCGGATCGGCCTCGGCCACGGTCACCGGGAACATGTCCTTGGCGCCCTGCCACAGGGTCTTGTTGCCGCCGGCCGCAGGGTAATCGTAGAAACCCTTGCCGTTCTTGCGACCCAGGCGTCCATCGGCGACCATCTGGGCCACTTCCTTTTCGCCGGGGATCGGCTGGTAGGCGTCGCCCATGGCCTTGGCGGTCTCAGAGGTGATCTTGGTCAGCAGATCGAGCGCCACATCGTCCATCATTTCCAGCGGACCGCGCGGCATACCGGTCATGCGGCCGACATTGTCGATCAGCGCCGGGGCGACGCCTTCCGACCACATGATCATGCCTTCGGCGGTGAACGGGATGAAGCAGCGGTTGGCGAAGAAGAAGCGCGAGTCGTTGACCACCACCGGCGTCTTCTTGATCTTGAGCGCGAAATCGATGGCCTTGGCCACCGTGGCGTCCGAGGTCTTTTCGCCGCGGATGATCTCGACCAGCATCATCTTGTCGACCGGTGAGAAGAAGTGGATGCCGATATAGTTGTCCGGCTTCGATGAGGCGGTGGCCAGCAGGGTGATGGGGATGGTCGAGGTGTTGGTGCCGAAGATCGCGCTGTCGGCCTTGGCTCTGGCATAGAGCGTGGCCTCGGCCTGCTTGGTGACCTGTTCCTTGAGGTCGGTGTTTTCAAACACGGCTTCCACCGCCAGATCGGAGCCGGTGATGGCGGCGTAATCCGGCGTAGCGGTGATGAGGTCGAGCAGGCCTTGCGCCTTCTCTTGTGTCATCTTGCCGCGCGAAACGGCCTTCTTCACCAGATCCTCGCAGTGCGCCTTGCCCTTGTCGGCGGAGGCCTGATCGCGGTCAAGCAGGATGGTTTTGATGCCGGCCAGGGCGCTGACATAGGCGATGCCCGCCCCCATCATGCCGGCGCCGATAACGGCCACCTGACCGAACTCGGTCTTCGGCACGCCTGCGGGACGGCCGGAACCCTTGCCGATCTGCTGCATCGAGAAGAAGAAGGTGCGGATCATCGCCTTGGCCTGCGGCGTGGCCAGGGTCTTCGAGAAGAAGCGCGTCTCGATCCGGATGGCGGTATCGAACGGCACCTGCAGGCCTTCATAGACCGAGTGCATCAGGTTGATGACGGCGGGATAATTGCCATAGGATTGCTTGCGCAGCAGGGCATTGCCCATGATGAAGACCTGCGCGCCGGCCGGATGGTAAGGGCCACCACCGGGAATCTTGTAGTCCTTCTTGTCCCAGCGCGCGACCGGATCGCCTTTTGTCTTGATCCAGGTCTTGGCGGTTTCGACCACCTTGTCGTCATCGACCACTTCATCGACGACACCGGCGGCCAGCGCCTCGGCCGGCTTGAAGCTCTTGCCTTCCGACATGGCCATGAGCGCAGCCTGTGCACCGATCAGACGTGGCAGACGTTGCGAACCACCACCGCCGGGGAAGAGGCCGATCTTGATTTCGGGCAGGCCGACCTGTGTCTTCGGGCTATTGGACAGCACGCGGTAATGACAGGCGAGCGCCACTTCGAGACCGCCGCCAAGCGCCAGGCCGTTGATGGCGATGGCCACGGGCTTGCCGCAGGTTTCCAGCAGGCGATAGACGCGGTTCATTTCAAAGGCGCCGTCAAAGCCGGCCTTCAGTTTTGATTGCTCGTCCTGAGCGCCGCCTTCAGCTTCCCAGGCGCCGGAAAGCATTTCTTCGAGATCAGCGCCGGCGCAGAAGCCCGTGGTCTTGCCCGAGGTGATGACCACGCCCTTGATTTCGGCTTCATTCTTGGCGCGCAGGGCAATCTGCTCCAGATCGGCCAGGGCGCCCTTGGTGAAGGTGTTCATCGTCTTGCCCGGCACGTCGAACGTGGCCAGCAGGATGCCATCGGCGTCGAGATCGGTTTTGAAATTTTCCATATTTTATCTCCCTATCTCTGTTCTTAAACGCGCTCGATTACGGTGGCCGTGGCCATGCCGCCGCCGACGCACAGCGTCACCAGCGCGGTCGATTTGCCGGAACGCTCCAGTTCATCGAGGACGGTGCCGAGTATCATGGCGCCGGTAGCGCCGAGCGGGTGGCCCATGGCGATGGCGCCGCCGCAGACATTTATCTTGTCGTGCGGGATATCGAGCACCTGCATATAGCGCAGCACCACGGCAGCGAAGGCTTCGTTCAGTTCGTAAAGGTCGATATCACCGACGCTCATGCCAAGCTTCTTGAGCACCTTTTCGGTGACGTAGGATGGGCCGGTCAGCATGATCGAGGGCTCGGAACCGATCGAAGCGGTGCCGAGGATACGGGCCCGCGGCTTGAGGCCGGTGATCCTGCCTGCCTCTAACGAACCCACCAGAACCGCGCCTGAGCCATCGACGATCGACGACGAATTGCCCGGTGTATGGACGTGGTTGACCTTCTCGACTTCGGGGTAACGCTGGTTGATGACCGCATCGAAGGCCATCTCGCCCATCATGGCGAAGGACGGATTGAGGCTGCCCAGGGTCTGCATATCCGTAGACGGACGGATGGTTTCATCGCGATCCAGCGCGATAATGCCCATCTGGTCCTTGATGGGCACTACCGATCTGGCGAAACGCTTCTCCGCCCAGCTTTGCGCCGAACGCTTGTGGCTCTCGACCGAATAGGCGTCGACATCGCTGCGCGAGAAGCCCCACTTGGTGGCGATCATGTCGGCCGAAACACCCTGTGGCACGAAGTAGTTCGGGAAGGCGCCGGCGATGTCGATCGCCCAGGCTCCGCCATCCGAGCCCATCGGCACGCGGCTCATGCTCTCAACGCCACCGCCGATGGCCATGGTCGCCTCGCCGGACACCACCTTGGCGGCGGCGATATTGACGGCTTCGAGACCGGAGGCACAGAAGCGGTTGACCTGCGCGCCGGCGGTCAATTGCGAATAGCCGGCGGCCAGAACCGCGGCACGGGCGATATCACCGCCCTGTTCGCCAACCGGGGTGACGCAGCCCCACGACACATCATCAACAATCGAGGTATCGAGGTGATTGCGTTCGGCCAGATTGCGCAGCACCTGTGCCGACAGGTCGAGCGCCGAGATCTGGTGGAGCGAGCCGTCCTTCTTGCCCTTACCGCGCGGGCTTCGCACGTGGTCGTAGATATAGGCGGAATTTTCAGGGCTGGGCATAGGTTCGGGCTCCTCTGAGTTTTTTGGCGGCTTAAGACGCCTTTTTAGGTGCAGCATAGATGCGCTTTGTTTACGCGAACGTCAAGATCGTCGCAAAAAATATTATCGTCAGTTCGGCGGAAAAGTGCCGCCCGCGCATCTAATTATAATACAATTTAATTGACCCTGACGGATCAAAAGGTTAGGTCATAACAACACAAGACATACGGAAACCGACCATGGACACCACCGCCCCCCTCGCCTCACATGTCAATGCCCGGACCACGATCCGCAAGATCGAAACCTTCGCCGTGCCGCCGCGCTGGCTGTTCGTGCGCGTCGAGAGCGATGATGGCGCGGTCGGCTGGGGCGAGGCCTCGCTGGAAGGTCATACCGAGGCCACGGAAGCCACCTTCGCCGAAATCCGCGAACGCTTTATCGGTCACGATGCCGACCGTATCGAGGATATGTGGCAGGTGTTCTATCGCCTGGGCTTCTATCGCGGCGGCCCGGTGCTAATGTCGGCTTTGTCAGGCTTTGATCAGGCGCTGTGGGATCTGAAGGCCCGCCGCCTGGGCGTGCCGGTTTGGCAATTGCTCGGCGGCCAGGTGCGCGATCGCGTGCAGGTTTACGCCTGGATCGGTGGCGACCGTCCGTCAGACGTCATCGACGCCGGCAAGTCGCGCCTGGCGCAGGGCTTCAAGGCCGTCAAGATGAATGCCTCGGAGGACATGGGCTGGCTCGATTCGCCGCGCGTGCTCAATGACGTGCTGGAGCGCTTCAGCTCGGTGCAGTCGCTTGGTCTCGATGTCGGCATGGACTTCCACGGCCGAGTCCACAAGCCGATGGCCAAGCAACTGGCGCACGCGCTGGAGCCCCTGCGTCCGCTGTTCATCGAGGAGCCGCTGCTGAGCGAGCATATCGAGGCCATCGAGCAGTTGTCGAAACTGACCACCACGCCGATCGCCCTGGGTGAGCGCCTGTACAGCCGCTGGGATTTCAAGCCGTTTTTGGAGCGCGCCTGCGTCGATATCATCCAGCCCGACCTCAGCCACGCCGGCGGGATTTCGGAATGCCGCCGCATCGCCGCCATGGCCGAAGCTTATGACGTCGCCATCGCCCCGCACTCGCCGCTCGGACCGCTGGCGCTTGGCGCCTGTATGCAACTGGCCATCGCCACACCGAACCACGTCATTCAGGAAATGTCGCTCGGTATCCACTACAATACCAACGGCCACGACCTGCTGTTCTATATGAAGAACCCCGAAGTGTTCGATGTGAAGGACGGCTATCTCGAGGCGCTGCAAGGCCCCGGTCTTGGCGTCGAGATCGACGAGGACAAGGTGCGTGAAATGGCCAAGGACTGCCCGCCCTGGCGCAATCCGGCGTGGCGCGGGCCAGATGGCTACGTGAGAGAGTGGTAGGTCGGGACGGTCTAACGGCCTGCAAAGCGTCATCTGCCTGCGATACGTTCCTCACGTACAAAAGTACGTCTCAGGGCCGCTTAGGCCGGTACGTTTCTCGTCAGCTAACACTTTTCGCCACGTTATCCCTCCCCGCCACCGAGCCTCTCATCTTGTACCTCCCCGCTTGTCGGGGAGGGGGACCGCACGAACCGCGAAGCGATGAGATGTGGTGGTGGGGTTTCTTGCTTTTCTTTTTCAACCACTCATCCTAAAAAACCCAAACACAGACAAAACAGGATCAGGAAACTATGTCCGATATTATCCGCCGCTCCGCTCCAGGCGCCATTCTCGGTGAAGGCCCGCTGTGGTCGAAGCGCGATCAATGCGTCTACTGGGTCGATATCCTGTCGCACAATCTCCACGCCTATTACCTCAATGGCGAAAGCAAGACGTGGCACTTCCCCGAGCCGATCGGCTGGGTGATCGAGCGCGAAGCCGGCGGTTTCATCGCCGGGCTCATGAGCGGTTTCGCCGAGGTCACACTTGAACCGCTGACCATCAGGCACATCGCTACCCCCTACCCGCACGAGCCGGAAAATCGTCTCAACGACGCCAAGGCCGATGACCGCGGCCGCATCTGGGCCGGTTCTATGCACAAGCCCATCACAAAGGTGTCCGGTGGTTTTTACCGCCTCAATACCGACCTGTCGTGGCAGGAGGTCGATGGACCGTACAAGATCGCCAATGGCCCGACCTTCTCGGCCGATCACGCCACCGTCTATCACACCGACACTGGCAAGAATGAGATCTACGTCTTCGATATTATCGACGGTGAACTGGCCAACAAGACGCTGTGGCTGACCTTCCCCGAAGATTGGGGTGGCCCGGACGGCATGACGACCGACGCCCAAGGCGGCATCTGGATCGCCCATTGGGGCCCTGGCAAGGTGACGCGCTTCAACCCTGACGCTACAGTCGATTTCTCCATCGAACTGCCGGCCAAGCAAATCACCTCGCTGTGCTTCGCGGGTGATGCGCTTGATCGCGTTTTCGTCACCTCGGCGTCTGAAAACCTGCCGGAAGATCGTGAAGGCGGGACACTCTTCGAAATACCTTCTGATCTGCTGCGCGGCCATACCGGCCTTGAACCGCAGAAGTTTAAGGGCTAAGTCGGAACCGACTTGTAATCAAGAGAATCCGAAGCATGACCTACGCCGCACCCGCCCTGATCGCCGCCGATTGGGGCACCACCAATTTCCGCCTGTTCCTCTTCGGCACCGATGGCAAGATCATCGCCAAGCACACGGCCAATATCGGCCTGAAAAACCTTGGCGTCCTGACCTTCGAGCAAGCGCTGCTCTCGGTCATGAAGGGTGATTTCGACCGTCCTGACCTGCCCATCCTGCTCTCCGGCATGGTCGGTTCGCGCACTGGCTGGGTTGAGGCGCCGTATCAGTCCTGCCCCTCCAGCCTGGCCGATATCGCCGCCCATCTGGTCACCGCCCCGTCCGACAAGCTGAAGGTCAGGATCGTGCCGGGCCTGAGCGCCTCCGCTGATCACGAAGGCCTGCTCAACGTCATGCGCGGCGAGGAAACCCAGCTCTTCGGCCTGGGGGACGGCGTGTTCGTCCTGCCCGGCACCCATTCCAAGTGGGCCAAGGTTGAAGGCGGCGTCATCGAAGGCTTCAGTTCCTACATGACGGGCGAAATGTTCCAGGTCCTGAAACGTAATTCCATCCTGGGCGACCTGATGGATAACGACAAGGACGACGAAGATGCCTTCAAGCTGGGCGTCGATCGCGCCATGGCCGATAAGTCCTTCCTGTCGCTCGTCTTCTCGGTGCGCACAGAAGGCCTGTTCGGTCATATCGCCCCGGAAAGTCTGTCCTCCTATCTTTCCGGCCTGCTCATCGGCTCGGAGATCCGCGCCGAAAGCATCCGCCATGGCATCCGCCCGGTTGGCATTGTCGGAGACGGCAGCCTGTCCAAACTCTACAAGCGCGCTCTGAACCACACCGGCTTTACCGACGTCACCATCTATGATGGCGATACGGCCGCCGCCGGCGGTCTGTGGGCCATCGCCCAGCAAGGAAAACTGGTACTATGACATTAAATGAACAGTGGCAGGACGCCCTGAGAACCCTGCCCCTGGTGGCGATCCTGCGTGGGCTGCGCCCTGATGAAGCGCTTGGCGTCGGCGAAATGCTGGTCGAGGCCGGTTTCAAGATCGTCGAAGTGCCGCTCAACTCGCCTGAACCCTTCGATTCGATCAAGCTGCTGGTGCAGGCCTTGGGCAAACGCGCCATTGTCGGCGCCGGCACGGTTTTGAACGTCGCCGCTGTCGAGACGCTGCACGCGGTCGGCGGCCAGATCTGCATCTCGCCCAACGCCAATCCGGAGGTCATCCGCCGCGCCAAACAACTCGGCATGATCTCCTTCCCGGCCTTCTTCACCCCGACCGAAGCCTTTTCGGCTATCGACGCCGGCGCCGATGCCATCAAGCTGTTCCCTGCCGAACTGGCCGGCACCACCGGGCTGAAAGCTATGAAAGCCGTCCTGCCGAAAAACGTCCCGGTCTTCCCGGTCGGCGGCGTTAATCCGGACAATATGAAGGATTTCATCGACGCCGGCGCTGCCGGTTTCGGCATCGGCTCGGCCGTCTTCAAGCCCGGTGATACGCCGGAGACCGTCTATAAGAAGGCCAAGGCCTTTGTCGACGGCTGGAACGCGCGGCAAAAGGCCTAGTCGGTCAACGACTGCGCAACAGTCTGCATACTCGGATATTGTGGTCAGGCTGCGGCCTGTTCGGCGAAGTCGAGACGCGCCTGTTTTATCTGTGCATGATGCGCGGCGGCCCACGCCATCAGCCCCATCAGAGGCGGCATCATCGATTCGCCCAGCGGGGTCAGGCGGTACTCGACGCTTGGCGGCAAGGTCGGGAAAACATGCCGGCTGATTAGCCCATCAGCCTGCAAATCACGCAGGGTCTGGGTCAGCATACGCTGCGATATATCGGGCACGGCGCGCTTCAGTTCGCCGAAACGATGCGGCTTTGAGCCGAGCGCCACCATTAACAGGCTCGACCATTTGTCGCCGATATGATCCATGACATCGCGCACAGGGCATTTGCTGCTGTCCACCTTGCCGCCGATGCTTTGCATGACGCCCTGCATGGCCGCCAACAGGTCTGGCGTAATGTGAGGTGGTTCCTTCAAGGTAACTATCTCCCGAAAAACTGCCGTCTTTACAAGTGATCCATACATACTATTTTACACATGGTCTCAATTCGTAACTACATACCACAAAGGAACCACCATGTCCAATCTCCTCGTAACCGGCGCCAATGGCAAGCTTGGCCGTCATGTCGTGTCGCTTCTGCTTGAATCCGGCAAAGACCACATCATCGCCGCTTCGCGCGACACCGCCAAACTGGCCGATCTCGCCGCCAAGGGGGCCGAAACCCGCCACGTCGATTTCGATGACGCGGGCTCCTTGGCCGAAGCCTTCAAGGGCGTCGACCGCGTGCTGATCATCTCGACCGACGCGCTCGGTTCCGGTCAGCGCCTCACCCAGCACAAGGCCGCCGTTAAGGCCGCTACTGAGGCCGGCGCAGAGATCGTCTATACCTCCATGACGAAGCCGGAAACCTCGGCGGTTGTCTTCGCACCCGATCATGCCGGCACGGAGCGGGCTATCCTGGACAGCGGCGTGCGTTACACAATCCTGCGCAACGCCTGGTATCAGGAAAACCTGTTCATGAACCTGCCGGCCGCCTTCGCTTCCGGCACGCTCTACACCTCCGCCGGCGATGGCAAGCTGTCGCACGTCTCCCACGCCGATGCCGCCCGTGCTGCCGCCGCCGCGCTCAGCAAGCCCGCCGTCAACGAAACCCTGACCATCACCGGCCCTGAACTGCTGAGCACACAGCAGATCGCTGATCTTGCTTCTGAGATCGTCGGCAAGCCGCTGGCCGTGGTCAATCTAAGCGACGAACAACTGGCCGGCGGCATGAAGGCGGCGGGTGTGCCCGAAGCCATCATCCCCACGCTGGTTTCCTTCGACACCAACACCCGCGAAGGTGGTTTCGATATCCTGACCCATGATGTCGAGGCCCTGACCGGCCGTAAACCTGAAGCTCTGCGCGCCTTCCTAGAAGCTAATAAAGCGGCGTTCTGATACTTGCCCGATCATGCATGTCCGGTTATCACACGGACATGCGCATCCTGCCCGTAGCCCCCCACCACATCCCTGCCCTGTCGTCGCTCGCCATGGAAACCTTCAGCGAGACCTTCGGCCATCTCTATCCGCCGGAAGATCTGCAGGCCTTCCTGCAAAAATCTTACGCACCGGAGCAGGTGGCAAGCGAAGTGGCGGACACCACGCAGTTCTGGCGCATCGTCTATGATGGCGATATGGCCGTCGCTTATCTGCATTGTGGCCCCGTCGGCCTGCCGCACCCGGATGCCGACCCGACGCAGGCGGGCGAAGTAAAACGCCTCTATGTTCATTCCACCCAGCAGGGCAAAGGTCTCGGCAAAACACTGCTGAAACTGGCCATGGACTGGCTGAGCGAAACCTATGGCGTTGCCCCCCAGTGGATCGGCGTTTGGAGCGAGAACCTCAAGGCCCAGGCGCTTTATAACAGCCAAGGCTTCGAGCACGTTGGTGCGTATCAGTTCCCCGTCGGCCGTGTGCTGGACGATGAATTTATCCTGCGTCGGCAGCCTTAGACCACCTGCGCAGCCATGCCACCAGCGCCCACGCATAGCCCTCATTCTTGAGATGCGTGATCACCTCTAACGGACCGAGCCAGACCAGTTCGTGGTCGGCCTCACATTTGGCTTCAGGCTTTTCACCCAACAGCGTGATCTCGAAGAAATGGGCGTGGTTGTTGTAAGGTGTACCATCCTCATGGATGAAGTAGTGCTTCAGATCTGTGATCGGCTGCCCGACCTCGACCAGGAGGCCGGTTTCTTCGCCGAATTCGCGCACCACCGCCTGCCGCGGCGTTTCGCCAGGATCGACCGCGCCGCCGGGAAAATCATACTCATACGGCCCGTAACCGATGCGCACGCAGGCGAGTTTGCCATCGCGCGCCAGTAAGCCATAGGCACCTGTGCGGTCGCCATAAGTCAGGGCCGGATCGGGCGTGCCGAACTGCTTAATCGCTGCCATAGAGTACACCATAAGGATCGGCGACCTTGTTGCCGACGAAGTCATCGTAAAGCGCTGGCTTGTAGCCCACCGGCATGGTCTTGGAATCGCGCCAGGCATCGAGCAGGACATCGCGCAGATTGGCCGCGCCCTCGCCCAGCCGCGCCGCCATAAAGGCCTTGCCGCGCGGATCGCCTTCCTTGAAGCCGCCATCTTTTTCTAGCTGATAAAGCGGCACAACCTGCGCATAGCCCTGCTTCAGGCGCGCCTTGACGCAGATATCGACAGCCTCCGTGCATGGTGTATAGGCCGGCATGTTAGCGCGAATATCGGTCGCGCTGATGTTCGCACGCACATAGTCACCTTCCAGCGGACCATGGATGCGCTGGGTTGTGAACCCGTTCGAGTTCTCGCTCTCAGTCCAGCCATTATAGTTGACGCTGAGATGCAAGGGCTGAGTGGCGTCACCGACATAATGCGCCAGCACACCGATATCGCTCAGCGTCAGATGCTCACGACGCAGGCGATCAGCACGATACCAGGCCTTTTTCACCTTGTCGGTCTCGCGCGTCTCCATCAGGCTGAGCACGCGCCAGTAGGCCATGTCCTTCACGACCTGCTGATAGGCGTCGATGGTGGCATAGGGCAGATAGCCCGACTTGGCGGGGTCGATTCCCTTGGCGCGCAGGCTGGCTTCAAACTCCGACTTGGTTTTGGGCAAATCGTCGAGCGTCTGGCCGGCCAGGGTCAGGCCGTCCTTGTCGAGATCGATGAAATGAGCCGGGGTGCGTTCGGCGTCATGCACATCGCCGGCACCGCGCCAGCGATCAGGCTCGCGCGCATATTCGCCGATATCGGCGATGGCGGCCGGACTGCGCAGAAAAGCGGGCACATAGGTTGGCAGCGCGCGCACGGCCTCTTCGGCCAGCAGGCGGTGTCCGGCGGCGCCCCAGGCCCAGGCAGCACCGGCTATGGCAACGCCTGTCAGGAAAGTGGCAGCGAGTAGTTTGAAGCGCATAGTGATAGCCCCATAAGATCCACCCCCGGATTTATGACATGCTTAGTCGTACTCAGTCCGTTTCGGGTGCAAGCGTGACCTGCAAACCGTTCAGATCATCCCGCATCAGAATTTGGCATGAGAGACGCGAATTGCGCTTCACATTGAAGGCTTCATCGAGCTTCTCGTCTTCCTCGTCCGACTTCGGAATCAGCTTACCGGCCCAGTCACCATCGACATAAACGTGACATGTGGCACATTCGAGACAGCCACCGCATTCCGCCTTAATCGGTAAGCCGTTGTCGCGGATGATTTCCATGATCCGCCAGCCTTCGAGCGCCGGCAGAGTATGAACTACGCCGTCGCGGTCGGTACAGATGATGTGCAGCTCTTCGTCGCTCATGATGCCGGTATCTTTGTTCTGAGTGGCAGATAGGTGGTGCGCGCCTGCGTTTAAAGGCGCGATCCCTCCCTGCCAAGCAAAAAAGCCGTCTAGCGGCTTAAAGAGCGCAGTTGCAGGGCATGCAGATAGGCTGCGACGTCATGCAGAGCCGCGTTCATAGCCGATTGCACGTTCTCCAGCCGACGCTCGGCGCCATGAACATCGCCGCGCTCCGCTGCCTCGGCCGCCGCCGCCAAGAGCCCGGCGCCGATGCCGGCAGCCGCCCCCTTGATGGTGTGAGCGGCATCGCGCCACCCCTCGTGCGAGGTATTTAGAAGTGGCGCCCACAGTTCGCACTGGTGCTGGAAGATGTGCAGCACCTCCTCGATCACCACCGTATCACTCAGGGTATAAGCTTCCAGATGGCCGAAATCGACAACGCCGGTAAGATCGCGCAGGGCCATGAAGGTCTCCGTCCGTGGCGGGAATCAGAAGAACACTATTATACGGGCGTGGGTCAGCGGCAAGGCCTCCCAACCTCTTGTTTTTCGGGCCTTTTGAAAAAACTTGGATAAATCCTTTTTTGCACTTGCCACGGAAAAATAATTGGCTATGTTCCGCGCCTCACCAACGGGGTCACCAAGCCCGCTGGTTGCTCCTTAAAGAGCACTGCTTAAAGAGAAGTGGTTCGGGTGTGTAGCTCAGTTGGTAGAGCAGCTGACTCTTAATCAGCGGGTCCACGGTTCGAGTCCGTGCCCACCCACCACTTCTCCTTCCGCCAAATAAGGCGTTGATTTTTCTCAATAATTTCGCCGCAAATTTTCGCTCAGTGTAGCAAAAAATGCCGTTTGGTGTAACAAATCTTCCACACCGCTGTTACACGACGACGACGAGACCTTTGCCGCTCTAACGAGCTTTCCAGCGTGTCGCCCCAGCCGCAATAACTCGTTTGGTATGAGCGCTATATATCGCCAGCTTTGCTGCTCTGTGGGGTCGGTCTGAACTGTTCAAGGTTTGGCTCATCTGCCTGTAGAGGGCATTGGCTTCCTCGGCGCTTAGGCTCCCCATTTTATACATAAACATCAAATAGACATCTGGGCACTGGCCGATGTTTTGAAGCGTCAGCGCATCGGCCAGACTGATTATATCAACCTGCCCATTGTCGTAGAGATAAACTTCGTTGTGCGGCGTCACCCCATACCGCGCTATCGACGGCACGGCATTTTGTGGATCAAAGGCGTGCTGGTCTGAAACCATTATAAAATCACTCATCGCCATCACGATCCTTTTCCAAGACCGACAACAAAACTTTCGCTGCTAATTCATGGTCTGGCTCAGAGTTCGTCGGTCAGCGCGTGCCAAAGAGGGATGGGGCACCATCACGATCCTGAATATCCGCCGCATGGATGACGACAAATAACAGCAGTCCCAAGGTGTCGGTGATGATATGCCGCTTGCGACCCTTGATCTTCTTACCAGCATCATAGCCACGAACACCGCCACTTTCGGTCGTTTTGACGCTCTGACTGTCGATGACGCCGGCTGAGGGGCTGGCTTCACGGCCCTCCAGTTCGCGTGCCGCCATGACGAGCAGGTGATTGATCTTCTGCCATAGACCGCTGCTACGCCAATCATAGAAATAGCCCTGAACGGTCGTCATCGGGGGAAAGTCCTTCGGCAACATCCGCCACTGGCAACCCGAGGACGCAATATACAGGATCGCATTCACCACGGCCCGCATCGACGTTGTGCGCGGTCGACCGCCACGTTTGGCAGGCGGAAGTAATGGGGCCAATAAAGACCACTCTTGTTCCGTCATATCGCTTGGATAGCGCGACGATTTGCGTCTATGCTCGACGCGGGCAATATCATCCCAAGGCATCCGAATCTCCGTTTCTTCGCAACAAACAGAGAATCACAACCTATTGATATTGCCCACCTTCTTTTCGGTCAGATGGGGTGGTTGCCGCCCCTCCCAGACGGCATCGCAATGTGCCAAAATAGTGGTGTTATAGGCCACTTAGCGGAAAGGACGGCAACCGTGACGAAGAATACAATGATTGGAGTAGACTTGGCAAAGTCTGTTTTTCAACTGCATGGCGCGTCAATGACGGGTGAGGTGCGGTTTAAGAAGAAGCTTTCCAGGGAAGGTTTTTTGAAATTCATGTCGGACCAAGTCCCTGCGATTGTGGTGATGGAGGCTTGTGGCAGCGCGCATTACTGGGCCCGTGAGATGACGCGGCTCGGCCACGAGGTGAAGCTGATCGCGCCGCAGTACGTGAAGCCGTTTGTAAAGCGTCAGAAAAATGATGCGGCAGACGCCGAGGCCATCGTAATTGCGGCCCAGCGGCCCGAAATGCGCTTCGTTGAACCGAAGTCGCCTGAGCAGCAAAGCCGGGCAGTTTTGTTTCGGGCTCGCGAACGGCTTGTGCATCAGCGCACCGAACTGGTCAACGCGCTCAGGGCGTGCCTCTATGAATACGGCCACGCTGTCCCGCAGGGGATACGTCAGGTCAAGCGGATCGAAGAGATCCTGAATGAACCAAACAGTGACTTGCCAAATCTGATGCGCGAGGAATGTCAGGACCTGCTGAAACAGATCGCTGAAAAGACGGCGCGCATTGATGCACGGACCGAGAAGATCAAGGCAATGGCTGGGGAAACTGACACAGCGCGGCGCTTGCAGACGATCCCCGGTGTTGGCCCATTGACCGCCTTGGCGATCGAGGCCTTTGCACCGGCCATGGAAAGCTTTAAGTGCGGTCGCGACTTCTCAGCATGGCTGGGTCTCGTCCCCCGCCAGTTCTCTTCCGGCGGTAAAGAAAGGCTTGGCGGGGTTTCCAAGGCTGGGCAGTCCGATATCCGCAGATTGCTGATTATCGGCGCGATGTCTCGCCTGAACTGGTTGGGACGTAAATCGGTTCCTGACGGGTCATGGCTTGCGCGGATGATAGCACGAAAGCCTAGAATGCTTGTGGCGATATGAGAAGCTCGAACACAAATATATCCGCACGCGGGGCAAGCTCGGCCATCCGGCCAAATCAAAGCTTCAAATATGCGACGGCAGCGTCAAAAAAAGTGGCGACCATGTCATCGACAGGCTCTACTTTTTGCGTGAAACTGGTCGGCCCAGTTTGACATCGTCGCATCCACGTTCGCAAATTAAGGGAATATGGAGTGATTTGCTTTACAAAACTGAACTTCACCGGATTTGCCGGAGGCCGGTTTATAAAAGTTAGCTGCTACCGCTAGAACGAGACCGTTCATGGTTTCGAAAAACTCTCTGGCCCGTTGAAGCTTCCCCATTTACGTTAAATTCCTTTTGATCAGTACAACCAGGCGTGATAGCGGACGCGCAATTCATTTGAGGCCTGGCTTTTTCCAATGGCCTTTCGCGCACCCGAAACGGCTGCAGTCTGCGGCCTTGCCGATCTCTAGATCAGGCATGTCCCCGTCACGCAGCCGCCAATCGAAGAAGGCAATGATGTGGTCCAGGACCTGCTGGGTGGGCTGTCCGACCTCATCGACAAGGTGATTTGTGATGACACTGTGGGGGGACGGATATTTCGTGTAGCTTGGGTTCGCCGAGTGTTTGTCCAGGCACCGACTTTCAAAGGCGCCAATAACGCCCGGAACGGCCAATGCGGCCGTGACGTTGCCGACGCGCTCGCAGGGCGAAACCGGATCGTCCTGAAAACGAAAGAGGCGGATCGCCAGGTCACCGCCCCTTAGACGATCGGGCAGGTCTTCGATTCCATCGACGCCACTATCGTGTTTATTCAAAAGGGGGAGAGACGGTTCGCAGGCGACCGCCGCTCTTACAACTGGCTCGGTCGCGGCGCCGAGCGCGAACCCGCCGCCAAAGCATAGGCCTATAATCCCGACCTTATCTGCGGATCCCGGGGCGACGGTACGGACGAGGTTACGAAGCCAGTCGGTGAGGTGCGCTTCGCCGTGGCCAAAGAGAGCTTTGAATTCGGAAGAGACGCAGAGATCGGCGAGGGTTTTGGCACTTTCGTACCAAAGGCTTTTTCCAAACGGCTCACCCAGAAGGGACGGCAGATATACGCGAAATCCGGCTGAGACAAATGCGTCCGCCACCTTCACCACAGCCGCGGAAATATGAGGCAACTCGTGGATAAAGATGATGGCTGCCCCTTCGCCTTTCGTATAGACCCTGTGCCCTCGTCCGTCAAAGCTATGAGGAAAGGATTTGAACCCTGGAATTGCCGCCGCCATCTCGCTCCCCGTTCCTGACTATGCCACTGCCGCTTTAAACAGTTGAGCCAATTCCTTGCGGCGGATATCCGTGTGTGATTCAATGAAATCGCATTTCACATTGGTTACATGGTGAGGCGCGAAGGTGAGCGGGCTAGAGCCGCCGTAGACGATATTCGTGGCGTCTGTCCCCAAACCGAGCGCACCATTGGCGCCAAGCCCGCCGTAGATATCCTCGCCCCCACCAAAATGGTTGGAGACTTCCACCAGGCCGGCGGCAATGGTCTGAGAGACCCGCGAGGCCGAAGGATATGCCAGTCCAACCGCGTGATCATGCCACGTATACGTAATCACGATTGGACCGTCGACTTTCCGGGCCGTGATGACGTCTCGGAAATCGCCGTTGAATTTGGGGAAGGGTGGATAGTGCAGGTTTTCACCGAAAGCGTTGTGCGAAAACGCGGCCTGTACCAGGCTCAAGCTTTTCGGCGGCGTCTTCAACGCGGTGGTCGCCGCCGTCATCAAACGGGCGCCGAAGCTATGACCAATCAGGTGAACGCGAATCTTTTCAATCCCGGGCGCCTCATTTAGCACCTTGGCCAGCCCCAGCCCTACCTTTGCTGACCGCTTCTTCAGTTCAAAATAGGCGAACTGGTTCAACAGCTTGGCTACACCAGCGGACGCGCCCGAGAACAACCCGAGGGCCTCCCCGCCTTCCGTCTCGACAATGGCGGCGGCATTGCCTTCCAGGACTGCCGCCACCCCGAGTGTCGGAGCGGGTTGCATGGCCAGGTCGTCGACAATATCGCTGCCTTTTCGCGAGAACAGTTCATTGTGATCGCTCTGCGTCTGGGCATCGACCTGCTCCATTCCGCCCACTGCCGCCCGTAGCTCGACGACCAATGCGTCTGCATCGCCCCCGCCATTCGCGGCCAGCGCCACGCGGTCAGGGAAATCGGGCTCGTCAATACCCAGAAAATCGCCAACCTCCTTACCGAGGGATACCAAAACGTCTTCGTTGAGATTACCGCCGGCCGACGCGGCGGCGCCCCCCAGCACATTGAACGTCTCCTGCCCCAGATCATCCCGGAACTTGTCGGACGGCCAAAATACACCGGCGACGCCAAATACCCGGCCATTGGCATTCCAATCGGCCTTGGCCACATCTCTGAGATGGCCAACAATCGCCGCGTACATTTCCTTTGACGATTCCGGGTCCTGATGCCAGCCGTGAGAGATCACGATCAGATCCGTCACGCCCGGCGGCGCCACTGGATCGCCTGTATTTTTACGCGTGCCGTCCTTGAAGAACTCGAGGCGGGTGAAGTCAAAGTCTGCAAGCTTTTCCATCTGCTATTCCCCTAGATTGATTGAACGGCGCGGAGCACATCGACCAAGCCCGCCCCTTGAAAGTCACGTCTGCGTTTCAAATCCGTCGCGGTGGACAACAGGATTTCTTTGACCCGCCGCGGATTGGGTTCACGCAGGAACTGCCGGTGGATCGACAAAAACGCTGCCGCGGCGCCCGACACGTGTGGCGCCGCCATACTGGTTCCGCTGTCCTCCCGGTAATAAGGAATGCCTTCTTCGTAAATGAATTTGTCCTGACCAAATCGACGGTCCAGCTCGGCGGCTTCGACCTTCGAGCGCGAAGCACAGGAGACGATCCGTTCTCCCGGCGCGACAATATCTGGTTTCTCGCGCCCGTCGGCAGTGGGCCCCCTTGAGGAAAAGTGAGATATCCCGTAGGTTTCCGGCGCTTCGGAATGGGTCGAGCCTACAGTAATGGCCAGTTCGGCATTGCCGGGGTCGGCGATGGATTGAGACAGGCCTATCCGCTTGCTTGAAGTCGCGCCTTCCGGCGTCAGAATAACCGAGCCGTCATTGCCAGCAGCAACCACCACAATCGTCTTGAAGTCGATCAATCGATTGACCGCCACACAGATAGGGCTTTGGCCCGCAGCGAACCATTTGGCATCGAAGCCGTAGCCGATGCTGATGTTCACGCCGTGTATGCGAACCTTGCGTCCATCTTCATTTGTCTCAGCCACATAGTCGAGTGCTGCCAGGAGGGCGCTCTCCTCGCCTGTGCCGCCATCGTTCAGAACTTTCAGACTGACAAGCTTGCACTCGGGTGCCACACCAACATAGGGCCGAAAGATGTCTTCGGCCTTCATTCGAACAGTGTTGCTTTCGTCCCGCCCCAAGACCAGACGTACCGCGAGCCGTTCGCGGTCGGCCTTCTTCTTCACCTTCCCTTTAGGCGTAGCGCCCGCGATGATCCCTGCGACATGGGTGCCGTGGCCAAAGACATCGACCAATGGGGCGCCGCTGCCCGTGAAATCTTTGTGCTCGACCGACCGCAGCAGATTTTCCCGTTCTTTTGTCAAGGCGTGCCTCGGGTCCAGATCGAGTGTGCCATGTGTGGCGAAATGCGCGTGCTGCCCGTCAATACCACTGTCGATCACGGCCCAGATAACGCCGTCGCCAATGCCCGCGTCTTCGGAGCCGAAGACGCGCCCGCACGCGTCTGCCTTGATCACCTTCACCGACTTGTCCATGAACGGTTCGAGCTTTCGATCCGGCCAGATCTTGTAGATAACGACTCCGTGCATCTCGGCATTTATGGAGGTTAGCATCGTCACCTGTGGCAGGGTTAGCCAAGCAAAGACGTGATGTCGCGTTTGATAGGGCTTCAGCCTGCCACCAATTTTCTGAATCCATTCCACAATCAGATCGCGCGCGGCCGTCAGGCCATCGGCGTAGTCCAGATTAGGGTCGATAATCACCGATTGGACGGGGTCGACCGCGGTTTTGAGCAGGTTTTCGCGAGCCGCGGCCTCTTTGAACCCTTGGAGCAGTTCCGGCGAGATAACATAGCGCGCATAATGTTGCGACAGCTCGGAATCACCGCCTTCGACCACATCCGAACTATCTGACGAATTCGCCACCCCGGTCCCCTTACTTACGTAAAAACGCGACGCAACCACACAAACCAACGTTATGCGAATTTGCGCAGATAGCAACTCAAAAGGGAGACGTTTCAAGGCTTGGTAGCCGCTCAACTGAACATTGTGTGGAAGCTTTGAATTTTGTTATCCGCGACCGACCGCTAATTGAAGCAAATGTCACTTCAGATTAGCGGCGACGAATAGCCGACAAGCCCTCAATGTCCTCCGTTAGCCAAGACGGTTGCACTGCGCTTTCAGTCTGAGGACTGTGCTTTTGATAAGATGTGGTATGCCGAGTAGAGACATTTCACGTTTTGTCGCCAACAGCTACGGCGCCTTGCCAACCCTTACGCCGGCCAGAAGTGCCTTAAAGATATCAATTTGCTTCTGATCGGGTGGCCACGATGTGGAGAACCTGTGCGTTGCCTTGCGAACGCACGACGCGACCGTCTCGTTTTCAGGGTTACGCAGGTGTTTCTCCCAGTCTAGACCAAAGACTTCATAATATGACCCAAGTGCTACGATAACATTGTCAGCAATAGCACTTGGCGCCTCGGCCTCTGATTTCCCGGTTGGGCGTCCAAAGTTTCGTAGGTCTAGCCAGAATCGGCTGATCGGATCTGTCGGCATCTTTGAAATCGCCTTCATCATCGATACATAGCGAATGCGATTGGCGAAACGCTTGATATATCTAGGGGTCTGATCATGCGCAATGATTGCCGGCAGCCAGATTGAGAAGGCATCTGAAAAGTCGGCACTATCCACTTCTATGGCGACATGTCGTCTGGCGCGATACAAGATGTAGAATATCGCAACCGCGCTAAAAGACAGCACTATTGAAAGGTAGATTATCCAAATAGGCCCAGTTTTTTGACCCGACCGATGGATGAGCACAACCGAGTCAGTTTGCGTCTGCTCCGGATAGCTTGTAGTAGATTTCACGTCGGAATTTACCTCCTGGGCGATTTGCGGTTTTTTTGTCGCCACAACCTCGTCTAGCGGTTCTGGCGGTGAGTAGTTGAGGACGGAAATTCCGCCGACAGCTCCAAAAATGATTGCCGACACTAAAATGGCTGCTTGCCACATCCGCGCCAGCGGCAATAGGACTCGCTCCGTCGTGCTAACTGAGTCCATGGGCGCGCCGAGCAAATTCGCCAAGTTCGGTTCGGCGACCGAAGGGACCGCTATTTCAATATTGACTAACTTTTCAAGGTATTTGCGTGCGTATCTACGACGCTGGTCGCGTTTAATCTGGGCCTGCGTTTCTGGGTTATCATCATTTGCGTTCTGTTCCCCGTATTCGCCAGAAATCTTCTCGAACGCCAATCCCAAGGCTGTTTCCACGCGTGCGGTATCCATACCGACAAGTACGAAGCAATTTCCGGACGATACTAGGAAATTTATCGTCTCCATACAGGCTGCCAGAACTTCGGGTGAATGCACGCGATCGAGATCATCAATAACAATGACTGGGGCCGAAGGCAGCGCCTCGCAAAGGTCCTCGAATTGTTCAGCGAACCGCGCGCGAAAGCTTATTTTATCCTGCGCCGTGGTTAGCGAGAACCCGCTGCCTGCTCGCCGAACCATTGCTTCTGGGTTAACGCCCAGTGACTTCGTGCCGTTGTAGATAGCCGCTACGATGGTGACGAGCGAGGCTACAATACCGACAGAGCGGCCGGTGTCCGCCAGACTAAACGGGATATTACATTTTGCGGTAAGATTGAGACTGCAAGCAAAAGATGCCAGTAGGCTGGCAAGTCCCCGTCCGTCCATGACGAAGGCGACCACCGCCATTGAGGCGAGCCCAACGACGAGGGCCAGCACAAGAAGGCCTAATGGCCAATTTCGGCGCAGACGACGCCAGAGCAATCGGCTTCGAAAGCCTAGTCCGTCCGGCAGTAATCGAGGCAGGCTGCGGCGTATCGCGACGGTGAGGCCGGCCAGAAAGCTATCTTCGCTCTGGTGATGCCAGGCATTGAACCAGATACATGAGTGACCAAACGCCTGCATGTCGTCACAGATCAAGCGCATGAATGTGCTCTTGCCAGACCCCCACGGACCGCAAATGGACAGAGTGATTGGCGGGCGGGTTTTGGCGTTGCGGAGGAAACGGGAAATACCTGCTGCTCTCGGCCTGAAGTCAAGACGATCGTCTTCGGGTCGGCTAATTGGTGCATCGCTTAACGCAAGTTGTTCGATGCCTTCGCGCGGCGATTGCCCATATGGCAAGAAGGCCACAAACAGCATGGCCGCCGAAACAAGCGCGGAGACGACATACCAAGGCGCTGGAAACCGACGATATGGCGGGCTTGTCCAGGTTTTCCCACCATCGTTGCTGCGAAGGACGGTCGAATGATCGCCCACAGCCACAACATGATCTTTGTCCAATACAATCAGATCATTTATTGCCGATGTGGTTGGCGTGGCGAGCTGCCGCCAATTATGTCTTTCATTATCCCAGAAAAGGATAATTCCGTTGTCTCCAATTACCCAGGTGCGCCTCCCTGCAGGGTCGCCTCGAAATTTGAACGTGGGCGTGTCAGGGATGACCGTATCCGCGAAATAGTCAGCAGTGGTCGGATTCCAAAACGTCCCGCCGTCCATCGTGTAAAAAATATCGCCCGCGGATGTCGACAGCCACCCTAAGTCTTTGCCAGGTAAAAAATATATATCCTCGACGGACAGAGATTTTCCGAGTTCATGACGGTCTAACGTCTTCGCTAATTTTTTGCCATATTGTGCGAAGTAATTTTGTCTGGCTTCGGTTAAATCGTCGCGTGGGAGTGTCAGATCGCCTTTTTTGTACTCAGTCCAAGTCACCCCGAAATCGCGGGACACATGCCTGTGGTCACGACATCCGCTCCAGATTGTTGAAGCGCTCGCCGTTATTCCGTCTCCGAAAGTGTTATCGTTCGCACAGCTTTCTGGTGCTTTTATCGGTTGCCAAGTCCTGCCGTAGTCGCGCGTCAACGCTAAATTGGTATGTCCGTCGTCCGGGAAACGCAACCGGGTACGGAGCGCAAAGCGCCGATTAACGTCGACGAGAGCGTAAGTGAAGGGGTTTGCAAAGGTGGTCGAGTTGGCCTGGACCAAACCTGTGCCGTCATCATGACCTGTCACACTGCGTACGCGCGAGTAGATATGGAGGGACTTGGTGTTCTCATCTGCGCCAACCTCCGTAAACTGTGGCAGGCTTGCACGATCCGTGTGCGACCATGTCCTTCCCTTGTCTGCCGTTAGCAAGGTACTTCCGTCATCGAGGACGGCGAAGCCTGCTTTACTTTCTTCAGTTACGAAAACGCCCGACACTCCCGAGGAAGTCGTGCCCGGACCGACGCGCCAAGTTCGGCCATCGGAACGGCTGAGAATTGCACCATCCAGACCACCTATCCATCCGGTCCCATTTTTAGCCATCTGGACAAACAGTAAGTCGACGTCCACCGGACTGGCGACGCGCTCCCATATGCGCAATGTCCGGTCGGACGTGCGAAAGATCGCGCCTTTTTCACCCACAGCCCAAGCCTCTGTCCCGTCTTGACCTAGCCAAACCGAGGAAATGGGAGCGTGTGAATCCGGAGAGACGTCATGCCACGTCTTGCCCCCGTCGTCTGTCAGTAGAATGAGCGCCTGAGAGATAAACCCTTGGTTCGGTCCAGGTTCAGCTCCGTCTTGATATTTCCTGCCGACCGCAAGACCTATCTGATTGTTTGAAGTGAAGGCGATATCAGAAATCGATTCGTCAACCGTGATGCCCCGCAGTGGAGACCAGGTTTTTCCATTGTCGTCCGTCCGGAAAATGCTAGTTCCCACCTTCCATGCTGTCTCTTGATTGGCGGAAAGGAAACCTCTTGAATACATTGGAAGGTCAGGCGCGCCGACGCGTTTCCAGGTAGTACCACCATCATAGGTCTGATCTATCCTACCCATCCGCGTCATAGCGCGACCATGATTGGTGTCGGTAAATGACATTGAAATGATCATATCCGGGAGCGGCGATCCGACGCTCATGTACCGCTTGACCCAAGTCTGTCCGCTGTTGGACGTGCTCCACAATATGCCGCGTTCGGTTGCGCGCCAAAAATGTTTTCCGTCGCCAAGGTCTGCCACCGCAGAAGTTCTATCCTGCGTATTAAGTGCTAATCGTTCGGCTGCGTTTATTTCCAAAGGGTGCGCAAACCACCTCCAAAAGTCATGCTGTGCTTCCACCGGTACGACGTAGGGGGCGGGCGATTGAACGAGGGATATCCACGACGCTCCGATAAAGAGGCAGAGCGCCGCGAGAAACAGGCACAAGCGCACCGGTGTTTGAAACAGTCGAACCGCGATGCTGCCCGCCGGCCCGGACTTTCCCGATTGAGCTTTACTCATGGCCGAATACACCCGAATACTTCGACATCCGACGTCCCCCGTAAACCAGCGAAGGGTTAACCTGAAATAGCAGAACGTCAATGCCCAGGCAGTCTAATATCCATCATGGACGCCCCCACGGTCCGACCATGAGATCCTTGTGAACGATGCCCCGTAACAGCCAGCCTGGCCGCACGGGAAGCGTAGGCTAGACATCGAGCTGGCGGCTAACGATTTTTGTCCGGCCTGATTAGCGGTCTCCTGAACCGCCTGCCGCATCGCGCTACTTTTTCTTAATGTACTGAGGAAAAGATAAGAGAAGCCCCGGCGTCAACGCCCGTATATCCCCGACGTCGATCGCATCGCCGCGTTGCAGAACGAACAGCAAATCCTCTTTCCGTCATAACTCCGTCTGCGCAGGTTATGAATATCCGCGAGCTCGACTTCGCCGTGCAGGCCAATAACGCCCAACGAGCCCCCATCCTTGATCCAATACAGAACTGGCGGTCTAACGCGTCTGTTGCATGGTACAATTTTCCTGAGCAATGGGCACAATCAGGCCGTAATTGCCCTCAACTCCGCTGATCGCTTCACATAGGGCTGGACTCCTCCGGAACGCATCAGCGAATGTAGTCTTCCACCCCAGAATGGCCTTATCCGGTGCTCTCCGTTGGGCAAAGAACGTAAGTATCGCATCCATTTTGTCGAGCCTAACAACCGCCACGCTCTCGATAAGTAATTTATCCTTGTTATTAGGCGTCACGGCCCTTCCTTCGAAGAAATATGGGCGCAGATTGGGATGTTCGATAAAGAGAGCAAGGTGGTCATTCCAGTTCGCCGCAATCATCTTATACGTATCTTGGTCTACTTTAGACACACTATCTCTATAGCTAAGATAAGCGAACCCTATCGATATCAAAGTGATGATCTGAAGAATGGTTTTGAAAATCTCAAGCCGCAACTTCCAATTTTCTCGTGATTCAGGTGACATAATTTTCCTTTTGCATTTCGGTGCCAAGTCATAAATTGCGAAACTAAACCACCGGCCCTCAACATACCTGTGAGAACCTATCGGTAGTCGAACGTACTTTCAAATACCATGATCCAGCTCGTTCCCTATGCCGGTCGCGCGTTGATTCCATTAGTCATATATGAGTAAGGCACGTTATAGGCGCAATCGCCTGTGCTCGAACACAATTCCCCTTTTCTTCAATTGTGGACTGGCGTTATTTTCACAGTACATTTTTGGGTTTGACCAGACTTTGAAGCAAGCTGCCGACAACGCATTAGCGTTTCCGCGTTATCTGCCCCCAGCTGTGCATCCAAGCTGATGTTTTTCCAACTGCGCGGATCGCTCGCCTGCATCATGGCAGCCCCAGCCTCCCAACGCGACTTTCCCATGACTACCGCTGCGACGTGGCTGTCAGCCTCAAACGGCAGGAGCCGTGGGATAGACAGCAACAACAGTGCTCCCACGATTATCCCGGCGCCACCGGCGATAGTCGCATGCCGATGGTAGGTGTGGCGATCATTGATGTTCCTGGTAATGCGTTCAAGCGCTGACGCGGCATAGTCGAACCGCTGCGCCTTCTGGTCAAACGCCTGGGCCGATGTTTTCACAAGCTCCGTACCGGCACGTTCAAACGCATTGACGCCCTGCTTCAAAGCTGGCAAGGCCTCCAGCGCCTCCAGCCGCTTGGCGACGACAACACCAATCTGCTTCAGTTGAGCCAGATCCGCTGCGAAGTCAGGCTTGGCCTGTAACGCCTCGATCTGGTCGAACAAGGCCTCGACGCCTTTACGGATTGTCTTCAGTTCAGCCGTCGTCGCCGTATTGCGCCGGTCAATGGATTTGCGCAGCGCCTCGAACGCCTTGGCTGCTTCGTCACCATCATCCTCGCCACCCGCCGGTGCCCTATCGTCCACCATTTTTCCCTCCTACAGTCCTAATCCCCGATCACGGTCGCGGTCGCGCTGGATCGATCGTTCCAGCTCACGACTGATGCTGTCCTGACCGCCCGCCTTGCCCAATCCCAGTTCCTGACGCCGATTGCGCAGCAACGACTCCACCTGAGGATCGCGGGCTATCTCTTTGGCCGTGTCGCGCATGGCCCTCTCCACGGGCGCACGGGCCTCGTCGTGCTGCCAGCCCTCAAGTCGCTTTTGCTGGGCGGTGAGTGACCTCCACCGATCCACCAAACGGTCGGCTCGCACGTGCGGATCAGCCAAAGCCAGGCGCTCCTGCGACATGCCGGTGATCAGGGTCTGCGTTTGCGCCTCACCCGACAAATCCATCATGGCCTGACGCATGGCCGGGTTATGCCTCAGGGCCGACGCCATAACGCTCGATGCACCGGGCCGGGCCTGGTCCAGTGACCGCGCAGCCTCATTCAGAGCCTGCTTCTGTCCTTCAAGGATCGGCAGGCCGTCCCGCTGCATTCTGGCGGCATCGCTATAGGCGCGGGCATATCGCTCCGTCGCCTTCTCCAGCGGAGACGTGCCGCGTCTGCCGGGTCGATCGGCAACGGTATCGCTACTGCGGTCGTTGTCACGCTCCGGGGCATTGGCCTTCAGCTTCAGGCCCGCAAACATGCTGCGCTTCTTCGTCGGCTGGGCCGGCTCATTCGATCTATCGGGCTCCACCTCCCTGTCGCGCACCTGGACCGATGGCTGGCGCTCCAGCGGATAGACAATATCGCTATCCATGCCGCGCCGTCTGGCGAAGGCCTCGGTGTCCCTCACCTGTTGCCCGGTGTCACGACGGCGGCCATCGCGATCGACATAGTCCAAAACCGTCTCCTTGGCGCCTGAGCGGCCAAGTCGGGACTTCAAGGCGTCCATGTCAGCAAACTGGTCCTCACCGGCATAGAGCTGAGCCATGTCCTTATGCCGAGTCATGGCGACGTAGGTCATGTGCCGGTCCATGGTCTCCGAGGCCAGCACATAGGATCGGTCTACGGTTGCCCCTTGCGTCTTATGGATGGTGGTGGCGTAGCCATGATCGAATGTCTTGTATTCCGTGGCATCGATGGCCACCGCCCGGTCACTGCCATCCAGCCGTGTCACAAGGCGGCCATGCTCCACGGCCTCGACCGTGCCAAGGGTGCCATTCTTCACATCCATGTCGCGGTTGTTTTGCAGAAAGACGATGCGGTCACCAACTGTGAAACTGCGCTCGCCGTTCTCGGTTTTGTAGGCAAGCTCATGGCCTTGCAGATGGCCCCTGCCCTTCAGTGCTTCGCGGATGTCTTCATTGATGGCGTGCACATCAACGCGGCGATGCGCCATAGCCGCTCTTGTGCCATCCGGCCGGGCCTCTACGTCATCGACATAGTCGCGCACCAGACCGGCACGGGCCGCCTCCTGATCGACCTTTAGATGGACGTGGCCGCGTTTCTCATAGGCCGATAGCCCCTCCTCTGTCCGCTCGGTGGCGAAGGCGCGCGAGGCCGCTTTCTGCCAGTGTGTGCGCTGCCGGCGGATATCCTCAACAGAGGCATAGCCTACCTCTTCGGCAATTGCCCTGAAGGGCGCCCCGGCGCCGATCGCCTGAAGCTGCTCATGATCGCCAACCAGCACGAGCTTGGCGCCCGTCCGCTCGGCCTCTGACACAAACCTGGCGAGTTGGCGCGATCCCACCATGCCGGCCTCATCAATGACCATGACATCGCGCGGACCGAGCTGGGCGGTGCCCATCTTCCACCGCATCTCCCAAGACGCCAGTGTGCGGCCCTCGATGCCGGCGCTTTCCTCCAACCCGGCGACGGCCTTGCCCGCCAGTGCGGCGCCGTGGACAGTGTAGCCTTCCGCTTCCCATGCCTCCTTCGCGGCGGCCAACATGGTGCTCTTGCCGGCGCCGGCAAAGCCAACAACTACGGACACCTGTTCGTCGCCCGTTATATGCCTGACGGCATCACGCTGCTCTTCGCTCATACCAGCCGCTTGCATCAGGCGCGCGCGCTGAGCGGCGGCCAGATCATCCGGCAAGCTGGCAGCGATGCCGCGCCGTATCGCTTCATCTTGGCCGTTAATGGCACGATCGATATGGCTGTCCCTGACGCCATGCTTTGAGCGTCCTGACATGGCCGCCACATCGCGTGCCATGCCGGTTTCCAACTCGACCATTTCCCGCGTCGAATAGCGCACGCCGTCAGGTCCGTCAGCAATACGCACCAGCTCGTCCGACGCCATGACTTTCGAGTACAGCGCCTGGTATTCTGCTGGGTCGTCATTGATATAGCGGTGCAGGGTGCGGGCAACGTCGCGACGATCGAACACGCTCTTCTCACCGGTGATCAGTGTCAGCACCTGGTCGGGGTTTTCTCGGATCAGTTCGGCGTTTCTAACCCTCGCCTCCTCGGCCAGCCGTTCGCGCTCGACCTCCTTGCCCTGCCGGTCCATCTGCGTGGCATGAACACCGACGTGCTGGGTCGGTTCGATCTCCAGGCCCCGGTCCTGGTGCGAGCGGTGATCGATGCGGATGTCATGACCGGCGCGCGCCAGATGAAGATTAGCCGTTTCTTCCCACTCGACACGCAGCGCTTTCAACTGCTCGTCGGTCGTCGGCAGCTCCCGCGCCTTGAGCCATTTGTTTTCGCGTTCAAGGTCCGTCTTATCGCCAAGCCCCTCGTCCGTCACCTGACGGGTCGTGAACAGGATGTGCGCATGATGGTTGCGTATATCCATATCCTGATCAGGCGTATGCAGAGCGAAGTCCACCGCCACGCCATAGCGATCGGCTAGCGACTGAGAGAACTCCCGCACCAGTTCCAGTCTCTGTTCCCCCGTCAGCTCATGCGGTAAGGCGACTTCGATTTCGCGGGCGACGCGGGCATCCTTGCGCTTCTCGGCAAACTCGGCCGCATTCCACAGCGTCTCCCGGTCACGCGCCCATTCGGCCGTGCTGCCCTCTGACAGAAGAATCTCCGAATGCTCGATGCCGCCCTTCCGGGTGTAGTCGTGCGTCACACCATCGCGTTCATTGGTCAGACGGGTGCCGGAGCGATAGGCGGCCGCGCCCACAGCCGAGCGGCCCGATGCACGGGAGACGGTTTTCATGCTCAGATGATAAATCGCCATTGACCTATCCCCTCGCCGGCCCCTGCCGGCGCGCATCTGAGTTGCGAAGCAACTCGTAAGTGCGCCCTTCAAAATCTCCGCTACGCTACGATTGCTCAGGTGTGCTGCACGTTTGTCAGGCGCGATACACACAACACATACGGTCTCAGAGTACCATAAAAACACTTGCAATCAAGAGTTGAGTTTGGCAAAATAAAGCATCGTGGAGTTGTTACGGGGTGGTATAATGGCGCGTAAATCCATCGAAGAACGGCTGGCCCAACTGGATGCCCAGCGCAAGACATTGCAGGCCAGGCTGACCAAGGACGAACGAGCAAGAGATACCCGCCGCAAAGTGCTCCTGGGCGCGCTCATTCTTCATCGTATTGAAGACGGTCGCGAAGCCACAGCCGAATATCTACGTGACTTCATCAAACGGGAACTGCCAGGGTTTCTCACACGCGAAACCGACAAGGGCCTGTTTGACGATATACTGACACTCGAATCGTCAAATTCTGAAACCTCCCGAAAGTAGAGAAAGAACGCATGACCGAAACCATAGCCTCAGAACGTCGCGCGGATATACGCGACCGACTCATAATCGCCGCACCCCTTGCGCCTGCATTTGTGGCCCTACTCGTAGTCGCTATCTGCAAGCCAAGCTTCATCATTTCAACGCTCACATTAGCTGGGGTGGCGCTGATCTCAGCTATCTGGTCGTTGTTGCCTCTGGTCGGCAACGCCCGTATGCGACGGCTTAAACGCAAATATCCGAAAGAGTAGGAACGGGCTTACGTCAGTTGGTAGCGGCATCAAGTTCCGATCTTTGCGTTTAAAAGAGTCGCAAAAATCGCCTTCGTGAAAGGACTTCCCCGCCCCACCAGATGTACGAGGGCAGCCATGCTACAAGGCAACGAAACGCCGCTTTGTGGTAAAATCGAAGACAGCGGGAGCGGGGCTTTATCCGAAGATGGGGTGTGAATGATCAATTGGTTCTTCCGCGTTTTTCGCGCCCTCGGCAACATGCTGGCCGCCGCCGCGCGTGACCCATTATGGGCATTCATGTGTGTTGTGATGGCGCCGTTTCGGATGTGGAAACATGTCCTCGGCACGTTCGTTATTGTCCTTCTTTCGGCGATCGTCCTCGACCTGTTATTCCTCTGGATGGAGTCTTTTTTCGTCCCTCACGGAACCCGAAACAAGGTGCTCGATACTGTGCTGGGCATCGTCCTACTCGTCATCGTGGCGGCGGTCTTTCTGCGAGTGATTGCCGCACCATTGCTTCTCCATTTCGACTACGGTGACGGCGCGAACACGCATGGTTCGGCGCGGTTCGCCACCCGGAAAGACATGGACAGCATCACGAGTTTACGGGATGGCCTGTTGATCGGTCGCGAAGGTCCGGGCGGCAAACTGATGCGTTATGATGGGCCGGCGCATTTGCTGACCATGGCTCCTACGCGCTCCGGCAAGGGTGTGGGTACGATCATTCCAAACCTCCTGCTGCAAGACCGCTCGATCGTCTGTATCGATCCCAAAGGTGAGAATGCTCGCATCACGGCACGGGCAAGGTCGGCGTTTGGGCCGGTCCATATCCTCGATCCCTTCAGCGTCACAGGTCGACCTTCTGCCGCCTATAATCCCCTCGCCGCCCTCGATCCTGACAGTCCCGACATTGCCGAGGACGCCGCCCTTCTGGCTGACGCCCTGGTCGTCGATCCGCCTGGCGCCGTCGGTGAAGCCCACTGGAACGAAGAGGCCAAGGCGCTGATCACCGGCATAATCCTCTACATCGTTTCCGAGGAAATCGAGCTTCGCCGCAACCTGGCTGTACTCCGTGACTGTCTGACATTGGATACGCACGAGTTTGCCGATCTGCTGACAACGATGCAGTCAACCTCTGCCTGTCATGGTCTGATCCGCAGAGCTGCCAATCGCCACAAATCAAAGTCGGATCGTGAGGCTGCCGGCGTGCTGTCGGCCGCGCAACGCCATACGCACTTTCTCGACAGCCCACGGATGGCGGACGTGCTGCGCCGGTCGGATTTTAGCTTCGGCGACCTGAAGCGCCAGCCAACGACCGTCTTCCTTGTGTTGCCGCCCGATCGGCTTGACACCTATGCGCGCTGGCTCCGCCTACTGGTGACACAAAGCCTGACGGACATGGTACGGGCGCCGGGGCGTCTTCCCTCCCCTGTTCTCTATCTGCTGGATGAGTTTGCCAGCCTCGGCCACCTGGCTGCCGTGGAGCGCGCCATGAGCCTGCTAGCCGGTTACGGCGTGCAGCTCTGGCCGATCCTTCAGGACATACATCAACTGAAGGCCACCTATGGTCAACGGGCCGGCACCTTCCTGTCCAATGCCGGCGTCCTCCAGGTTTTCGGCGTCAATGATCATGAAAGCGCGCGCCTGATTTCTGATCTGTTGGGCCAGAGCACGGTCGTATTCCAGACCATGAGCCGCAACCTCGATTCCGAGGACTCCGGCATCACCTATGGCGAACAACATACCGGCCGGCCGCTGTTGACGCCCGATGAGGTGCGGCGCCTACCGCCGGAATCGGAACTGTTATTCCTGGCCGGGCAAGCGCCGCACATCGCATACAAGCTGCGTTATTATGACGATCCCGAATTCAGAGGCAGGTTCGACCAAAGCTGACCCCCGATAAACTTCGGCGGCGGCGTGTAGCACCTTTGCCAGTCGGGATCACCGTTCGGCTCAAACTTGTCAAAAAAGCGATTTCGTAGCTTAGATTCAAAATCTATAGCATGGCCAAGGAACGCCCGAACCCAGGTAAGGGCATCGCCGTAATCCCAGCTCCCTCCCTGGCTGGAGGGTTCCATATCCTTCCTTTTTCTGAAGTTCGCTTCCGCCTCCAGATCACAGGCAGCTATAACCGTCCGTCCGCACAAGATACGCGCTTTCATGTCGAGAGCGGTCTTGGTAGATAACCGCATTATCCCGCGCTCATGATAAAATACGGGTTCCCAAATATAGTTGTTGAGCGTTTTGATATCGGTCTGGAATTGCTTGGCCAGAAGATAATCTATCGCCCTGGCGATGGAATACTCGGCACTGTAGCGGTGAGCCCCTCCTTCCTTGAGACGCCGATAAATGCGCGCCTTGCATATCTCCCAGACGACCAGCCATTTGTCATCGACGGGCGTGCCAAAGGCAAAGTCGTAAGACTGGTCGAGCAAGTCCATCAGACCTTCAGGCGTCAGGGATTCCGATAGTAGCGTGCCTCTGGCCTCTGCGTGTTTGCAGCGTTCGAGAACACCTACGCTGCTATCTCGCCTGTAGTTGGGACTGACCGGGGCGCCTTCCATCCGTTTGACAAGATGGGGCCGCGCCAACTCACCGACAAATTTGCGTTCCAGTTGAGTATTCTGATCCTTTCGTTTGACATAGTAATTCAGCATGTCCTCATCAGACATGGTCATAAAGTCTCTGCGCGCGGCCTCTTTTCTGGCCTTCTCGATGTTGGGTGCATTTCTCATTTGAACCACACCCCAATCTCGGGCAGGTAATGCGCAACGACGAAAATTCCGGCGGCGCCACAGATACCTATGTTCAATCCCATCAGGAGCGACACGGCTTCACTTCGGGGGATGTACCACCAAGACCGGCGCCGCCCTGAAGCGGTCTTGATGACCTCTTGCCCTCCGAAAAACGCATCCGTCCTCCGACAAACCCGCGCCGGGTCACAAAATGCCGCCTGAAGCAGATAATGAAATTCCAGCAGGGCTTTGGCGGCGCGTCTACTGACGGCGTTAGGCTCGATCCTGAATTTGCGCGCCAGTTCACGCAAAGATCGCCCTTCCACGCGCCAGGCCCACAGGATGTCCCTATTGGAGCGCTGCATCCGTTGCATAGCGTTTAGCGCCATATCTGCGCCCACTGGAGGGCGCTCGTGAGCCGGGAGCGGACCGACATCCTGGCTCGCAATGTACTGCGACGCCGGTAGCAACGCGGTGTCCGTTCTGGCCACCGCTATGTCGAAAATCAGGCGCATCATATAGGCATGAGGATTGATAATCCTGCCCCAGTTTCCGCCTTCGATGACCTTCCGCATCGCCGACTGGTAGATCTGGCGGGCATCCTCGACGCTGCCACTCAGACGCCGGGCCAGGGCGAAATAGTCCTGATCCCTAGTCAGGTGGAGACAGAACCAGTCTGCCTGCCGCGCTGGCTGGGCGTAGGGAGGTTCCGGTAAAAGCGATGACTTGCTGATCATGGCCGACCTCCCGCAAGACTGGCTTCCGCTCCGCCAGCGTCTGCCTGATCATGCGCTGTTACCCGCCGCACCAGTTCCGTGCGCTTCCAATCCAACCAGTATCTGTCGTCTGGTCGCAGAGGTGGTGGCTTCATGCGGCGTAAAATCTGCGCCCGGCACATATCTGCAATAGCCATCCAAGGCGAGTCCGGCTCGCAATCCCAGGCCATGCGGTAGATCGTCAGCAGGTTCTTATTGGAAAGCTTACCCGTAAGGACTGCCGCAAGCGCTTGGGCGTGGTGGTCCGGATAGTCGAACCCTTCAACTGGCGAAATGAGCGCCAGGTCCGGGCTGCCCTGCTCTATCCGCTTTTGCAGCATCTCGGTTATGGGATCGAGGATGTCATCAAAGATCTCGTCGTCAGGGCCGGCACCACAATTGTCTACAAGGATGTAAAGGTCGAGCAGTTTTGCGTCCGACAATTCATATTCGAAGGCGTCCTCGGCGACGCGCAAAACCTCGCGCAGAGACACATAGTCATCAGCATCGGCGTCGGCATCCTCGGTTTCGTCATCCTCGTCACTGGCTTCCGGTGCCGCTTCCAAGGGCACTGATGGCTTAGCTGCTGCCACCCGACGCAGGACTTCTTCGCGGCATTGGGCTGCAACCCGGTCCCACCGCGCCTGCATCGGTTCGGCCTCGCGTAAATAGGCGTTTTCCGAAGCCTGGATAAACAGGGTCAGGAGTCCGGCATTATCCATTTTGGCTATGGAGTTGAGGGCGTGGCGGAACAACTTTGGTTGCCAGTCCGCGTCAGGGTCCCGCCAGCCCAGATGATCCGCTTCGTGATTGCCGCTCAGCAATTGCATGAGTTCGGCACCAGCCTCATCGCGGAGTTGGTCCCAATGACCGGGCCGTGGGGCGGCGTGGCCTTCTTTCTCGGCCTCGTGCTGGTCCGCCAGCAGCAACAGATCCAGTAGTCGCTCCGGCGGAGGGGATGACGCCAGTTCGTGGCCGGCAACGTCAAACTGGCCGGTAATGTAACCGGCTGGTAGGGGATGTGAAATGGCGTTCATGGCCGCACCACCCCACCCTTCCGGACCATGCCGGAAATCGGGTCTATAAAGAACGGTACGCGTACCCTGAGCGCGATTGGAAGCACCGCCAGCATGTCCGCGCGGAACGGAATTTCGCCGCGCTCGTATTTACGGATGTCGTCCTTGGTCAGCGCCAACTGAGCGGCAAGCCCGCTCTTGGTGAGGCCCAAATGCTTACGGCGTTGCTTCATCAGCTCGCCAAGGCGAATGTCTACGGTACTACGGCCGTTTATTTCTACACAAGCGCCGGCAGTCGGGCGCACTACATTACGTATACGCATGTCTAACCCCTTTCCAGTAGAAGAGGCCCAGCACTATGGCTTGGGCGACTTCGAGCCTTTGGTGATCGGGAAGTTAGAAAACCGCAACGAGACGGTCCCTATGGCCTTCGGACGGAGCCTATTGCATACGCCATAGGCTTCCCGACCGCAAAGAGGTCAAGGATATTCGTGCTGGGAATGGCCAGCATCAAACCACTCGTTGTCAGGCTTTCTACGACCTGGCAGTCACATGTGGCAACTGCAACTTCAGGGTGACATAGAACCGGAGAAAAATCAAACCCGGTCAAATTTTCTCCGAGCACCTCGATCGAACTATGCCCTCAAAACATATCCCGGTTGTCATTGAACAGCGCATTCGCGCCCTTCTAGGAAATGAAACTTAGTGGTTGTTGTAGCTTCTTGGAAATGGGAGGTTCCACTAACGTGCTACAGATACCCCACAATCATTCACACGGTGATGAGTTAAGATTTCTTGCCCCCACGGGTTGCGGCAAATCCCCCTATAATTGCCGCTAGAAGAACGGCGATGCCGCCTATTAAAACTGGCCTGTTCTCAATCCAATCAAATATGCGGTCAGGGTTGCTGGCCGAACTCAACTCACCACTGTCTGTTGAGGAGGATTCGTCGGCGCTCGCTATTGATGGTTTGCTGCTCTGTAGAGCTTTATCAACTTCTACACCTACACCATTGACGTCCTCTTTGATCAGATTGTAGAGGGCGTCATTGTCTTCCGTCCGAATATTGCTTGATGGCGTTCCGCTATCGGCCGGCCAGTATAAGAACTGAATGCCGTTGATCGCCTTCCCCGTGTCAGGGGAAAGATCTTTGGCTGCTGACTCCAATACCGTAAGACCATCCTGATTGGCAAATGAGGCACTGTAAACAATTACTCTTGTGAACGGACTTTCAAGTCGAAAATGACTGAGTTGACTAATTAGTTCTTTCTCAGACTGTGCCGAATTGCCGGCACCTCTATTTGCTTCGTCAGTAGCTAGCGCGTGCAAATGGACGATCAAAATTGCCGGGCACAAATCAACCAATGAAGGTTCATCAACCGCCTTACTTTTTACCTCAATTGCGTACTTTTTATCCACCTTGGCGTTTATGAAAATGGACATTCCCTCGCCAACGTTTGTCCGATGCTTGGACTCTACGATTACAATCCGGTTCTTGCTTACCTTGTCTGCAGGGCATGAAATAGGCACGATTGGTGAAACGCCCGAAACAAGGCTCAACGATAGCAAAAGAACACTTAAAGAGATCATCGGAATACCCTTCGTTAAAAAAACGTTGATGAACACTATCAGTCAAAGTTTGTATGCGTAGGAGAAAGAGGCGTCAGGCTATTTTTGATTGAAAATGTGTGATCAAAGAAACACGTAAAGGGCGACCTGGCAGGTCAACTTAATGGGCGATTTATGCTAGGAGGAGATCGCTAATAACCAATGCCTCCGCCAGGCCAGAGGCTCGAGTTCAAAATGCGGCCGGACGCCAAAACGGATAAATGAATGCTTTTCGCAAACAATTCAATTCAGAAGCTTCAGTTTGCCATCAATGATGTTACGTCGGAATTCCGCATTTCACATGAACTCTCTGCATTTTCACCACCCAAAGTTGCTGAGTTAACTTTCAAACATTGTCAAGGCGCCCCAAATCGGCATACGTTTCGTATTCTGCGTTGGGTTGAGCCATTCAAAATGGCAAGCCTTACAAGTCATAACGGCTGGGGAATAAATTTGTGATTCACAACAATGATGGTTTTGTCGCCAATGAGGTGACTCACGAGTTTATAGAAGGAGACGCATTTGCGAAATTAGACTTGATTGCGGACCAGTCTTGTCGGCTAGTGATAACTTCCCCACCTTACAATATCGGCAAAGAATATGAGCGCGATAGGCGCCGAACTCTGGATGAATACATTCAATGGCTCACGCCCATTGTAGAAAAAGCATGCGACAAGGTTACAGATGACGGCCATTTGTGCTGGCAGGTTGGTAACTATGTCAGTAACGGTGAAGTGTTTCCGCTCGATTATTTCTTTTACGAAATTATCACGAGAAAAGGATTTAAGCTTCGGAATCGAATAATTTGGCATTTTAACTTTGGTCTGCACGCAAAAAAGCGATTTTCTGGCCGCTATGAGACGTTACTATGGTTCTCAAAGTCGGATAGCTACTTCTTCCAGCTGGAGGAGGTACTAGTCCCACAGCTATATCCGGGCAAGCGACACGCACCGTCAAAGGGCGCCAAAGCGGGAATGCCTAGCGGCAACCCCAAGGGGAAAAATCCGACTGACTACTGGACCTTTGATCCAGATGAGGTAATGAAGTCAAATCCTATTTGGGACTTGCCGAATGTGAAGGCAAATCATCCAGAAAAAACCGTTCACCCCTGCCAGTTCCCAAGCGAACTGGTAGAGCGCTGTGTTCTGGCACTCACTGAAATCGGCGATACGATACTCGATCCCTTTGTCGGAACAGGGACTAGCGTAATCGCCGCAGCAATTCACGGCAGGCGCGGCATTGGTATCGACCAAAGCCTGCCATACATAAAGCTAGCTGAGCAGCGGCTTGCCGCGTTTCAAGAAGGCCGATTGGTGACCAGGCCTATTGGAAAAGAAGTTCGAAGACCGAAGGTCGGCGAGCGCGTAGCAACCATTCCAGACGAATGGGCCCCGGCAGCTGAATAAGGGCGCGAGGATAAATAATATGGCTGTTAGTCCCAAAAAGAAAAGCAAGGTCCTTAGCCCGGAAGATAAGGCGCGCGCGGCTTTACAGCGCCGTCATCGGAATGAGATTCGAGATATTTTCACTTCCGTCGGATTTAGTCGAGCTGACGGTGCCTCCGATAAAGAATTCACCTTCATGGGATTTACAAGTGATTTCGATGATATTTTCATTCTTGAAAATACGATCGTCTTGGTCGAATACACTGTAAGGAAAGAAAGCGATATATCTGAGCACATAAAACCGAAAGCACTTTTATACGAAAAAATACTAAATAATAAATCCGCTTTTTTAGATTTTGCTCGCTTAAGCCCGCTGAATATTAAAAGTGCGCTTGCAGATAAATATCAAAACACCAATATAGAGCTGGTAATTGCGTATTGCTCATACAATACCGTAAAGGTCGAAACGAAAATACAAGTTCCTCAGGTTAAATATTTTGACTATAGTGTTGTCAGGTACTTTAAAATACTTACAAAGACAGTTCGACGGTCTGCGCGAAGTGAGGTTTTGGCGTTTCTAGGCATCGATTACAACCGGTTCGCCGAGCGAGCTTTGCAAAACAATCCATCACCTCGGGATGCTTTCAGAGGCTCAGTTTTGCCGGAAGCACATTCAAACTTTCCTAGCGGATACAAGGTCGTATCTTTTTATATTCACCCTGCTGCATTATTGTCGCGGGCGTACGTCTTACGGCGCGATGGTTGGCGTGATCGAGACGGACTTTACCAACGGATGATCGTCAGGAGTAAAATAGACTCGGTCAGAAAGTATCTGATCGAAACTCGCAGGGTATTTGTAAACAATATAATCGTAACACTACCCAGTGGGACCAAAGTTTTAGACGATCAAGACAATACAATCGACCCTAAGACAATTCAGCAGACTCGACCCGCAAGTATTGCAATTCCGTCTGATTTTAATTCTATCGGACTTATTGACGGTCAACATCGTGTTTTCTCGTATTACGAAGGCGGCTCTAATGAAGCGGTAGTCAGCGCACTTAGAGCACAGCAAAACCTTTTGGTAACAGGGATTATCTATCCCGAATCGGCGTCGGCTGACGAGAAAACTAAATTTGAAGCGGGCCTATTCCTTGAAATCAATTCTAACCAGTCAAATGCTAAGTCAGAATTGAAACAAGCGATCAACCAAATCATCCGTCCCTTTCTGGCAGATTCAATTGCACGAGACGTTCTGGACGCTCTTAACGACGGCACCGGTGCACTTTCAGACAAGTTTGCTCGCCAATACTTCGAGACTGAACCGTTGAAGACGACTTCAGTTGTAAGCTATGGGTTGCGTCCTCTAGTTCGCCCAACGAGCTCGAGTTCCGCTTTTCAGGTTATGGACCGACCCTGAAAAAGATACATTTGTTGCATCTGAAAACGACGCCGCCCGAAAGAGGTATATTGCGTTCTGCGCCAGTCAAATTGGAATATTTTTTTCCGCTGCAAAGTCACGACTTCCGGCTCAAAAGTGGACCATAGATAAAAAAATTCCTGACAGGCTGGTAACCCCCACCGTCATCAACGGTTTGATTGGCGCTCTCCGTCAAGCGTTAGAAGCTGGAACTCTTTTTGAATTCGAAACCCTTCGGAGCAAGTTTGACGGCTTGGAGAATTTTCCATTCTCCAACTATAAATCGAGTCAGTACACGGTTATGGCTTCCGAGATCTCAAAACAATTTTTGTCTTGAATTCAAAACTTTAAGACCAGGTCGTGAACTCATAAAGCGGCATTATCTCCATTATCCGTCGTTTTTGCACAAGCCGATTTGTGGGTTAGAAACGTAAGCATGAAAATAGAGGCCGCTATCGAGGCATTTGGCGATTTTCTGGCGACTAAACAGGATGAACTTGGCGAAGCGATTGCTGCTTCACGCGAGTCGCCCAAGCGCCTGTCGGTCGGATGGGCATTGTACTATCAGTCTCGTGCCTACCTCGACCGGTGAGGTAGGTTCGATGCTTGTCGGGCATGGCCCCGTGGTAATCACAGATGACGGAGCGATCGTTGAAGGTGGTTCACTGGATGTTGACCCAGAGGCTTTGGTGACGCGCTGATAGATTGGCATCTTATGGGTGTGTAATGCGCATGGTCAAAGGTACGATCGACGCCATCTCGGCCGGGATAGAGACCGATTCCTACCCGGTCAACTCGAACAATAAAACCGTCGGCCGGGCCAATTTGTTGAAGCCGAGACAAGAGATAGGGGCCCTGACTAAGACTACTGACGAATATCCTCTGATCGCGGCGGCCGATCACGGTATTGTCGCCGAGCCTATTCGTAAGGCAGGCCACGTGACTTTAACTCTGTGACAATCCCAGCTCGCTCGGCCTTTATCGCCGCATCGATAAATGCCCGCGTATAGATACAATCTAAGCTGATTTTGACATAGCTACGACCACCTGATGTTCTCAATTCAAATTGTAATATCGTGTCATGAGCATGAAATTTAGGATTTTTCTGTAACCGCTTCCCACTTTAATTAAAGTATTTGGTAAAAACTGCATGCCATTTGGCGCATTATATTTTGCCTTACAGTTTTTAGTCGTGCCGCTTCCCGCCGTACAGGATTTGTCCAGAACGCCTTTGAAAAGCGCGTCTGAATATTCACGGCCTCGTTTTTTTTCAAAGGCTTCGAACATTTTAGCAATGCGATCGCTTATGCAAAGCACACGCGTTTCGTAGCCTTCCGGTATTTCGTTTGCCGACATACAAAACACTTGGATATTGCGCGACTCTACAAGGGCTTCGGATAGGTGTGTTTCAAAGGGGGCCGCGCTAGTCACCGCCGTATATTGCTCACCGGCCATACTCGATACCGGCATGGCGATCAGTGCAATAATAGCCATAATAATCTTCTTCATGACACTCCCCAGTTGCATCTCGCAACATAACGACGTTTTCCCATTAACCGTCAACAAAAAATTTATAGGTTCCACATTGACGAGTTCGGCTGGTTCTTGCAGGAAGTGACGATAAGCAAGTAATTGAAATGCCTCAGAAAACCGCTCGCACCAGAGCCAACACATTGAAATCATTAGAATTAGCTTTTGCACGCTTTGGAGCGATGGTCCCGCTCGATTCCAGGCCGGCGCTAACGAAACGCGCATTTTTGCCGCTTGGTTCATAACGAGAAGGAATTTGGCTAATCGATCTCGTCTTTTATCGAAGGCTACATTTTTGCATGTCGCAAGACCCAAACAATGGCTTCAACCCTCGTCATGATAGACCCGACACCATTGCTTTCAGCGCACTATGGAACTTGCTTTTCTCTTCCGCGTCCGAAGTGGCGCAAAATCCCTTTTGAGAAAGTCGACCTTGAATACGCGTGATTGAACGGCGAACTGACAGTCTGGAATGAGGCTGAACTCTGTCCGCCAACCGCTTCATATTTATAGAGATAATTGGTAAAATGTCGCCGGGATCGTCGGCGAGCTGCAAAACATCCTCTATCGTCGAGAGTAGCTGGTCTGAGGTTCCATTCTTTATACTGGATATCGCGACCTTTTTGAACGTGTCCACAATCTGCTCGTAGTAATTTTCCAAATTTCGGTCGCTTGATTTCTTGGCAAAATTATAACCGTTTATGTTGTTTTTGAGCGATTCTCTTTTTAAGCGTTCGCTTTCTTCTGGCGAACTGTCCGAAATCTCAATTGCGCGCTTCATTTGCAAATATGCGAGATGGCGAAAGAAGTTTGCGGTGGTACGGCTCGTAAAACCACTGCCATTGACGACACGTATGCACACTTCGATACCGTTCGTGGTTCCAGCACCTGCCGCTTTTTCCATACCCAGCCAATCGAGGTACATCTTGTGGTCGCGGTTACCCAGGCCATATGCCTCTTCGAATGCTTGACGCGCTTCGCCGAGCCGAGGATTTTTAAGGCTGGCTGCTACTCGACCGAGTGTAGCTTTGAAAGCCTGGTGCTCGGTTACGGCGGGAGGGAGGCTTGTATTGTTGAGAAAGGTCCATGCGGATTCCGCTTGTCCCTGATCGACCTGCCTATTGGCGCGTTCAAGCAATACAAGTAAAGAGGGTGGCGTCACACTACTTTTCGACAGGTAGTGTTTGACACGCGCCTCAATCGCCGGAAATTTGTCCAGTTTCTTTGAAATCATCTGGATGAACGAACTTGTAGCTGCGCCTAGCGAATACTGGTCGCCCCCGTCGGTGCCGTATTCAACCTTGAGAAACATATCGCGGGTTTCAGCGATCGCATCTTGTAATTGCTCGTCCTTAAAGCTCAGGACTTGCTGAAGAACACCAAGTCCTTGAGGTCGGGCGAATGCGCACAATGCGGCCAGCAAATATCTGCCGCGATTTTCTTTGGAAAGTTGGTCGTATTCGCGTTGGAAAAGGTATTCTCTCGCTTGCGACGCATCGCTTGTCCACCTCTGCATAGCTTGCGAATACGAACTGGTGATGCGTCTCAGACCTATGATGGTCTCAACAGCAAGTGGACGGCACTCTGAAAGTTTTGATATTTGCAGCGCTTCCACCTCGTCTGGCGCGGGCACGCCAAATTGCTTTGAGCAAAGACTTATAAAAATTGGAAGTTCGTCCCCTTGGTCAAGTCCTGGTATTTCTATCGAATTTCGACGCGCGTATACTGGCAAATTACGCTGGGTGTATAGTACCTTTGTCTCTGATCGGCACCGAGCGGCAATTGTAAATAGCTGCTCCATCCCGTTATCCTCGTTAGCGGAGGATAGCGAGTCAATGTCATCAATTATGATTAACTGCGTCTCAATTTCTAAAAGATCTTCAAGCTCTTTAAGTAAATATGCCTCATCGAAGGCATCTAAAGATTGATCCGTCCAATTTGATAAATATAGTAGAGATTTAAATAAATCAACGGAAGACGAAAAATCTGTTGCTTTATACTTTTCTATTTTTGCAGTAAACGGGTCTAGAAAACTGTTTTTTGCTGATACATATATAACTCGCTCATATTGCTTACCGCCAACTGTATATAAAAGCTTGCCGTTGCCCGCGACAATCTTGGCAAATTCGTATGCGATAGTACTCTTACCAGAGCCGCCGTGCCCCCAGAGAAACAGGCGTGGTTCTCGGGATGACGTAAGCCACTCCATTGCACGCTCCATGACTTGAAATCGGCCGACGAATTCATCGATTGTGGCTGGTGAACCTGGAAGCGCGGCGTCGATCGACAATACCTCAGTTTTTTCTTCGATAAACGGATTTGGTCTTGGGCCATATAGGAACTCAAGGTCAATCCCGGCGGCGTCCAATACTTCGGCGCCCGCACGTTTGTAGATTTTAGAAGGTGAGTAGTTAGAAATTACCTTTGCAAGCCGTACAGGAGGCACACCGGTTTTTCGCTTTGGTATTAGGACTACGTCTACATCGCCCGACCGCGTGCGGTACTTTCTGCAACTAATGGTGACAATCTGACTCAGATTTTCTCTCAGCTTCCTGTTAACCTTTTCAGAATCAACAGTGACCTTGTTCTTCCCGGCCCTACGTGATTTGTCGTCCACTCCGAATATAATCAAGCCACCAAATGTATTGTTGAAGCCGCAAATTAGCCGAAGTATTCCGCCAAAGTATCCATCGGACGAGCTAAAAGGGAATTCGTCCTTGTAATCATGTAAAATGCCTTCGTCTTCAGTGAATAAGCCATTTTCATCTTGAAGAGACACGAGGAACTCACCGCTCTGGGGTAGCGTTTCACTGCTGATAATTTCCGATATAACCTCGTTCGAGGATTTCGAATTTTCGACCGAACTCATTAGTCAATCCCCCCGTTTTTTAGAATCAAATTCAACCCTTAGCTTCTTGTAGCGCTAGGCTCTTGTAAAGGGCATTCGTTCTTGATGAGGAGGCGACAGTTCTAGGTGATCTGATAGATGTCAGAGCGTGTTAAACCCATTTGCGTCCGTCGGCGTGCGACGCGCAAATGCAGCCACGCGGGGCGGCTGCTGGGCTATGGCGGTAAAGGCCGCCATTAGTCGGACGAGCGCCAGGTGGACTGACTTATTCCCCGTCCGACAATTCGGTAAAGGTGCTTGTATCCGGACGGCTGCGCCGCCTGGTTTTACGAACATTGATCGCGCCGGCGTCGATGACATTTTTCAAATGGACAGCATAATGCTTCTCGATCATTTCGACTGAGGTGCGACAGTTTTTGGCAAGCTGATAGATGTCCGCGCCATCGAGTAAACGCAGGCAGATATAGGTGTGACGCAGGCTGTAAAGCACTCTGGGATGGCCTTCACGATCATATTTGAGGCCTTCCTTGACCAGGATGTCATTGAAGATGTCGGTATGGTTTGAGGGGAACAGCAAATCAGCGGGTTTGGCATATTCAAGGTTATTGAGGGTGCCGTTTTCACCGAAGAGCGGCGCAAGCGCGTCTAATTGCTTCTGCCTCAATGGGGAGAGCTTGCCGGCTTCCGCCTTTATCGCGGCAAGCGTCTCATAGCGTTTGCGGTCCTTCGCGCGGCCACTGGGCCCCTGCTTTGGTCGGGCCAGCAGGCGTTCGTAATGTTTTACAGCGGCAGGCATCGATTTGCACGGCCCATAGCCGGTCTTGCCTCTGACCTCGATTTCTAGAATCTTCTGGCCGGTGTCCCGGTCGTGCGCAATCGTCACATCCCGGTGCTGTAACCTCGCCGCTTCGTCAGGCCGCAGGCCGGTGTTTCCCAGGATGAGGATCTGGTCGTAAAGCTGCTCATAGGCATATTTGTAGCGCTCCGGCGCTTCGCGCGTCGCCTTGGCAACGGCTTTATAGAGTTGCTTATATTCAGCCAGGGTGAACCAGGGGCGATGGATGATTTTCTTTTGTTGCCTATAGGGTGGCGATAAATCCGGTACGCCGTGGATCTTGCGATGCCGGTAGGCCGTTTGCAGAACGAGAGACAGCGTGCCTATCTCATCATGGATGGTACTGCGAGACGGAGGCTTCGGCGGCCGCACATATTCACCATCCGGCCCCTTGGGGGGAAGACGGCCAAACTGTTTGGCCCGATGCAGGCGGTAACTCTGCGCCTTGCCGGAGTCGATTTCCGTAATGGCCATGCCTTTGAAGAAGGGGCGTAAATGGAGCCGCAAGCGGTCTTTGTGGCCTTGCACCCATTTGGGGCTACGCTCACCCTCGGTGATAAGTTCGTACTCCGCCTCGAACAGGTCAGCCATGTCATCGAAGCTTCGCTCTCGCCTGGTCAGGACACCAGCGCGAGACTTTCCCCTGAGCTCCAGAAACCAATCTTCGGCGAACTCTTTCGCCAGGACAAGGTTTTCCTCTTTGGTGCTAACGCGCCGGCGATCACCGCCTACGGTCGACGCCACCCACCAAAATCGACTTTTTGGCTTCCTGTAGAGTTGGACTTTTCCACCAAGAACTTCATGCGTAGGCATTGCATCCCCACCTTGTTCGACCCAGGGTGGAAACAATAACACGGGTGTGCCACCGTCGTCAAAAGTGTGCCAGCAGTGTGCCACGCAAAAACGGCCTCCCGTGAGGAAAGCCGTTTTTTGTAAGCACTTGCTTTTGTTTTAGTTTTTGGTTGCGGGGGCCAGATTTGGAAGGCCCGCACACGGTAGCTCGATCGACAATCCTATATACCAGTTGCGCGCGGTCGCCTGATCACCAACCATCTATTCAAGCACAAGTTCCCGGCCGGCGCCCACGCCTGGTCGCCGCTGGCGTTCGTGCGTCGATCTGCGCGAGAATGATTTAGCGAATGAAGCTGGTTTCGAATTTTTGAACCTGCCTCTTCAAACTTTGGGGGCAATGCGGGAAACGTCTTACCGAAATTAGGTGTCTGAATTTAAACGGAAAACTGCCTTACTTTTATCTTACCGCCGCATTCCCTGTAATTCTTACCTAGTATTACTTTTTAAGATTATATTATGTAATAAATTCAATGAGATAATTAAGAATGTGGGCTTCAGTAAGACGGCCTAATGAGGCCGTTCTTCCGAAAAGTCATTCAATAAGTTATTGAAATATATACAAGTAATTTTTCGAAGTGGAATTAACCGGCAGTTTTTGTGGGCGGTAAGACAATCCCCGACTCCCACCCGTTCCACTCACGGCCTCAAGTAGAAAAATTTGGTCAGAACGGCGATGGTAAACCGCCCTCTAAAAAGGCCTTCTGGCTGCGTCAAACTGCGTCACGCCAACGGTTCTGCAACCTATCGCTAATGCTTGCCCTGCAAAGACTGCGGCTTCTCCCAAAAGTGCGTCAAAAACGACATATAAAGCGAGCGGGCGAGGTGTGGGGACGAGCGCGGCGCGCGGGGTCTGGCTGGCTTGGGCCGCCGCCCGCCGCCCGTGGCCACCCGTTGGCCTCCGCGCACGAAAACACCCCGACGCACACGCGGGTGCATCGGGGCGCTGTACGGCCACCTATGGGGCTAGTTGCTGATGATCACCTCGCCCGCCATCTGGCTGTTGGCCACGCCGCCCACGCTGTACCGCACCTTGACGTCCTCGATGTCGAAGCCCGCGAAGATGGCCCGCACCTCTGGCCGGTCATTGAGGCTGAGTATGAACCGCCCCTTGATCGTCCTGAGCTGCTCGGCCATGGCCGCAAACTGGTCACGGCTGAACAGTTCCTTGCCGTAGTCGCCCTCGCACCCATAGTAGGGCGGATCGAGATAAAACAGCGTGCTCTCGCGATCGTACCGCCGGATGAACTCAGACCAGTCCAGGCGCTCGATGGTTACCCCGGCCAGACGTTCGGCCAGGTCGCCCAGCTCCGGCCCCAGCTTGCTCACATCAAACCGCGCCGGCCGCCCCAGACTGACACCAAAGTTCCGGCCCGCCACCTTGCCACCGAAGGCCAGCTTCTGAAGGTACAGGAATCGGGCTGACCTCTGCATGTCCGTCAGACTGGCCGGCGCCATGGCCGTCAGCTTCTCAAAGCCTGCCCGCGACGACACCTGAAACTTCAGCATGTCCATGAAGGCGGCATAGTGATGCTGCAGCACGCGGAAGAAGGTCGAAACATCCTCGCTATAGTCGTTGATGATCTCGCACTTCGGCCTGTGGTCACGTCGCAGGAACACGCCGCCCATCCCGACAAAGACCTCTGCATAGGTCTCATGCGGGATGGCGTTGATGCGCGCCACCAGCCGGCGCGAGAGGTTCTTCTTGCCGCCAATGTAGGCCGCTACCGGCCGGATAGGGATAACCGGTGATAACTCACTCATGAGGTTTGAACTCCGTTGATTTGTTCGCTAAATGTTCCCGTGCCGACCAGGCAGCGGAAAAGCGTCAACGGATGCCGGCAGAGGCTTTACGCCCCTGCCCCGCTTTCCGGGTTGTAGTCGGCAAAGCGCACGGCCTCGAAGCCCAGCCAGTCGTTCAGCTCGAGGAAGCGCTTTTGCAGCGGCTTGATCTCCATCCGCACAAACGCGCGCTCGGCTTTTTCAACATCACCGAAGCCGCCGGCCGTCTGAGGGATGACGCCCAGTAGCTGGGGCGGCACGCGGTGCGCGGCCAGCACATCGTCCCGCGTCGTGTTTTTGATGTCGACGAACTCATCCTTGGCCGCCACTGCACTGATAGGGATGATCTGCACGCCGTCCTTCTTGCCGCCGGGAGAGTGCATGAACAGGTTCTTGAAATTTCCGACGCCCTTGGCCTTTTTGAGTTGCTCACGAATATTATTCACGTCCTTTTCCTGCATGGACGCCTCGGACAGATAGAAGACAAAGCCGGCGTGCGCGCCATTGAGATAATAGCGGCGGCGAAACAGGGTCGCGGCTTCATTGAGAAAGGCGCTTTGCAGCATGCAGAGATATTGCGGCACGCCATAAATCTCCTGACTGATATCGTGCTCCATCAAATGAAACACCGAGCCCTGCTTGAACTCGTGCTCCTCAAAGCGGTTGTTGATGAACCAATACTGACCGTCCTTAAGGCCTCGCCGCGTGTTCATGGCCAGCGAACTTTTCAGCATGGCGGGGCGGCCGACGATGTTGTCGACGCGCTCAAGGTACCCGTTAGCCATGATAAGAAAGTCCATCGCCCATTTCGAGAATTCGGCGCGGGTAAGGATCTGGCTGGGCAGGAAGGTTTCGCACAAAAGGTTGTGCTTAACCTGCAAGGCGGAGCGATGATGCGAACCCACATTGGCCACGCGCGCCAGCATGCGCGGATCTACCGGCGGCTCGTAATAGCGCCCGTTGTGCCAGCACTCGATATGCTGGAGCAACTCGCGGCGGTCGAGCACCGATTCCGCGTCTCCGAAGCTGAACACCTCGGCCTCGGCGGGCGCTGATGCGCTCGCTTCGGTGGCCATAACCTGAGTGGCTACGGCCTTCACTGATTTCTTCGTCGTCATCGGAAAACTCCACGGTAGATTTCTTAGCGCCGTCAGCGCCTTCAAGCGGTTCGCAATAAAGAGCGTGCAGGAGCGCCCAGGCCAGGTCGCCATGGCCGGTTGCGGCCGAGCGGCGCGCCACATAGGTGATTTGGTGCCCGCCCTTGGTCAGCTTGGCATGGATAGACATCATCGCCATGGCGAGGTCAGACCAGCCGGCGTCAAACTCAAGGCGGTCGTTCTCGATGACGTTCTTGGCCTTGTAGACCATGTCGGCCTTGACCGATGGCGAGTATTGAATGCGGCGCGCGCGCGGGAAGAAGCCGCTCACCAGTTGCCAGACAGCACCGCCCATGCCGGTGACATCGATAGCGATCTCGGTGACGTTATACTTGCGCGTCCATTCCGCGATCAGTTCGGCCTGCTTCTGATAGCTCATGCCTTTGAGCTGCTTTTTCTCGATCGCGCGGAATTTGCCCGTCTTGCCATTTGGCGCGGCCAGGGCGATCAGGCTGGCATTGTCACCATCGGCGCTTTCCGCCGGATCATAGCCAAGCCACACCTCACCCGCGTAGGGTTTCGCGTGATGCACTTTGACGTCCTGCCAGACCTCGTAGCTGTCGACCATACAGGGGCGAAGGATCGACATCGGGAAGGTGGACGCGGAATCATCGACAAACAGGCAATTGAACAGGTTGTCGAATTCCTCGACGCTGTATTCGAGCTGCAATTCGTCCCGGTCAATCAGATCATAGCCGCCCTCGATCGCGTCATCCAGCGTGACGATCTGGCGCCATATCCTGTCAGCGCCGCTCGCCCCGTTCTTCAGGGCCTCGTGGCTGACATCGAGATTGATCCGATCGCCCTTCTTGCGCTTGCGGTTGTAGCGCTCCCCGGTCCACATCGGATAGGCTTCATGCGCCACGGTAGAAGGCGTCGAGAACAGCGTAATGGTGTAGCGCTTCTGGGTCGCCATGGCCGAGGCAACCTTGTAAAGCTGCTCGAAGCCATAGATCCAGAAGAACTCATCGATGATGACATCGCCATGATAGCTCTGGGCGGTGCGATAGTTCGTGCCGAGGAAGTGCAGTTCGACCGGCTCAAGATAATTGCCGTCCGCATCCGTGCCGCGATCGATAACCAGCGGGTTGCCCTTGAGCGTGATGCCGGTTTCTTTTTCGACAAACTGCACGATGTACTGGCGGAACACATTGGCCTGGTTGCGGCTGGCCGATATGAAGATCTGGTTGTTGCCAGTGACCAGCGCGCGAATTAGCCGCTCGCGGGCAAAGCTGTAGGTCGCGCCGATCTGGCGGCTCTTGAGCAGCATGCGGATGCGCTCGCCCTGATTATCCCACCAGGTCTGCTGAAAGGCGTAAGCCCCTTCCTCAAAGGCAGCGCGCAGCTTCTCACACGCGGCCATATCGAGCAGGTTCTTGGTCGGCTTTTTCTTGGGCCCCGCATTGCGGTTGGCCACCTTCTCGTTGAGATCGCCCTCATGGCCGTCTGGCTGCTCGTATCGGCGCACCTTGGTCTTGGCGATCTCGATATTGACCGCCTGCCGGGTGAGCAGGTCGATATCGCGTACATCAGAGCCTGTGTATTTATCCTTGCTGACGATGGTCATCAGCTTGGTGGCAACGCATTCCTCGATCCGTTGCATCATCGGCGCGTCGGCCCATTTGTCGCGGTCACACCAGCTCTGCACCGTAGTGCGCTTAAGCTGAAGCTCGTCCGCAATTTCCGTCACGCCCCAGCCGCGCCAGTACAGGCTGCGTGCCTGACGGCGGGCGTCATACGGAATGGGGACGGTCTCATCAGAACTCATGACCGGACGATATGCGCCCTGTCCCTGCGCGCGTGAGCCGTGCCGCCTGTCAGGGGCGCTGTGACAGGTCGCCAAGGTTGCCAATCGAGCCCATGAACGCGCGGTAATGGGCTTTAACGCGCGTCATTCGCGCCGGTCCGAAATCGCCCTTCAGGAGCCCGCCTTATGGCCAAGAAAACCAAGTTCGTCCGTATCGCCACCTCCGGCAACACCATCGACGGTCGCAAGATCGATCCTACCATGCTGAAACAGGCCGCGAAGAACTTCAACCGCGAGACCTATCCCGCGCGCATCAACCTTGAGCACTTTAAGGGCATCACCGGCCAGCCGCCTTTCCAGTCCTATGGCGATATCGTTACGATGAAAACCGAGGACGTTACCCTGCAAGTTGGCGGCAAGGATGAAAAGCGCGTCGGCCTCTATGCCGAGCTGGAAGTCAGTGATGATCTGATCGCCCTCAACAAGAATGGCCAAAAGCTCTACACCTCGATTGAGCTTTACCCGAATTTCGCGGAATCCAACGAAGCCTATATCGGTGGCCTGGCCATTACGGATTCGCCCGCGTCTCTTGGCACCGAACGCCTTGAATTCACCGCGCGCGCAAAGGCTTTCGGCGCTTTCGTCAGTGAGCCGGAAGAATTCTCGCTCGATCTGGAACCGTCCGCCGTAGCGACCACCGAAGCCGAAAGCTTCATGACGGGCCTTAAGAACTTCATCACCGGTCTCGCCGCGCCGAAGATCGAGACGCCGCCCGCGCCCGTCGTCACGCCTGATACACCGCCTGCCGATATGGCCGCCTTCGCCGCCGTCATGCAGCAAGGCTTCTCGCAGCTTACCGGCGTGCTCGAAGCCCAAACCAAGGCCACCGACGCCAAGATCGACAAGATCACCTCCGAATTCACCGCCTTCAAGGCCGAGGTCGAAAAGACGCCGGTCAGCAAATACACCCCGCGCCCGGTATCGTCCGGCGGTGACGGCGTGATCATGGCCGACTGCTAACCCCAAAATACACCCGCCGCGCTTTACCTCTTTCCTTTTGGAGCCTCTTGATGAGAAACGAAACCCGCATTGCGTTTATGCAATTCACCAGCCATATCGCGCTGCTTAATGGTGTGCCTGACGCATCGGTAAAGTTTGTCGCGGCCCCGTCCATCCAGCAAAAACTGGTCGATAAGGTTCAGCTCTCCAGCGATTTTCTGTCCAAGATCAACATGCCGTTGGTCATCGAAAAGTCGGCCGAAATCATCGGTCTCGGCATTTCTGGCCCCATTGCCAGCCGCACCAACACCACCACGACTGACCGTGCGCCGGCTGATCCGTCTAGCCTCGACAACCGCCCCTACGACTGTAAGCAGACTAACTTCGATACGCAGATCACCTATGCCAAGCTGGACATGTGGGCGAAGTTCCCTGACTTCCAGATCCGTATCCAAAACCTGATCGTCAAGCGCATTGCCCTCGATATGATCATGGTCGGGTTCAACGGTGTCCAGGCCGCCGCAACGACGGACAAGGCGACCTATCCGCTGGGGCAGGACGTCAATATCGGCTGGCTGCAGAAGGCCCGCACCGAATGCCCAGCGCAGGTGCTGTCCGATGGCGCCGATACCACGGCCGGCTTCACCACGAAGGTGACTTACGGTACCGCCGCCACGGCTGACTACAAGACGCTCGATGCCCTCGTCTATGATGCCCTGCGTCTGATGCCGGAGCACGCCCGGAAAGACCCTGATCTCGTTGTCCTGGTCTCCGACGATCTGCTCGATGACAAGTATTTCCCGCTCATCAACCAGATTCAGGATGCGGAAAACCAGCTCGCCACGGACATTATCATGTCCACCAAGCGCCTGGGCGGGAAGCCTGCAGCGATTGTGCCCTACTTCCCATCCGGCACCATCATGATTACCAAGTACAGCAACCTGTCGATCTACGAGCAGGAAGGCGCGCATCGTCGCAACATCGTCGACAACTCGAAGCGCGACCGTATCGAAGACTACCAGTCGGGCAACTATGCCTACGTACTGGAAGATCTCGACTTCGTCGCCGTGGTCGAAAACATCGCCCTGCACAACGCCTAACCCATACCAGCCCCGCTCTCGCGGCTGATCAGGGGGGCGGCATGAGTGCCGTCCCCATTCTTCTAAGAGGTCAAGATGTCCGAAACTCCCAAGCGATCACTGGCCGAACGTCATAAGGCGAAATTCCTCGACGCCGCCATCTCGGAAGGGCGCGAGCCGGAAGCTGTTATCGAAGATGTCGCCGCACCGGTCGTCCTGAAAGTCGTCGATGATGCGGCCCCGCCCCAGCGTCGTCTCAGCCCTGTCGAAGCCCACCGCGCCCGCGTCTTCGCCGCCGCCGCCATCGCCGCCGGTGCGACCGGCACGGCCCCTGCCCGCCCCGAAACAGGACCGGAAGCCACGGAATATGATCTGTTGCGCGCCCAGCTCGGCGAGCACATGCATCAACTGAGCGCTGAGAAGTCGGTTGAGCGGAAGATCGCGGCCAAGCGCCAGATGATCGATGCCTACGACGCGCATGTGCTGGGCGTCCTCGAAGCCGCCAAGGAAACCGGTAAGGCCGTCCAGGACGAAATCTTCGCCACCATCATGGTCTGGCGTCTCGATATCGGTGATTACGGCATGGCGCTGGAAATGGCCGAGCATGTCCTTAAGCACAAGCTGTCTCTTCCGGAGCGCTATACGCGGTCAGCCGCCACCCTGATCGCAGAAGAAATCGCCACCGCTGGCTTGCTCGCCGTCACCCTGAAGCAGGACTTCCAGATTCCTGTCCTTCAGCGCACGTTTGATCTGACGGACGCGCCCGAAAACAACGTCAACGATATCGTCCGCGCTAAGCTGCAAAAGGCCCTTGGTCTGCACTTCCTCCGTCTGGCCGATAGCATCGAAGAGGCCGCCGATGGTCCGGCAGGCGCCAAGCGCGCCGCCTATGCGCAAGCGCTTCATCACCTCGATCGCGCCTTCCAGCTCAACAAGAAAAGCGGCACGCAAAAGGAGCGCGAGCGCCTGATGAAGCTGCTGGAAAAAATGCCCATTGCTTCCCCGGAAACGAGCGAAGCTTAACTCCCGCCCCACGGCGTCAGGGGGGCGGTGACGGAACGGCAAGGGTTTTTCTCCCCCCTCTGCCGTTCCCGATCCCCACCCCCCTACCGGAATTGAGGACATCATGCTCGTGCCGACCAAAAAGACAGCCTCGCAGACCGATAGCCTCGTAACCTTCCTGAACGAAGCGCTGGCCCTAGATCCCGAATTCATGCAGGCCATGGCTTCGCATCGTCCGCGCTGCAATCAGGCACTGGCTGATCATCCGAATATTCAGGTCGGCATCGCAAGAAATGGCGGATTTGAAACCAGCTTCGTTGGGCTGATAAACGGATTTCTGGCCCTTCAAGACGAGGCGAGACTGGCTGTTTGCTATGACGAGACTGGCCGCATCATCGAATTTATGCGGATCTAAGCATGTCCGGTTTTGTCATTTCCCCGCCTGAAGATGCCTCCCCCGCCGGTGCCACCGTATCCGCTGGCGAATTCTGGCCGGCCATCGATCTCAATGCCTTCCGCAAAGCCATGCGCGTCGGCAATGCCACCATCCCAGATCCGCGCCTGATCCCGGCCATCACCGGCGCCATCATCACCGTGAGCCGCGACCTGAAGGACTGGAAAGCGCTTAAGATCGAGGCAGGTTGCGACACACTCTCTGACGTCGAATCCGAAAAGTATGGCGACGATACCGAATTGGAACTGCTCTGGAGCCGCGCCGTCTTCGCCTACGCCACGGCCGATCTGCTCGAAACCCACCCTGACATCACCGCCACCAAGGCCGGGATCGACAAAGAGCAGGAGGTTCAGTCGGCCATCGCCCATCATCAGCGCAACGGCCTGAACGCCATCCGCGACATCCTCGGCTGTCGCCGCGTCGATTCCGAGCTGATCTGATGGCCGAAACGATCACCGTCAAGGCACAGCAGGGCGAGGCGCTCGATGCGCTGGTCTGGCGCGCCCTGGGCCAAACCTCCGGCGTGGTCGAAACCGTCCTGATGCTCAACCGCGACATCGCCAGTCAGGGCGCCATTCTGACCGAAGGGCAGGAGATCATTCTGCCGAACCTGCTCACCAAGTCGGTGCCGCAGATGAAAATCGTCCAGCTTTGGGATTGATCCATGGAAAAGCCGAAAAGCCTCCGCGCCTTACTTTGCAAATGCATCCCTGACCTGGTCGACAATCCGTCCAAGATCGAAATGTATGCCCACGCCGGCAAGATCAGGGCGTGGCTGTCCAAAGAGCATATGAGCTACGAGTATCACTATGACCTCGAAATCACCGTGCTCAATTTTTCGGCCCCACCCGATACCGTCTTCATGCCGATCGTGGCGTGGCTGGCCAGCCATGAGGTGGCGGCCTTGCAAAACCACGATCGCAACGCCTTCGACTTCGAGGTCGATATCCTCGATGAACACACGGTTGATATCTCCATCACGCTCAAACTCACCGAGGCGATCGATGTCATCCCGCGCAAGGGCGGCGGCCACACCCTGCAGGCCCGCAAAGAGACGCCACTGGCCGGTGACGATGATCTGGCCGCACTGATGCAGGGCTTGCCGCCTTGCGTGCGCCTGAAGCAGATCTATGACCAGAATGACAATCTGATCGTGCCCTACCCCGAACCGGAGCCTGCCGTCGATGGCTGAGGATCTGCGCGCCCTCGAAGAGCTCGACCAGATAGCCGGCGATTTGCTGCGCGAGCTGAGTGCCACCGGCCGGCGCGGCATGGTCAGGAAAATCGGCATCGAGCTGCGGCGCGATCAGGCGAAGCGCATTGCCGACCAGAAAAACCCGGATGGCACGCCCTACACGCCTCGAAAGAAAAAGCTGCAGGCGCGCCGCACACTTCACGCCATCAAGTTCCTCTATCCCGCCCATGGCTCTGGCCAGCCACGTCTCGTCCTGATGAAGAGCTGGGCCTATATGGGCCGCCGCACCATCATCGGCTTCGATACCCAGTCCGGCGGCGAGCGTACCTTTGACCGCACCAAGATCATCAGATATCTGCCGCTGGAGCCCGGCGAGGATAACCGCGGATCTGGCCGCATGAAGAAGCTGACCGTGAAACAGCGTGCCATGTTCAAGAAAATCCGTGGCCCCCGCTTCATGCGCGTGAAGGTCTCGCCGGATCTGCTCGAGGTCGGCTTTAGCGGCAAGGTGGCCCAGATCGCCAACTCACACCAGCAGGGCAAGGATCATCACCCGGTGCGTGAGCTCATTGGCTTTAGTCAGGCCAACCGCGAGACCGTCCTCGATATCGTTATGCGTCACTTCGAAGGCTGATTTCCTAGAACTTGCCCTCCATCAAGACTCAGCCTCACAGATGCATCTGTTGATGGAGAACGTTATGGCAAAAGCGGAAAAACGGCTCGAAGTTCAAGCGGAAAGTGATTGCATCTATTGTGGCGGCGCGGCGGCGACGATGGAGCACATGCCGCCGAAAATAATGTTCACCAAAAAAGATAGGCCGCCGGGCATGGAATTTGCCACGTGCAAGGCCTGCAACAACGGTACTGGCAAGGTTGATCTCGTTGCGTCCCTTTTCGCAAGACTTTCTGCAGGCGGCGCACTTTCAGAGAACGAATTGAGGGATCTACGCAAAATTCGAGACGGCGTTATGAACAACGCTCCTGAAGTTATTACAGAAATCTTGTCCGACAACGTTCCTGTTGCGCACAACCCCCTGCTTCCCAATAGCGCGGTCGTTAAAGGTGACCTTCCCGTCGGGATCGGCTCGACCTACCTCGACGTATTTAGCGCGAAATTAGGTATGGCAATGTTCAGAGAATATATGGGCCATAGACTACCCAATTTTGGAAATGTCCACTCGGCGTGGTTTCTAAGCGGGGGGCTGGATGAGCTTGGTGCTCAAGCTTTCCTCGAAATACTACCCATCTCGACGATGTTATCGCAGGGAGCTAAGAAGTCCGGAAAGCAATTTAATGCCGCAATAAATACCGACAACCGCAGAATAGTAGCTGTTTTTGCTCGGTTTCACGGTGGCCTTTCGGTCTTTTCGATAGCGAGTATCATTCCTGAGGTCATGGCAATGGAATTTCCATTTCCAAACGCTAAGAAAGTCTACCCCGGTGAGTTGCTGTCAATGATGCCCTGATGTTTTTCCATCGGAGGCCCTGACCGCGCCCTCGCGTCGGCCGTCACATTCCAAAATGCTGCCATTGGCCAGAGCGAAAATCACCCTGGTGTCGGCATTCGTCTCAATCTGTGATGGATTGATCATCTCGCACGGCCGGCGCGATTCCGGCGGCACGGTCGGCCGCGCCTCCACCACTTCCGGCGGCGCTGGCTTGGAGGTCGAGCAGGCGCTGATAGTCAGCAATGAGAGCCCGCTTAAGGTCAGGATCAACAGGCTTTTGCAGGCCGACATCGGCCCGCGCTTCCGTGGTGATTGCATCGGTCAGGCTCCTTATGTTGCGGCCTTGCGAGACGAGTTGCGCCTCGATCGCGCTGGCGCGTGAGGCGTCGGCCAGTCGCAGTTCCAAAACCGACGCGCTGGCGTTCGCCACCGAGGCCGTAGCCTTGGCATTGATCAGCTCGATATCGGCCTTAAGCCCCGTCACCTGACCGTCATGCGCCAGCCATGCGCAGACTGTCAGGAGAAGGGCGATGGTGCCACCAGCGGCTTTTTCCAAAAGTGTCATATTGCCTCCCCCCGCAGGGGTTAATAAGGGCAGTCTTCGGGCCGCGACTAAGCCGCTACTGCTTCAATCGCCGCCTTGAGATAAGGGGCTTCGATGACGTAGGCAACCGCAGACTCGTGTATGCCGTCACCCGACAGGCTGTTCGGATTGCTTTCAGCGAAGCCAACCAACGGCTGTCCAGATGTCGTCAGATTGTAGAAATCACAGTTGGCATGGTGGCCTGATATCCCCGCGATCGTGTTAGCGGCCATGGCCGCATTGACGCTGTCCCGCACCGCTATCTGTGGCGCCGACATATCCTTTCGCGGCATGATATTGACTTGGACAGAGCCGTAGAAGCCTTGTGTCGCTAATGATGAACCATTGCCGCTGGATTCCGGATGCCAGAAGTTATTGGTGTCCGTGGTGATGTTCTCCAGGGTGCGATTGGCCACAACGTCATTCGTGCCAAGCCAGTTGACAAGGATGTTCTTCGCACCCTGCTCGACATACAGGCCGCCACCAGAACCATAGTAGAAGCGGAACGTGGCGTATCTGAACTGAATAGCGGTGCCGTTGAGTCCAATATTTCTAACGATGACACTCCGGTCACGACCGTATTCGTTATGAAGGCATTTCGTCAGGGACTTGTTGGCGGCCGCCGCATCAGACTGAGTCTTGCTATCACCGCAAACCGTGATGGCCTTAGATGGCGTCCAACTATTCGTCAGGTACAAGTCGCGCATATATGCGGCCACAAGAAGTTCGTCACCGGAGGACAGGGCCGCCGTGTATTTGACCATGCCGTAGAAATCCATACGACCGTAAGACGTTCCACTGCCAGACCACCCAGTGCGCCCGCCGGTTAGAGTGGTCGAGGTATTGGCGGTTAGGCCGTAGGTGTAGCCATCGCGGCGAACGGTCGAGCCTGACCCATTGTTGTTCACGCCCACGATACATGGCGTGCACGTGGTCATGAGTTTCGTGTTGTTAAGGCCGTCATTGGGCGGATTTTTAGCCGTATTCGATACGATCATCTGCATGGCAAGCGATGCGCCGCCAATGGCACACCCGACGCGGAAGTCGGTCTGGTTCGCCGTGCCGCAGTTGATTGTGTCGACTGGGCGTCCCTGCCAGTAATAGGCTGCCGCCTGCACAATGCAGGTGTTCGCGGGGTCTGTCGTCAGGGCTGGCAGCGAGAAATAGCCATACTCGGCAAGCTGGACGACCGGTAGGCTACCGGTTTCCCAATAGAGGTAAGGCTGGTTGATGCTGCCCGGCGCCGTCTTGTGGTTGCCGTTGCCTGACTGATCATACCACTGGACAATGGCGTACAGTGTGCCAGAGGTCAGCAGGCTGGTATCCAGATTTTGACCCACGAAACCTAAGTTCGTATCGACCCCGCCAATCTTGATCTGTATGGCAGCACCGGCATAGGCCGAGACCATCTTGGTGATACCCCACGCCGCTTGCAAGGTGCCCGTCACCGTCGGCAGGTACGCTGTCACAGGCGGCGCTGGCACAAGAACGCCAGCGCCGCCTGACCAGACGACATTGCTCAGACGGCAGGTGATTGTCTTGCCGCCATCTGCACTGACTTGCGTATAAGACGCGCCGGTCTCGCCATCGATCTGGGCCGCATCCTGATACCATTGCCGCGACCCCGACAGCGCGCCCAGGGGCAGATGGTGCGTGAGCACATTCCCCACGCCGGCGGTACCGGAAATATAGCCGGCAATGTCCGACAGGCGCGCGGGCTCTGAGTTGCTGACCGGCGCCGGCAAGTTCAGCAGGCGCGCCGCACCATTGAAGTCCTGGTCGCTGAGAACGGATTTGGTCATTTTACCCCTGCTTAAGCGATGATGACAACGCGAAGGGCGGTTGCGGCCGGCGCCACGGCGAATTTCAGCGTCACGGTGTTGAGGTTGGTGCGCTCGATGTCGCACATCACCTCGTCATAATTGCCGCTGTTGCGGTAAACGCCCACGGTCACATCACGGGTGTTGAAGTTGTGGTTCACCGCAAACGACGTGGCCGAGCCGTCACCAATAGGCGCGGTCGCCTTCAGCTTGCGGCCGGACCATTCCGCCATTTTTTTAGGCGTAATAGCGCGCACATCATCCGTGCCCGCATCGGCCTCAACCTGCGTGGCGATCTCGATCGTGCCGGCCAGGGTTTCAGAGGCGGCCGCCGCGCTGGAGCCAAAGGGCGCCCAGACCACCGCGCCAGTGCCCAGCGTAAAGTTGACGCTGGTCTGACGGAAGGTGGCATTGGCGCTGGCCCCTTCCTCGATACTGACCACGGCCTGTTCAAGTTCATCCGCCGTATTGGCGTTAAGGTGACGGGTGGCGGGAATGGCTGCGCCGTTCCAGATGTAAATCCCGTTTTCGGCAGGCGCGGTCTGATCCTTGGCAAGGAAGCTATCATTGGCCGCCATATTAATGCCGCCAATGCTGGCGCCAGGCGCGGTCAGATTGATATTGGCGGTCGAAGCGACACGCACCGAATCCTTCCATGCCAGCCCCTCAACCGCTCGGTTGAGGTCGGCCATGCGCGCCGGTTCATTGTCGCTCGCAGGCGCGGGTAGATTCAGAATGCGGGCGGTGCCGCCCAGATCGAGATCAGACAAAACGGATTTAGACATGAGGCCTCCTATAGGCAGTCCACGGAGCCCGTGTAGGGCGCTGCAAAATTGACGGTGAGTTGGTTGAGCGACTGATGAACGACATCGGCCAGAACCTCGACGCCCCCGACCGAACGCACGGACACATGCGGCTTGCGGCCAAGGTTATGATTGACCGTCCATTGAACGGCCGGTGAGGCCTGCAGGTGCTCGTAACGATTGGCCGGATCACCCGGCGGTCCGGGCTCTCCCGGCAGGCCTCGCGGCCCCGGTTCGCCCGGTGGCCCTTCAAGCACGGGCAGGAGTTCAAACGGATCATCAGCGTCAGTCATGGGTGCGTCACCGATCTCACCAGCAGGATTTCGCCCTCGACCACCTTGTAACGGCGGCCGGTGGGCGAAATCAGAAAGGTGTCATAGACAAGCCGCGAATAGGCCATTGCCAGCAGGCTTGCGCGCTGTTCATCCGTGATGGCGTAGCTCAGGATGCGGCGGTCGGCATCGATGGCGATGCCGCCATTCTCGGTCGTGAGCTCGAGTAAGGCCTCTGGCTTTGAAAGCCTCACGCGCCATTGCGATCTGGCCGTCCAGCCCGTCAGCGTAACCGGCGTCGAACCGCGACCAGGCCGGATATAGAAGGCCGGCAGAAGGCTCTCGGTTTGCTCGACGCGGAAATTTCGTCTGTGCGCTGGCATGGCCTAGATCCACAGAGCAATAAGGCGGTTGGCCACGCGCGTGCAGTCATCGAGGCCGAGCCTGGCCGGGCCGTTGATGATGCGACGGATGGTGATAGGGTCGTTGCGGTCGGCCGCAACTGACAGCGTGCGCGCATTCCAGTAGGCGCAGGCAGCGCTTGCGGCGATGTCCGGCGTTTCAAGCCATTGCGGCGCGGTCACCAGATCGCGGCCGATCAGCTTGCCGACTTCCGCGTAGTTGTCGCGGAAGGTATGCATCAGGTAGCCACGGCCGCGATAACGGTCGCCGTCGCCAGACGCTTCATTGCCGTTGCCAAGCTGATCGGCATAGACGCGGTTGGCGATGGCAACCGAACCGGCGCGGATGAGGGCCAGCGCATCGCTGTAGCCCTTCACGCGGGAATAGGTCGCATCGAGGTGGGCGGCGTCACTGTAAGATGTGCTTTCGCGTAGCTTGGTAAAGCCTCGGGTTTCATGGGCGGCATTGGCCAGAAAATGCGAGATGCGGAAACGCCCGATGATGCCGGCGCGGAGCATGGCTGGCGCCAGAGCCTCGGCATGAACCTTGAGCGCATCCGACTGGCGCACACTGGCAGCGCAAGCCAGCAGGCAGTGCAGCGTCTTCGGCCCGAAATTGCCGTCAACTGCGCCCGGCTGGTAACCCTTGGAAATCAGGTTGCGTTGCAGGGTTTTTACTTCGGCGTCTTGCATGTGCGCGCCTCCTTCATATGCGTGGTGGCGCGCTTGTCGTGATGTGCCGCGCGTAACAGGGCGGCGGCCGTGCCGATCAGCAGAAACACGCTCACACAGATGATGATGGGGCTCATGCTAGCTCCTTCTTCTTCTTTTCGGCCAGATACTTCACGGCATCGAGCAGGAAGCCGAAGCCCAGCGCGCCCAGCGCCATGGCGATAGGAATCGATGTGACCGGTTCAAGCTTGAGATAGATCGTGGCCGTGATGGCGATGGTGGCGAAGGCGGGCAGCGCCATCAGCTCGGAATAGGTCAGCCACAGGCGCTTGCGCCGCCAGTGCGCGGCCAGCGTCGGGTCTTCCGGTGGATCGCTGGCAAGGGCAAAGAGCATCATGCCGAGCTTGCCGACCACAACCGCCAGCGCGCTGAAAAAGCTGAGCGTCCAGAAAAGGTAGATGTCATGTTTGGTCATGGGTGGGCGAAATTCCACGGGCCGCCCGTTTCGGGCACGTCAAGGCCTGACCATCGCCCCTAGGGGCGGAAGGGTTCCAGCTTGCCCGCCTGTCACAGCGCCCCTGACAGGTGGCTAAGGATGCGCGGCCCCGGCGCACGGGATCAATGTGGCGCGCATGAGTTCCGCCACCGCCATTGATCTGTCCAAAGTCCCGTTTCCCGATGTTGTCGAAGAGCTCAGTTTCGAGACCCTCTTCGCGCAGATGGCGGAAAGCGTGCGCCTCGGCATTCCCGGCGTCATCGACCCCCTGCCCGATTTTGACGAAACCATCGAGAGCGATCCCGCCGTCAAGGTTCTGCAAGCCGCCGCGCACTGGCGTCTCTTCGATCGTCAGCGTGTCAATGACGCCGCCATGGCGGTCATGGTCGCCTATGCTACCGGCGCGGATCTCGATAATCTGGCGGTGCTGGCACAGGTCACCCGCCTTGCCGGTGAGAGCGACGATGACTTGCGCGAGCGCATCATCCTTGCGCCAGAGAGCTATTCCGTGGCCGGTCCCGAACTGGCCTATATCTATCATGCCCTCTCGGCCGATCCTGATGTGGCCGATGCCAGCGCCACCAGCCCATCCCCCGGCGAGGTGGTGGTCTCGATCCTCTCGCGCACCGGCGATGGTGAGGCGGGCGCCCCGCTGATCGCTACGGTGGCCAGCGTCCTGACCGCCGATGAAATCCGCCCCCTGACCGATAGCGTCACGGTCCAGTCCGCCACCATCGTCGAGTACAGCATCACGGCCAGCCTCTGGACCTTCAGCGGCCCGGATCGCGCCACCGTGCTGGCCGAGGCCGCTGTCAAGCTCGATGCCTATGTCGCGGAATCGCGCAAGATCGGCCGTGACATCACCCGCAACGGTATCGGCTCAGCCCTGCGTGTCGCCGGTGTGCAGAATGTCACCATCGCTTCGCCCGCTGCTGATGTGGTGATCAGCAGCACGCAGGCCGCCCACTGCACCGGCATTATCCTCAACGATATGGGGACGGCCGCATGATGAGCGTCCTGCCGCCCAACGCCAGCCATCTGGAGCGCGCCCTTGAGGCGGCCATCCAAACCCCTGCCCTGCCGGTTCCGATCCGCGATCTGTGGTCGCCTGATCGCTGCCCGGTGCAATACCTGCCGTGGCTGGCGCGAGCGCTCTCCATCGATACCCTGGTCGCCCGACTGGCCGGAATTGGTCAAGCGCGCGCGCATCCGGCAGGCCTATTACATCCAGCGTCGTAAGGGCTCGGTCGCTTCTGTGCGCGCCGTGGTCGAGGCGCTGGGCGCATCCGTCGCCATCCGCGAATGGTGGCAAAGCACGCCCAAGGGCACGCCGCACACCTTCGATGTCGTCATCAACATCAATATGTCAGGGGCGGTGCCTGCCGATTATCAGGCCACCATCCTGCGCGAAATCGAGCGCACCAAGCCATTGCGCTCCCACTTCACCCTCACACAAGGGCTTCAGGCCACGGGCGATATCGGCATCAAGGCCGTGGCGCGCCCCGTGATCAGCGCCCGGATTTCAGCGGAGGCCGCGTGAGCCTGTCTATCGTCGTCACCAATGGCGGTTTAGCCGCCCTCGCCGCCGCGCAAGCCAACGGTACACTGCCGCTGGTCATCACGAAGGTCGGGGTATCACCCACCGCCATCACGCCGGTGCCGACCCTGACAGCGCTGGCTGGCGAAACCAAGCAAATCACCACGATTTCCGGCCTGACCACGGATTCGAAGAGCGCCCATATCACGGTGCAGGATCAGACCTCGGACGACTATACGGTACGGTCCTTCGGCCTCTATCTGGCTAATGGCACGCTCTTCGCCCTCTACGGCCAGCCGGACGCGATCATCGTCAAGACAGACGCCTCGGTGCTTAATCTCGCCATCGATATCCAGTTCGCGTCCATCACGGCCGCCAGCCTGTCCTTTGGTGACACCAATTTCGCCAACCCGGACGCGACAACCGTCACCAAGGGCGTGGTCGAGCTGGCCACCTCGGCTGAGGCCGTTGCGGGCACAGATACGGTGCGCGCGGTTACGCCCTCCGGTTTGTGGGCAGCTTTCACCGCCCTGCTGTCGAGCTTCGGCGTCTGGCGCGCCTCCAACGATGGCGCAGGCTCCGGCCTCGACGCCGATCTGCTCGATGGCTTGGAGGGCGCTGACTATGTGAAAAAAACGGATGCGGCCACCACAGCCGCCGCCGGTGTCTCGGCTCTGGCCACGGCGGCGGAAACGCAGGCCGGCACGGTCACCAACAAGGCCGTCACTCCCTCCGGCTTTCTGTCGGCCTTCACCGCCCTGGTCGCGGCCTTCCAGATCTGGCGCGCCTCGAATGACGGCGCGGGCTCCGGCCTCGATGCCGATCTGCTCGATGGCCAGCACGGCAGCTATTATCTCGCCGCCTCGGCCTACACCGCAGCCGATGTTAAGGCGAAAATGCTCACGGTAGATGGCTCCGGCTCCGGTCTTGACGCCGATCTGCTTGATGGTCAGGACGGCGCATACTACGCCAATATCCTCGCCCGCCTCGGATACACGCCTGTTCAACAAGGCGGCGGCGCCGGCCAAGGCACGAATAAGATCTATATCGGCTGGTCGGGCTCCCGAGTGAAGATGCAGGTTGACAGCTCGGACATGGGAAATGTTGTCTTCGACGGCAACATATCTGATGTCTGGCGCGCCTCCACTGACGGCTCCGGCTCCGGCCTCGATGCCGATTTGCTCGATGGTCAGGACGGGGCATACTACGCCAATGTTATCGCCCGCCTCGGATACACGCCTCTGAATTCCGGCAGCTACACCGCTGGCGACATTCTGGGGAAAATGGTCAGCGTGGATGGCTCCGGCTCCGGCCTCGACGCCGATCTCCTTGATGGTCAGGACGGGTCATACTACGCCAATGTTGTCGCCCGCCTCGGCTACACGCCCGCCAATGCCGCCGGCCAGAATTTCGGTGGCTCGCTCGCTGTCGGCGGCAGCCCAGTCTGGTTCGCCGGCAACGATGGGGCTGGCTCCGGCCTCGACGCCGATCTGCTCGACGGAAAAGATGCGGCGGCGTTCGCGCTAGCTGCCCTGACCAGCTCCGTTCTTCCCGCTGGTTCGAACGGGAATGGCACATGGTTCAAAATTGGAAACCTGATTATCCAATGCGGCATGAAGTCAACCATATCGCCCGACAACCCGGCGACAATCACCTATCCGATCGCCCTGTCGAACGCGCCGTTTTTCTTTATCGCAGGCACGCGCATTTCCAGCTTCGATGGCGGGGCTGACAGCTTCGCCCAGATCATTGGAACGCCCGGAACCGCCAGCATGACCGTGGCCAATCAGCGCGCCAACAATTCCGCCACCATCGATGTCCCTTGGATGATTGCAGCCTGGACCTAAAGGAGAAAATTCATGAAAACCACCATCGGCGCTTTCGACGCCAAAGTCAAAACCGTTGAGGTCACCTTCACCGAAGGCAAGATCACCCACACACGCCCCGTCAATGCCTGCCTTGATGAAGACGGCGGATACGACATCGAGGCCACCAAGGCGCGCGTCGCTGAGGTGGCGAGCGGTGTCGCGGCCAAGATCGCGGCCGGCGTCATCACCGCCCAGCCCGCGCCCACGAAAAAGCCCACCGCGTAAGTCGCCCACCTAAAGCCCGCGCACCTGTCAGGGGCGCTGTGACAGGCCGCCCGCGTAGCGCACATGCGCGCGTGGTGCATCATGGCGCGCATGAGCCAGACCTCCGCCGATGCACATGATACGATCAGCGATATGATCCGCTTCGGCAAGGTCGAAGCGGTGGCGGATGGCCATGCCACGGTCTCGTTTGGCGATATCGTCTCTCCTCCCTTGCGATGGCTCACGCTCGCCGGTTTCTTCGGCCTCTATTTTCCCTTGTCGGTCGGCCAACAGGTGGCTGTCCTGTGCCCCGATGGTGATATCACGGGCGCGCTGATCATCGGCGGCATTCCGTGCGATGCCTTCCCGCTCCCCGGCGATGGCCTCAAGATCGTCCTGAAGATGCCGGATGGCACGATCATCACCTGCGACGCCGCCACCCACACCCTGACCTTCGCCCTCGCGGCTGGTGGCAAGGTGATCGCCAACGCCCCCGGCGGCTTCGAGCTGACCGGCGATGTCAAACTGACCGGCAAGATGGATGTGACCGGCAAGGTTCACTCCGATGACGATGTGACGGCCACCTCGATCAGCCTGAAATCCCACAAACACGCGGGCATCACGGCCGGCGCAGCCAAAACGGCAGGTCCTGAATGACAGGCATGAACCGCACCACGGGCAAACCCATCGACGGTCTGGCGTTTATCCTTCAGTCGATCAAGGACATCCTGACCACGCCCGTGGGCTCCCGAACCTTTCGCCGCGACTATGGCTCGTACCTGCACCGCGTCATCGATATGGCGGCCACCGCCGCCACCCGTCTGCTGGCCTCGGCCTATTGCGCCAGCGCCATCGCCCGCTGGGAGAAACGCGTCAAGCTGACACGGGTCAAGGTCACCCTGCCGGACGCTACCGGCGCGGGTAGCGTCTATATCGAAGGCCACCGCATCGACCTGCCGGTTCCCGAAGAGTTTTCCGCATCCATCCAACTTTAAGAGGCCCATCATGCCCATTCATCACGGCATCAAGATCACCGAATCCGGCACCGGCACCCGCCCGATCGCTACGGCGTCCACCTCTGTTATCGGTCTGGTCGCTATCGCCAGCGATGCCGACGACGCCACCTTCCCACTCGATACGCCGGTCCTGATCACCGATGTCAGTGCCGCCATCGGCAAGGCGGGCGTGCTGGGCACGCTGGCCAAGGCGCTTCAGGCCATTGCCGACCAGTGCAACCCGATCATTGTGGTGGTGCGCGTCGAGGAAGGCGGAAGCCTGGCTGAAACCAACACCGCCCTGATCGGCACCACCACCTCGCAAGGTCAACTCACCGGCATGCAGGCGCTGCTGGCCGCGCAAGGCAAGCTGGGCGTCACACCCAAGATCATCGGCGTCCCCGGTCATGACAATCTGGCGGTCACCGCCGCCATGGCCGCCGTCACGCAAAAGCTGCGCGGCATGTGCTATGCGCAGGCGCAAGGCGATGTCATCTCCACCGCCATCCTCTACCGTGCGAATTTCAGCCAGCGCGAACTGATGCTGCTGTGGCCTGACTTCACCGCCTGGTCGGGCGAGGCCGTGGCCCGTGCGCTGGGCGTGCGCGCCAAGATCGACGCTCTGGTCGGTTGGCATAAGTCGATCTCCAACTATGGCGTCAATGGCGTCACCGGGATCTCGAGGGACGTCCATTTCGACATGGCGGGCGTGGCTACCGATGCGGCCCTGCTTAACGATGCCGACATCACCACCCTGATCCGCAATGAGGGCTTCAAGTTCTGGGGTAACCGCACCTGCTCGGATGATCCGCTCTTCGCCTTCGAGCCCGCCGTCCGCACCAACTATGTGCTTCAGGACAGCATCGCCAAGGGTCTGGAATGGGCCATCGACAAGCCGATCACCGCCGCCCTGATCAAGGATATCCTTAAATCGGTCAATGCCATGTTCCGCAGCCTGAAATCGCAGGGCCTGATCATCGGGGCGAAGGCCTGGTTCGATGCGACCAAGAACCCCAAGGAAGCGCTCGCCGCCGGCAAGGTGGCCATCAGCTACGACTACACGCCGTGCGCCCCGCTCGAATCGCTGACGGCCGACGCCAACATCACCGATGTCTACTATGCCGACCTGGTCAACCAGCTCGCCGCGTAAACCCCAACCCCGTTAGGAGACAGCGATGCTGCCCAAAGCCCTTAAAAACTTCAACCTCTTCATCGATGGCGCTAGCTTCCTTGGCGTCATCTCCGAGGTCACCCTGCCGAAGCTCACCCGCAAGGTGGAAGCCTATCGCGGCGCCGGCATGAACGGCGAGGCCGAGATCGATCTCGGTCAGGAAGCCATCGAGCTGTCCTACAAGGCGGGCGGCGTCCTGACCGAAGTGCTCAAGCAATATGGCGCCACCGAAGCCGATGCCGTCCAGCACCGCTGGGTCGGGGCCTATCAGGACGATAGCGCCGGCAAGTACACCAAGGTCGAGGTCGTCACGCGAGGCCGTCACAAGGAAATCGACCAAGGCAGCGCCAAGGCCGGTGAGATCGGTGAGCAAAGCATGACGGTCACCTGCACCTATTACAAGCTGTCGGTCGACAACAAGGACGTCATCGAAATCGACATGCTGGCCGGCGGCGTCTTCATCGTCGATGGCGTCGATCGCAATGCCGAACTCCGCGACATCCTCGGCATCTAACCCTCCCCCACCGGCCACCTTTTCGAAGGTGGCCGTCTCTCACCTCCTGACGAAAGCCTGACGCCATGACCACCCCTGTCTTTTCCGATCCGATTCCGCTGTCTCAGCCCATCAAGCACGGTGACACCGAAATCACATCCCTGACCCTGCGCAAGCCACAACCGGGCGAGATGCGTGGCCTCCAGCTTTCTACGCTTCAGGTGGGCGATTTCGACCAGCATATCAAGCTGATCCCGCGCATCGCTCAGCCCCTGATTACCGAGCAGGACGTCGCCGCCATGGACGCCTGTGACTTTGCCGACTGCGTGGACACCATTGTCGGTTTTTTGCTGCACTCGCGTCAGAGGGCTTTGCTGCAGACAGCATAGACGAGGTCATGCGTGATCTGGCGGCCATCTTCCATTGGTCGCCGGGAACCATGTGCGCCATGACCTTCCAAGAACTGATGGAACACCACGCCGGGGCCATCAAGCGCTACAACCTGATGAACGGAATTAAAGACAAATGAGTGACCGACGCCTAGCCCTCTCCGTTGTGCTTCAGGGCGTCGGCAATCTCTCGACCTTCCTCAAAACCGTGACGGGCGCATCTGGCCAGAGTTCCACCGCCCTACGCAAGCTCACCGATACCGCCCGCCTGCAACGCAACGAGCTGAAGGACCTGCGCTCTGAAATGGGCGCGGCCGGTGTCGCCACCCGTGACATGTTCGAGCGCGAAAAGCAGCTCTCCGACCAGATCGCCGCCACCACCCGCAAGATCGACGCCCAGAAAGCCTCTATGGGCCGCATCACCAAGGCCCGCGCCACGGGCGATCAGGCGCGCTCGAAAGGCAGCGGCAACCTGATGGCGGCCGGTGCGATCGCCGCGCCCCTTTTCCTCGATCTGAAAGCCGCGTCTGATTTTGGCGAAGGCATGATCGATATCCAGCAGAAGGCCAATCTGTCGGCCGATGCCGCCGGGCGCCTGCAAAAGAACATTCTCGCGGCAGCACATGACGCCCACCAGTTGCCAGAAAACCTGCGCGCGGGCGTCGATACGCTGGCCGGATTTGGTATGACGCCGCAACAATCGGCAGCGATGATCGCGCCCATCGGCAAGGCTGCCACCGCCTATCGCGCCGAACTGGACGCTCTGTCGGCGGCCAGCTTCGCCGTCTATGACAACCTGAAAGTCCCGCTCAACCAGACCTCCCTCGCCCTCGACGCCATGGCCAGATCGGGCAAGGACGGTGCGTTTGAGCTGAAGGACATGGCGATGTACTTCCCGGCCCTGACCGCCGCCGCGCAAGGTCTGGGTCAGAGCGGCATCGGCGCGGTGGCTGACCTCTCCGCCGCGCTTCAGATCGCCCGTAAAGGCGCGGGCAATTCCGCCTCGGCCGCCAACAACGTGCAGAACCTGCTGGCCAAGATCAACACCAAGGACACGATCAAGAATTTCAAGGACTTTGGCGTCGATCTGCCGGCAGCGATGAAGAAGGCTTATGCCGAGGGCAAGACGCCCCTTGAAGCCATTGCCGAGCTGACCACCAAGGCCACCGGCGGCGATATGTCAAAGCTCGCCTTCCTGTTTAGCGATATGCAGGTCCAGCAGGCCTTGCGGCCTCTGATCGCCAACATGGACGAATATCGCAAGATCCGCGCCAATGCCATGCAGGCGGTCGGAACGGTCGATGCCGATTTTGCTGTGCGATCGCAAAGCGCCGGCACCAATGCGCGCGCCCTGATGGGTGATTTGCAGCGGCTGGCTATAACCGCGGGCTCCCAGCTCCTGCCGCCCTTGGTCAAAATCACCGGGCAGGTGCTTGCGGTCACCGACAAGGTCGCCGCCTGGACGGAAAAGAATCCCAAGCTCACCGCCATGATCATGCAAGGCGTTGTGGCGCTTCTGGCCTTCAATCTGGCCCTTGGCGCCGGCCGGATTGCCTTTGGCTCTGTTGTCGGCCCGATCACACAAGCCATCGAGGCCTATCGCTGGCTGAAGGAGATCGGCGTCATCGCCCGCATTGTCAGCGTGGCCGGTCCGCTGCTGGCCGGGAACTTCGCCGTCATCGGCACCGCCGCCACCGCCTTTGGCGGGGCCATGGCCACGGCCGGCGCTTTCCTGATGGCCAACCCGATCATTCTGGCCATTGTCGCCCTGGTCGCGGTGCTGGCCTTCGCCGTGCCATGGATCATCAAGAACTGGGACGCGCTCAAGGCAGGGTTTGGCGCGGCCGCCGCCTATCTGATGACCGCCTTACAGCCGATCATTGCGCCCATCATGGCGGTGATCAGTTTCCTTGGCAGCATATGGGACAAGATCAAGGCCCCGCTGGCGGCCGGACTGAAAATGGCGCTCGATATCTTTCTGCAGTTCACCCCCCTGGGCGCGATCATTTCGGGCATCATGCCGGTGATCAACTGGCTGAAAACCATCGACTGGGCGGCCATGGGGCGCGACATCATCCAAGGCCTGATCAACGGCATCGTCTTCATGCTGGGGCCATTGGGCAAGGTGCTGAAAGGCGCGGCCGAGGCGGGCATCAATGCCTTTAAGCAAAAGGCCGAGATCCACAGCCCGTCACGCGTCTTCATGGGCTTCGGTGAAAATATCACCGAGGGCCTGAATATCGGCATCGCCCGATCGGTGAAGCGCCCTCTCAACCAGGCGCGCAATCTCGCGGCCGGTGTGGCAGGCGCCATGGCGATCACGGCCGGAACGCCATCACTGGCCGCCAGCGCCAGCGGCATCACGGCCTCGCAACTGCCGGCCGCGCGCCACGCAAGCGGTGCAGCGGCGGTGCATATGGGCGGCATCACCATCAACATCTACGCCCAGCCCGGTCAATCGGTCACCGAGCTGCAAACGGCCGTCGAGAACGCCGTGCAGAACGTCCTCGACAAGGCGAATGCCACTAGCCGCGCCAGCTATGGAGACGATGACGCATGATGTTAGCGCTCGAGGATTTCATTTTTGAAATCGGCACCCTGCCATATCAGCAGCTTCAGCGCGCCACCGCATGGAAGTTCGCTAAGTCGGAGCGCTTCGGCGCGCGCGACGCTGTCCAGTTTGTCGGCCCCGGCGACGACAAGATCACGCTCACCGGCGCGCTATACCCCGGCTTTGCGGGCACCTTCAGTTCGATCGAGCAGATCCGCACGATGGGCAGTAAGGGGCTTAGCTACACCCTGATCTCCGGCACCGGAGACGTGATGGGCCAATGGATCATCCTGTCGTTCAATGAGAACCGATCAGAATTCCTGATCGACGGTGTGCCGCGCAAGGCGGATTTCACGCTCGAGCTGGAGCGCGTTGATGACTAGCCAGCCGAGCGTCTTGCCGAAGGCCGCATGGAAGGTCGAGCAGGCGGACAAGGATATCACCGACCGGATCAATCCGCGCCTGCTGGCCCTCACCCTGACGGAAAAGCGCGGCAATGAGGCCGATGAGCTGGAGATCCGCGTCGATGACCGCGATGGCACCGTGGCCATGCCGAAGAAGGGCGTGGTGCTTCAGGTGTGGCTGGGCTGGGAACGTGGCACCGGACTGCCGCAGGGCCTGGTCTATAAGGGCACCTTTAAGGTGGATGAGCGCAGCCTGTCCGGCCCGCCCGATATCATCACCATTCGCGCCCGCTCAGCCGATTTCACCGACACCTTCAAGGTGCGGAAACAGCGTAGCTTTGTCGGCCAGACGGTCAAAACCATCATGTCCGCCATCGCCGCCGACAATGGCCTGAAACTCAGCATCGACGCGGATCTAGGCGCGAAGGTGATTCCGGCGCTCGGCCATACTGCCAAGAGCGATGCCGCCCTGCTCAAGCTACTGGGAAAACGCTTCGATGCTGTGGCCACTGTCAAATCCGGAACCCTGATCTTTTCGCCTATCGGCAAGAGCGCCAGCCCCGGCGGCAAGGCCATCCCCACCGAGACGATCGACCGGAAGCAGACCAGCCCCGGCTTTACCTTCTCAGAGCCAGATCGCGGCACCTATGACGGCGTCGAGGCCAAGTGGCACAATAAGGCCACCAACCAGCAGGAGACGGTTGTGGTGGGCGGCTCGGCAGAGCCGAAGGCCAAGCTCCTGCGGAAAGTCTATGCCAACGAGGCCGATGCCCGAACGGCCGCCGAAGCCGAACAGGGGCGCATGGAACGCGGCAAGGCCACCATGAGCTTCCCCTTGGCGCTGGGCCGACCGGATATCTTTCCCGATAGGCCGATCAGGCTCACCGGATGGAAAGCCGAGGTCAACGCTATCGACTGGCTGGTGATCGAGACGTCGCACAGCATGGACGGCAACGGCGCGCTTTCGACCCGGCTATCGCTGGAGGCGGCCGCCAAGGCCTGACGCCCTTCCCGTTACCGGTTTCCCCTGCTGGCAGCGATTATGGATTTGAGGGGAAGTTTTAGGAGACGACTATGCCGAAGATGCGCGCAAAACTGCAACTGAACTCGATCACGAAATATACCGGTTCGGAACAACTGAATTTCAACGCCGTAGCCGCCAGCCGCTACCCGGAAGATGGCTCGGACGAAGACAATACCTATGCCAAGTTCTCGCCCTCGGCCAAGGTGGAAATCATGGTGGCAAACCCCGAATTGATCGGGAAGTTCACCGTTGGCGAAAAATACTATGTGGATTTCACGCCCGCCGAATAGGCCCGCGTCCGTCCACTGAATATAAAAGCCCCGGCGCTTATGCACCGGGGCTTTTTTGATTTCGGCATTTCGTCTAGATTGCAATTAAGAAAGATTTACGGCATGAACGCAACCAAATCACATTTGGGGACTACCATGAAGAAGACCGTATTATACGCAGTCATGTTGTTGTTGGCGACGCCCACCCTTGCCGATGAAGCGACAGTTCGTCAGCAATTGGTAGCGGTTAAAGCGACGGCCGACACATGTCAGAAAGCCGTTGAGACGGGCGTATCGGCAAATATTGTTGAGCAATGCGCCGTAAAGAATATACCTGGCTATCTAACGCCAACCGGTCAAACTGACATATATTCGACTATGAAAGTTGGCGAATGTCCTGCCTTCCTTGAGGCAGCGGGAAGGTATGGTGCGCTTAAGTCTAAATTTGATGCAAAGCCATCAGCCGGCGCAAACGTTGTTCTTAATAGTAACAAGAAAAACGTAACTGAAAAATATGAAGCTTGCCTTGCCTCCTTGACCGACAAAGAAAAAGAGGCGGTGCCAGAGAATAAGATAGTCCAGTTGTGGGACTGACCCCGCCCAAATCACCGAGCGAGGCCTCTGCCCGCTAGTTGACCTCCCTTGTGCTTTCAACGATCAGCATTGCCCTTTCCGAAGCCGCTTCGGCCGCAGCCGCCGCCACGGTCAGATGATGCCGCACATCTATCGCGGCCACCGCCGCAAGCTGCCGCAAGTCTATGCTCAGCGCATGCGTAACATCTTTGACGTAAGTTGCGGCATGGATCACATCGGTCAGGTTGATGGCATTCATTTCTTGTCCCCTTCGAGCTCTATTTGTTCCTCCTTTGTTCTCTTTTTAGGGGGCGCGAGTCAAGCCAAATGGTAAACCGTTACGCGAAAGCTGTTAACACTTTTTAGAGACCTAAAGACAACTCGCCCCGCCGGAACAGGACGCGTAAAGGGCGGGCAGATCTCCCTAAATTCCGGCGCCGTCGCTGACGGTGTAGCCTCGCCACTCAGACAGCAGTGGCAAGGCCCAAGACGACCGAAGCTTGCCTTCATCATCATACGCGAGCCAGACACGCCCGCCGCCGAAGCTACAAGCCAGCGGACCATGCTTTGAGCTTTCCCGAATGAGCTGTGCGTTCTCTTCCTGCTCTAAATAGATACGGGGAAGGCTCGCGCTCATTGCAGCATCGCTCGGGTGATGATATCATCCGCATCCTCTCGACTGGCGACCGGCAAGGTATTGAGGGTGCGATAGGTGCGTTTAGGCTTGCCCGGACGACGCGGATCTTCGGTCAATGTCTCTAACCGCACGAAAATGCCCTCGCGCGTCTGGAAAATACAATAAGGCCCAAAAGAGCCTATCATCTTGTTCATCATGAGAGCACCTTGACAAGAAGGACGATGACAGCGACCCCAAAAAGGCCGCAAGCGAGGAGAACCCAGCCGAGCGGAGAGAGCGTTCTCACAGCCCGAACCACACGACGGGCGTGACGGCGATCGCCATGGCGACGACAACGCCTACTAGCAGCCAGGGCCAGAGCGTGACGTGACGGTAGCGACGGCCTGTGATGGCCAAGGCCGGACGCGGCTTGATCCTTGCCGCCACCGACAGCGCCGCCAGATCGGCTTTCTCCTGCCACATCTTTTGAAACGCCTCGCTCCGCGCCAGCAGGGTTTGGCGCAACAAACGCGCTTCGAGTTTCTGCCGTGGCGTGAGATCCCGCGCCCACAGGATAGCCCGTGCCAGCAACTTCGCGGCGGTCGCCACCGGTGAAGGCGGCGCGTGAGAGGCCGACTGTTCGGCAGTACCGTCAGCGCCCGCGAGCATGACAAACGGCGTGTCACTGACACCATAGGTACGCGTCGGGCTGGCGGCTCGGCGCTTGGAAAGATCGACAACCGTTCCCATCACGCCACCGCCAACTGCTGAACATCGGCACTTTCGTCTTCGTCATCATCGTCATGGCGCGTGTTGCGGAAGATATTGGCATCGCGGCCGGCGTCATCATCGCAATCGGCGTCACCGAGCGAATAGCGCTCAACCTTCGGCACGGCGGCGAGCCGACGCTTCTGACGGCCGGTGATCAGTTCGGCGGCGATCGTGAAGGCCTTCAGCTCGGTGTCATCCATCGCGGCGATGGCGTCGAAGAGACGCGGCGACGTCATGTAGACCAGGCGCGCGCGCTCGGACCAGTCGGCGGTGAAAGCCGTGACGGCGCCCGTCGATTGAGGCAACAGGCTTGCGGGCAAAACGCCCAGGGTTTCAGCCACCTGCACCAGCACCGAGCAGGACACGCGATTCGAGCCACGCTCATATTTCTGGATCTGCTGGAAGGTCATACCGACGCCTTGCGCCAGTGTCTCTTGCGACATTTTCAGCGCGCGGCGGCGCTGGCGGATATTGGCGCCAACCTGCAAATCGATGGCGTGCGGCGTCTTCTTTTCAGTTGCGGACATATTGCATTCTCCCATGGCGTGATTTGCCATGGGTTGAATGTGTAATTTACGCGTGTAATTCCGTCAATAGAAATTGTGTAATTTACACATTACACAGAATCAATCGCCCCGCAGGGTGATAGGGTACGGGCGACGCGCCTCGGATAACGGGATATTATGCTGCACCTCAACATAGCACGCTTCGCCCTCAAGCGTTTTCTGCTCTAGGCGCGTTGTTTCAATATGTGACGCTGTGGTGCGCAGATACTTCCGAATGATAAAAACGCCATTTTTCAATTTGATGACCACGCCCTGATTTCGACGCGGCGCATTGGTCAGATGATAGATCACGAACCCGCCCGGCTCGGCGTAGGGAACGGCATCTTCATTGACTACCTGCAACAGGCGGGTGTCAGCACCCAGTGCGGACTCTAAGTCAAAGTCCGCAACCCTGTTGCTTTCATAAACATTATATCCTTCATCGCCTAACCTCGCCTCGGTTTCGACCTGGACCGACAACCGCAACGGCGGAGTTGAAACGGCCAGCGCGATAGGCTCATCTAAAGCTTGGACCTGCTTCTCCAAATCGGCGAGAGTAAACCCAAGTGCCCGCAAAACCTTCTCTTGCGTTTCAACGTCCAAGAAGCCAAAGCCGGTCCCTTTTTCATATCTTTGGATGGTCTGCTGGGTATAGGGCGTCAGGTCCGCCACTTCTTGCTGGGACATATCCGCGAGGCCACGAAGACGCTTTAAAGCCTTCCCGTAAGCCTTTGCCAGATTGGCTTTGTCCGCGTCACTGATACCGAAAATGTTTGTCATAATCGGATTGTGGCGCACCGAAGATGTGTAAGAAACGGTGTACATTCTGTGTTAATAACGCATTTACCATTGTAATTTACACCAAATCACCTGAATGGCTAATTTGTGCCGATTCTGGTGAGACCAATGATACTGACCCATACCTTTCCACCACCCCCTAAGCCTGCGTACAGATCGCCGCTGAAAATGTGGTGTGACGACCGAGGCATGAGCATTGCCGCCGTCGCCGGAATTATTGGCGTCAAACAACAGGTTCTGGAAAGAAATATTCTTCCTCCGGAACACAGGCGTTTTGTGCCGGCGTCAAGCAAGACCCGTCAACTGATCGAGATCTATACCCTGGGCGGTGTTTGCATGAACGACTGGCCTTCACGTGAACCTGTCGAAATGGTGAGGCACGCATGAGCCTGCCCATCACCTCTCGCGACGAAGGCCGCTGGCTCGATCTGATCGCCCAGGCCATCCGCCTGACCAACCCCAAGGTGTCCGACCTCGGCCCGCTGAAAAAAGCGGCCATCAAGGCAACCGCGGCGACCTTGCCAGAAGAGTTTCAGGGCGTCCGCGACAATCCCTTTATGCGCCTGATCAAGGGCGCGGAGGCCTTGCAGCGCGATCGCGCGCTCGACAAGGAACTTCTGATCACGTTCGGCTGGACGTGCCTTGAAAAGCTGGTCGGCGTCGATCTGGGCATGCACGTCCGCGAAGAGCTGCGCCGCTACGCCCTCAAAAATTTCGAAACCTTCCGGGCGGTTTTGCTCGGCCTGAGTAAAACGCGTGATTCTGATGCTGCGTAAGGGGGAATATATGGAACAACCTGAAATTCAAACTGAACGGCGCAAGTGGATAGGCGGCCGCTCCCCTGCTTTCACCTGCCCAAAATGCGGTGGCGCCGTTCATGCCCGCTACTCCGAGGATATGAGCCCACTTGTCAGGCAGCTTAACTATCGCTGTCGAAATGAGGCGTGCTTGCTGCGTTTCTCGGCGCACCTGTCCTACGTCAGGACCACCACCCCGTCCCGGCTCGGCAGTTTCCCCGGCGAGGTGCCGCACCTCAATCTCAAAGACCGATCCCCGCCTCCTGACCTTCACGCCCGCTAACTGACCCGCCCCACACACCCGACCAAACGACGCGCTGCAAAGCGCGCACGCTACCGCCTTGCCTGCAATCCGGCGAATGCCGGACCACCTGAAAGATGCCCTGACCGATGCCTATGGCTCCCGACATTTTAGAAGACGTCCAAGCGCGGCTTGAAAGCGATTTCGGCTTCAAGACCAAGGGCGCGTGGATGCAGCAAGGTCGCTGCCCGTCCTGTAAAAAGCGAGAACTCTTCACCCGCCGGGACAATCCGTGGGTAGTGCGGTGTGGCCGCTCCAATCGTTGCGGCTATGAAATCGACGTAAAAGACGAATACCGCGATCTGTTTGAGAGCTGGTCGAACTCGATATCAGCCGACAGAGCAAGACCCGAACGCCTCAGCCGACGCCTATATGATTTATAAGCGTGGCCTGAACCTGACGGGCATGAAGGGTGCGTATCGTCAGGAGACCTTCCGCGATTACAAACGCAACATGGTGTCGGCCACTGTCCGCTTCACCCTGCCAGGCGGCACCTATTGGGAGCGCCTGATCGATCAGGAATCGCGCTTTGATCGCAAGGCGCATTTCGAGAAAGACGGCTCTTGGTCCGGCTGGTGGTGGCAGCGTCCAGACCAGTCATGGGAAGATCTAGCCCGCGCCGATGATTTATGGATTGCCGAAGGCATATTCGATGCCTGGTCTTTGGGCGATGTTGCACCCGGCGCCAGCCGTCACGCCGTTTCCACGATGTCGTGTAACGTCTATCCGAAAAAGGCCCTTCACAAACTGAAGGAGGTCTGTGCCGCCCTAAATGTTCGCGGCCCGCGCCTCGTTTTTGCCTATGACATCGGAAAAGCAGGGACCGAATACACCCGAAAATTCGTTGAGCAGGCCCGTGACGAAGGCTGGCGCGCCACGGCTGCGCAGCCTCGGCCAGAGGGCGAAACTGAAAAGCATGACTGGAATGACCTTAAGCGCCGCGACCGCCTAAAGCCGGAAGACCTCGCCAACTATCTCTGGAATGGCGAAGTCCTTCTGGCTGAAAACGCCACCGATAAGGCGCTGTTGCTGTGGCAAAAACACAAATGGTCGAGCTTCAGCTTCATCCATGAAAACCGCACATGGTGGGCCACATTTGATGAAACGAAGATAGCCGAGTCCATGAACAAAGAAGGGGTCAGCGAAAAATTCGCAGCCCGCAAATGCGCCAACGTTTCAGAGATCGCTAACTGCGCATTTCGCCTTCTCTACAAACAGACTGACAAGGCCATTGGCGAAAGCCATTACTTCCTGCGCGTCGAAATGTCAGACAGCAACCACGTCTATCGTGGCAAGTGTGCCACCGCCGCGATTACAAGCGCCGGTGAATTTCGCAAGGTATTGGCGGATGTTTCGACCGCCGGTCTTTGGACAGGGTCATCCTACCAGCTTGACAAGATCGTGGAGCGTCAGCGGCCGCACATCAAGGAAATCCAGACAGTCGATTTCGTCGGCTACTGCCGCGACAACAAGGCTTGGCTGCTTGGCGATATCGCCGTCAGAAACGGGCGCATCTATGATGTGAACGACGAGGATTATTTCGATTTTGGCGACTGCCAGCTTAAGCTGCGTTCGGCCGATCCGAAGCTCGACATCGAATATGACGCCGAGCGCTTTAATACCGATTGGTTCCCCTACCTCTGGACCGCGTATCGCGGCAATGGCCTGGTCACCCTCACCTATTGGGTGATGTCGATGTTTGCCGAGCATATCCGCAAGGGCAAACCACTCCATAAAAGCCTTGGCTTCCTAGAAATGTGCGGTCTGCCGGGAACCGGTAAATCCACATTGGTTGAACTGATGTGGAAGATGTGCGGTCGGGAAAACTACGAAGGCTTCAACCCCGCAAAAGCCACCTTGGCCGCGACATCCCGCAATCTGGCCAAGGTCGCGAACCTCCCCGTTGTCTTAATGGAAGGCGACAGGCAGGAGGCCTCACATGCCAAGAAGTTCGATTTTGACGAGCTGAAGGACATTTACGGCGGCAACACGGTCAGGGCGCGCGGCAAGGCGACCGGCGGCAACGAAACTTACGAACCGAGCTTCCGCGCTTCGGTTGTGATTATGCAGAATTTCGGGGTCAATTCGACCGAGGCGGTGATGGAGCGGATTATGTCCCTCAACTTCACCAAGGAAGGATATTCCCCAGCCACCAAGGCGGCGGCGGAAAAGCTAGAACAGTGGCCGATGGAAGAGCTGTCAGGCTGCATCATCCATATCATCCGGCAGGAAGACAGATGGATTGACGCTTTCACCAAGGCCTTCCCGGTTCATATTCAACGGATGATGGCGGAAAAGAAGGTCCGGAACGACCGTATCCGCAAGACCCATTCCCAGCTTCATGCTGGCCTCGATGCGCTCGCCGCCATCATGAAGATAGATCCCGCCATTATCGCGGCCGGTCATGATCATATTGAGCATATCGCCAAGACGCGCGACCAGCTCATACAGGGCGACCACCCCGTCGTGTCGCAATTCTGGGAAAGCTACGAGTGGTTCGCCCTTAGCGATAAGACGCTCGATCCGTCTGGCAACCCGAACCAGCTCAATCACTCCAAAAACCCCGACACGATCGCCATCAACCTTCTGCAATTTGAAGCGCGATGCCGCCGCGAAGGCAATGCCTGCCCGCCGCTCGATGATCTGCGCAAGCACCTGCGTTCGTCCAAATCCCGCCCATTCGTTGACGACAAGACGGTCGATTCCATCACCGGCAAGAAAGTCCACTGCTGGGTATTCCAAACCGCCGAAGCCGCCAAAGCGGCCAAAAAAGGAGCCTGACATTGAGCCTTCCCACACGTTTCACCATCGGCCAGCCCGTCGAGGCCAATATGACCTGCAAATACGACGAATGGCGTGGCGTGCCGCTCTGGATCGCCGGTATCAGCGCAAAGCTGAAAACGGGCGAGATCACCTACACCGTAAGCAAGTCTTGGCCGCCGACGAACATCGGTCACCTTAGCGACCCATGGATGGAAGACGAACTTTGCGCGCGCGGCCCCAGCCGCACCACAAAGCACTTCCGCATCGCGGAGATCGCGATGCTATGGTTCTGGGCCGGAATTACGGTCGGGTTCTTGGCGGCTATGGTCGCAGGGCGTGCCGTATGAGCGCCCCCGACGAACTTTACGCCAAGGCAAAACACATTGTCCTGACGGATGGCAAGGCTTCGACCAGCTACATCCAGCGTCGGCTTCAGATCGGTTACAACTCAGCTGCAGCCCTGATCGAGCGCATGGAGACGGACGGCATCGTCAGCGCCGCCAATCATGTCGGCAAGCGCAAGATCATCAATGTACCGACCGAGTATCTAACGCCCGGCGCTCTGCTCGCTGCACACGCCAAGTCAGTCCCCGCCGACGATACGCCGCCTTGGGAAGGCGATGATGTGGCAGAGAAACCAGCGGATGCCGAAACGCTGGCGGAAGCCGAAGCGCCTCCCCCCGCGCCTCCACCGGCCGTCGAACGCCTACCCGATGATGGCACGATTTACACCTGTAGCGGTTGTGACATTGAGGAAGCCGGCAACGCCGCACAACTGCCGATCGGCTGGTATGAGCAATATTCAGCCATCCTTGGCACCATGCACCGCTGCCCTGACTGCGCCGCCAAAAATGCCGTGCGCATCGCTACCAGCAGCATGTCAACCGAGGAAATCGCCGCCGCAGGGGCCGATGCCGACGCCATCACATCGGCCGCTCAAACTCGCCTGCGCACCCTGGTCGAACGTTGCCAGCGCCTTTTGGAGGATATTGCCGGTCTGCGCGGCGACCTGAAAGAGGTCCTGGACGAGGCCAAGGGCGAAGGTTTCGACGTGAAGGTCATGCGCAAGCTCCTGTCCGAACTCCAAAAAGACCCGGCCAAACGGCGCGAAGAGCGCGAGCTGCTGGAGCTCTACGCGGCATCGATCGGGGAGGCTCTTTAGGCATGGCCATCCCCGATATCTCAACCGTGGTCGAGTACCTGCCGAACAGCCCCTGCGTTGCCGAGCACGACCTTCTCTTCAGCCAGAACGCTGTCGCCACCCTGAAACGGATGCTGACCCGCTTCGGCCTGACGCCGATCCGCATAGGCTTCCGCAAAGGCGATCAGGAAAAAGCCCCCGGCGAAGTCCTGATCCTGATGCGCGCACCTGACGGCGCCGAGCGCTCCATAGGCCGGATCATGTACGGCCTCACGCTCGAGGCGCTGACCAAAGCCCGCGACGCCCTGATGGAAGACGGCTGGGAACCCCGCCCGCCGTCCTTCGAAATCGACCTCCCCAAAATCCAAACCGCCTGAAATCCCTAAATCTTCAAAAATAAGAAAGCTGCATAATGAGCAAATTACTTGCCGCCACCGCCTTATCTGCCGTTGTCGCAACTGCACCAGGCCTGATCGTTGACCTCTTCGCTGGTGGCGGAGGTGCATCCGAAGGAATTGAGCAGGGGATGGAACGAATAGTCGATATCGCGGCCAACCATGACGCGTCCGCCATCGCCATGCATACGGTCAACCATCCGGCCACCAAGCACTATCAGGAAGACATTCTCACACTCGACCCTAACGGCGCCTGCGACGGAAAGCCCATCGATATCCTGTGGATGTCACCCGACTGCCGAGATTTCTCGAAGGCCAAAGGCGGACGTCCTGTCAGCAAGGAAATTCGCTGTCTCGCCGATGTCGGCGTCAAATGGGCGAACGAATGTGAGATACGCCAAGGGCTGTTGCTGGAAAACGTCGAGGAATTCGAGCAGTGGGGACCGCTGATCGAAAGCCACAAAGGCCTAGTGCCTTGCCCTGATCGCCGTGGCCAAGAGTTCAAGCGCTGGGTTTCCGAAATCCGCGCCGCCGGCGCCACCTCAGTTGAGTGGCGCACCCTTCGCGCCTGCGATTATGGCGCTCCTACTCTCCGCAAACGGCTTTTCCTGATCGCTCAATTCGACGGCCTGAAGATCATCTGGCCAGAACCTACGCACGGCGCGCCCAATTCCATCGGCGTCCTATCCGGCCGTCTTCTTCCATTCCGCACGGCCGCCGAATGTATCGATTGGTCTATCCCCTGCAAATCCGTCATTCACCGCGATACGCCCCTGAAGGATAAAACCAACCAGCGCATTGTTGCCGGTTTCTTCAAGTTCGTGGTCAATAATCCCCGCCCGTTCATCGTTCCAATTACCCACACCAGCGGCGGCAACGCGGCCTATAGCATCGATGAACCATTGCGCACCATAACTACGGCCAAGGGCGGCGAATTCGCTTTGGTCACGCCGATCTTGGAACGTGCCGACAAAACACTCGCTTACATCGACAGCCAGTATGGCAATTCCAAAGGTGCCGACATCGAGGCACCGCTTCCGACTGTCACGGCCGACGGCATGGGTAAGCAGGCGCTGGTAACAGTCGATCTCGAACGCGCCGAAAAGGTGGTCGCCTTCATGGCGCAACATAATGGCGGCTTTTACGATGGCGCAGGCCGTTCGTTAAATGAACCACTCTCGACCATCACTGCGCAGGGCACCCAGCAACAGCTAGTGACCGCGCACCTGGTGAAGCTTCGCGGCACCGGTTATCGCCATGGCCAGCCGGTCAGCGAACCACTTCACACCGTCACTGCCAGCGGTCAGCATATGGGCTTGGTCTACGCCTATCTGGTCAAATACTATGGCAATCGGACGAACGGCCAGACACTCAATGAGCCTCTGCACACGGTCACTACCAAAGAGCGCTTTGGGCTGGTTATGGTCACCGTCGAGGGCGAGGACTATGTGGTGGTCGATATCGCTATGCGTATGCTCACGCCACGTGAGCTGGCCCGCGCCCAGGGCTTCCCTGATACCTACGTCCTTGATCCGGAGTGCTGGTATAAGACCGAAAGCGGAAAGATGAAGTTCGGCCGTCTGCCGAAAACCCATCAAATCGCCCGGATCGGCAACAGCGTGTCCCCGATCATGGCGAAGGTGCTGACGGCGCCGAATTTCGGCCCCAACGCGGCGCAGTTCCAAACGGAAAGGCTGGCCGCATGACCGCCGCGAAACTCAAATCCGCGGCATCCTCGGAACGCCGTAAAAAGGGTCCTGTCGAGCAACAGGGCGACCTCCTGTTGACGCCCGATTATATGGACCTCGCCCATAAGCATCAGCTTTTCCCATCGCATCCGTGGAATGTCCGCGCGGCCGTCGAAACCCTGTGCCCGCTGATCTTCCCGACATGGCCGGAAACCCCGCCGGCAATGGTCGTTTATGACATCTGTGCCGGCCTTGGCCACATGTCCGTGCCCCTGGGCGAGTATTTCTCCGATGTCCGGCCGTCCGATATCATCGATTGGGGCAAGGGCTACCCGGTAGCCGACGCCATGGCCTTCGAGGCGGACAGTGCGCCCTATGACAGCATCGCCATTTTCAACCCGCCTTTTGACGGCGAATTGGGCAATATGGCGGAGAAATTCGTTCGTCAGGCGCAAAAAACCTGCGATCGCGTCTTTGTCTTGTGCCGCCTGGCCTTCATTTGCAGCACCGGCCGCTATGCGCTTCACCATCAAAACCCACTCGGCAACCTGAAATATTTCATGCCGTGTAGCGAACGCGCGCCCATGCAGCTCGGCCTATATAATCCGAGGTGCAGCAAGCCGCAGGAACACGCGTGGTTCTATTATGAACGCGGTCACACCGGCCCATACACCGGCATCAATCTGCCACTAGGCCTCCGCGCCAAGCACTTCCGGCCGGAGGATGTGCGTATCTAATGAAAAAGCCGCCGGTCAACGAAAATGAGGCTATACCCTCCCATGACAGCAATGTCGTGGCGTTGATCGACGTGCGCGACCAGCAAATCGCCCAGGCAAAGGAAGCCATGCGAAAAATGATCAGAGAGCTTGCCAGACAGGCCGCTTTTGAGGATCATCAGGCGGCAATGAGGAGACGGACATGAATGAAAAGGAAAAGGTCGAAGTAGAACAAATTTTCGACAAACACCATGCTGATTCCTTAGAGCGCTTTCTCACCGTGATCAAAGATGATGGTGCTGGATGGGCGCTTGCCGAAGCTGGCAATGATGGTAGCGGCAACGCCTTCCATGACGATCAACCGGACGGCAGCTTTATGCTCATGTCCGGCCTTCAGTTAGATAATTGGGGAGGGGCGTATGGGTGCCCTCGCACTGAGGGCGAGACGGATATCGATTATCGCAACAGGCTATTGAGCATCATAAGAAAGTGACCAACCGCGCCGTCATCTATTCCCGCTTTTCAACTGATCTTCAGAACGAGAAATCGATCGAACATCAGGAAGCCGTCGCGCGCGCCTTTGCCGTCCGCGCCGGTTTCAGCGTTGTAGGGGCCTACTCCGATGCCGCCATGTCCGGCGCATCGATTTTGGGGCGTGACGGCCTGCTGGAACTCCTGACCGACGCTAAGCGCGGTCAATTCGATGTCGTTATTGTGGAACACCTCGACCGCCTGTCGCGCGACATGGAGGACATGGCCGGCATCCACAAGCGCCTGACCTTCGCCGGCATCAGCATCGTTTCGATCCATGAAGGCAAGGCCAGCACCATGGATATCGGCCTTCGAGGCCTGGTCGGGCAGCTTTTCCGAGAAGACAACGTTCACAAGACGAAACGTGGCATGCAGGGCAAGGTCAGTGAAGGCCTGCTCGCCTCCGGAAAGTCCTACGGCTACCGCATGGACGCGGCAAATAAGGGCCTGCCGATCATCGTGCAGGAAGAGGCTGATGTCGTTCGCCGCATTTTCACCGATTATGTCGCCGGTAAATCGCCGCAAAAGATCGCCGTTGAGCTGAATGCCGAGGGCTTGCCATCCCCGCGCGGCAATGGCTGGGCGGGAAATACAATTTATGGCTGGGAAAAGACCGGCGTAGGCATCCTGCGTAATCAGCTCTATGCCGGCCGCATCGTCTGGAATCGCAACCGCTGGATAAAAGACCCTGACACAGGCCGCCGCGTGTCGCGCACGAACCCGCCTGAAGAGTGGATCGTGAAAGAGGCTCCGCAATATCGCATAGTCGATCAGGCGGTCTTTGATGCCGCCCAGGCGATATGTTCCGGCCGCGTCATGACCCGGCAAGAGACCGGCCACGCCCAGCGCCCTAAGCGGCTGCTGTCAGGCCTCCTGAAATGTGGAGCGTGCGGCGGCGGCATGTCTGCCTATGGCGCCGGACGGAATAAGCGGCCACGCATCATGTGTTCTAACCATCGTGACGGGAAACACTGCCCCGATCCCCGCACCTTCTATCTCGACACTGTTGAAAAAACCGTGATCGAGAAGATGCGCAGTGAGCTGACAAACCCTGAAATGCTGGTCGACTACGTTACAGCCTATAACCAGACCCGGCAGGAACTGGCACGCGGAGCGGCGCGCCGGCGGAACATGCTAGAAAAAAAGGTCACCGATCTCGACGGCCGGATTCGGCGCATCATGGAATTGCTGATTGCCGGAGTCGGCGATGTCAGCCGGCTTGGCGAAGAGATGAAAGCCAAGCAGACCGAATACGAGGAAGCAAAGGCCGAATTCGAGCGCGAACCTGCGCCGCTCGATGCCGCTGCACTGCATCCTCAGACGATCAAGCGCTATGAGATGGCCTTGACGCGCCTAAACGACGAGATCCACGCATGTGTCGACGGTGGTTCTCCGGTGATGGGCGAACTGATGCGTGAGCTGGTCAACTCGATCACGCTTTATCCCGACGCCCAAAAGCCAGAAACCCCCGGCGTTTCCGCTGGGGGTCTGATAGCTGTAATCCAAGGAAAGCTTAGGATTTTACTTGATGAGCCTGCACCGGCACACACCGTGTGCGGGTCTTTGGTTGCGGGGGCCAGATTTGAACTGACGACCTTCAGGTTATGAGATAGCTGAAAACGCGGCTTTTTCGTCCGCCGCCGTCCGCATTTGTTTTGTAGAGCATTGTTTTAACTTATCTTTATTGACATTTCGCGCCGTAGCGATACGCTCCTGTCCACGCCTGTTTTTCGTTCAAGTGGTAGCTATGCGGTAGCTGCGGGAGTTTGACGGCATGACAAAACTGACCAAGCGCGCGGTGGAATCCGCTGCCGTCCAGGACAAGACCTATTGCCTGTGGGATGACGAACTACGCGGCTTCGGTCTGCGCGTCTGGCCCACCGGTCATAAGGTCTATCTGGTCAAGTGCCGGGTCAAAGGACGGCAGCGTTTTATCACGCTGGGACCACATGGCCCGGTGTCTCCCGAACAAGCCCGGAGCAGGGCGTACAACATCCTGTCGGAAGCGAAGAACGGCCGTGATCCGGCCTTCGAGCTCGATCAGATGCGCAAGTCGCCAACGGTTAGGCTGCTATGTGAGCGCTTCATGCGTGACCACGTCGCCGTGCGGTGCAAGCCCCGGACGCAGGCGGAATATCAACGCAATGTAGATCTGTTCATTGTCCCACGTATTGGGTCGCGCAAGGTGACGGATATCGGTCGGGCGGACATCGCCGAACTGCACGGCGCGTTCAGTCATATACCCTACCAGGCCAATCGCACCTTGGGGGTCTTGTCGGTGTTGTTCAATCTGGCCGAGGTGTGGAATATCCGCCCGGACGGTAGCAACCCCTGTCTGCACGTCAAAAAATATCCCGAACGCAAGCGCGCCCGCTTCTTGAGTGCGGAAGAGTACAAGGCGTTAGGCCAGGCGCTGCATGAAGCCGAACACGGGCAGACGGAGACAGCTTCGGCGATCAACGCCATCCGACTGCTCATGTTGACCGGCTGCAGGCTCAACGAGATCATGACGCTCAGGTGGGACGACGTCTATCTGGCCGACTATGAGTTACGCCTGCCAAACTCCAAGACTGGAGCGAAAACGGTACATATCGGGCAGAGTGTGGTTGATGTCCTGCTCAAAATCGACCGCATCAACAGCAACCCTTACGTCATCGCCGGAAAGAATGATGGACGCCCCCTCACCGATCTGCAACATCCGTGGCGACGCATCCGCGCAGTGGCCGGCTTGCATGACGTTCGCATCCATGACCTGCGCCATTCTTTCGCCAGCGGCGCCCTCGCCCTCGGTGAAGGCTTGCCGATGATCGGCAAATTGCTCGGTCATAGTCAGGTACAGACCACGGCGAGATATGCGCACCTTGCCAATACCCCAATCAAGGTTGCCGCCAGCAGGATTGCAGACAGTATCAGCGAGGCTCTCAATTTCGGATGACAAGGGCTTTCTGGCAGAACCTACGCCACATTTCTGCTTTCGATATTAAATATTAGGTTGAAGGTGTGGCGACATAGGCGAGGGCATTTATGGACAGGCGTTATTTCTTACAAGCGGGCACTGCGCTAGGCTTGTGCGCAGCTAGTCCCGCATTGGCGGATACAGGCTTCAAGCTACTACGATCTGACGATGGGCTGATAATGCCGGTCAATTTGAATGGGAGTAACTTAAGGGGAATTTTCGACTGTGGTGCAAGCCACTGTATTCTAGACACAAAGATAGCAAACCAATTGGGGATAAAACCCACAAAGCCTTTAACAGGCAAAGCTATTTATGGCGACTTTAATGCCGGAATCACTGACCCGATCAAATGCCGCATAGGAGACGCAGATTTCCTATATCCCATAATTATTGCTTCACTTGACGCGGCAGGCCTGGGGGCGGATCTTTTGATCGGCCGAAACATCCTCCAAAGGGCGAGCCTCGATCTTGATGCTCCAAATCTTCGTGCAAGTTTTCAGAAAAGAAAACCCAGGCAAGGTATGGTACCTGTCGACATTACGGCAGGGAAACGCGGTTCTCTGATTACGGATGTTCTTATTGAGGGCAAGTCGGCAAAAGCCTCGCTCGATTCAGGAAGCAATACGCCATTGATGATCAGCAAATCGTGGGCAAGTGAAAACGACCTTTTGAAGGGCCGAGCTTTATCGTCCTGGATAACTGGCGATCTTACCGGCATTCATACAATTGCGATGACCACGCTAAAGCACGCTGCGTTAGGGGGAATGCTATTCACCGACGTCCCGGCCGAGATTTCGGAGACCCAACTTTCATATGAAATCAACCTTGGCTTACCGTTTCTGGAGCGGTTTAGGAGTTTTTGGGATATTCCTGGAGGAAAACTATGGGTGGCAGCAACCTCAAGGAATTTGGGCGCCCCATTTGAACGCGAACGAAGCGGCCTAGCCTTCGAACGACAGAACGATATTCTTAAGGTAATTTTTGTTGCGCCTAGTAGCCCTGGCGCCGAAAGCGCTTTTAAGGAAGGCGATCAAATCGCCAGGATTGATGGCATCCCGGTTTCGTCGCTCACGGACGCTGAAACACAGAAATGGAAACATGAGGATGCACGCGTGTCGGTGCGATTGACTTTGGCCACCGGAGAAGTGCGAAATCTTACTCTACGCAACTATTATTGAACCGTCCCTACAGCAAACTGGTCCATCAAGTAGTTAGGGGGAAGTGATAGTATTTCCTCGATCCGCTCAACCTTAGTGTGCGGCGCACAAAATGTGGCACCTGAATACCGCGATAAAATCGGAACGAAAAAGGTACGTAGTGAAGGCAAGATAAAGGCTCAACTCCCGTTTCGCGTAAGCCCTTGTCTGCACATCGTTTTTCAGGATTTAACAAAAAAATTAGGAGTTATTTCGCTGTAATATATTGTTTTTATTGCGTTAATTGACTTTTGCTGCAGCGCGCCAAAATTCCACAAAAAATGGGCTCTTTTTGGCCCTTTGGCCTATGGTTGGTCGGGCCGGCAAGAGCCCACAGACCGCGATGTTTGCGCCCCGATCCAATTTATTAGGGTCTCGCTCGGCGCGCCGCCTGACCTCATTTGGCGTTGCCTGACCCTCCTAGGCCTTTCAGCCAAACCGGCTTGGCATGGTATTATTCGGTCTGGAGGGCTTCCCCATGCCAGATGCCAACGACAAGATTTCATACCGCATAGACGAGGCTGCGAAGGCGTCAGGCCTGGGCCGGTCATTCCTTTACGAAAGGATCGCCGAAGGGGCCTTGCGGTCGGTGAAAATTGGCGGACGGCGTCTGATCATGCACCGTGACCTGTTGGAGTTTATCGATGGCGGGAGTTCAGTGAAACCACCCGCGCCGCCCGCGCCCGCGAAGGTGCCGGCAACGAAGCCCGACGCCAACGGGCTTCCACAATGGACACAGCTCGAATTGCCATTGAAGAAGCGTAGGTAGGCCTCACTCGTAACTGGGCCGCCGCAAAAGCGGTAGCCCACGCCCGGCAGCGGTGCTAGACTCGGATTTCCACCTCACAGGAATCTCGATGCTGGCCGATCAGCTCTCTCACCTACCGGACACGAAACGCCGCGAGCTTGAGCGCGTGGTGAAGGTGTTGTTCGATGAGTTCGAGGACGTCACCAAGACCAAGCTATCGGACAAACGTAAGCTCGGTCGTATTTTGAAGGTCATCCTGTTCGGCTCCTACGCACGGGGAGATTGGGTCGAAGATCGGCTTTCAGGCTATCGCTCGGACTATGACCTTTTGATTGTCGTAAACAGTCATCAGTTCACCGATCTGCATGAATATTGGGGCAAGGCGGATGAGCATTTCATCCGCGAGGTGACGGTCACTCAGAATATCAAAACGCCGGTCAGTTTCATCGTCCACGATCTGGCCGATGTAAACGACCAGCTTGCCAAGGGCCGCCCGTTTTTCACTGACATCGCCCGTGACGGCATCATGCTTTACGAAGCGCCTGGGCACACATTGGTTAAGCCGAAGCCGCTCACGGCGGTCGATGTCAGACACGAAGCGCAGGCTAACTACGACCAATGGTTTCCAGATGCTGTCGAGTTTCAGGCAGCCGCAAACTTCCATAGTGAACGTGGCAACGCAAAGCTCACCGCTTTCAATCTTCATCAGGCGGCAGAGCGGCTTTACCATTGCGTCCTGTTGGTACTGACGCTCTATTCGCCCAAAAGTCACCGCATTACCATGCTGCGGTCGCAAGCAGAGGCGCTAGACGACCGCCTAAAGGCCATCTGGCCCAATGATGCCAAACTGCACCGGCAAGCCTTTGACCGCCTTCGTAGGGCCTATGTAGAGGCGCGTTATTCGGCAGAGTATGCCGTCTCAGAGGAAGAGCTGAAATGGCTCAACGAGCGCATCACCATTCTCCGCGATACGGTTCAAACGGTCTGCCAGGAGCGCCTCGGGCGATAGGTCCACCATTGCTTTAATCGTGCCATCCCCATTTTTTTCCTTGAGCACATAGAGCTTAAAGGATTGATTTCGGCGGATCGTATTGGTCCAGAAACTCGATAAGGTTGAGGTGGTTCGCAAGCGAAAAATCCGGTGGTATCTGAGCTGTGAAAGCCGCATCGTCAGTGGGCGCATTCCCTCAGGCAGGTGTCTGCCAGCCGTCCATCCCGGCATAGAGGGTATCACGCAGATCCCGGATATGCGAATTCAGGTCGTCCAGAGCCTTGGGGGGCTGCCCGGAGACCTCAAGCAGGGCCTGCGCCAGACATCCGGCGCGGCTCTGCATGACCTTCCCGTCGGGCGTGAGGGTCAGCAGCACCTGGCGCTCGCTTTGCGGATTACGAGTCCGCATGATCAGCCCAGCCGCCTCAAGACGTTTGAGCATGGGGGTCAACGTGCTAGATTCCAGAGCCAGTGCCCCAGCGACCGCACCGACGCTTTGTCCATCCTTGAGCCACAGCACATTGAGCACGAGGTATTGCGGATAGGTAAGCCCCAACTCATCCAGAAGCGGCTTATAGATGCGCTGAATGGCAATCCCGACCGAATAGATCGAGTAGCACAGTTGCGCCTCCAGCGGAGGCGGACCGCTTTCTTCGTCTGACATATGACGCTCCTTTGACCTCTATATAGGTGGCAACATTGCGAAAAACAATATCGCGATAATAGTTGTAAAAAAACAATGGAGACCATGATGAAAAGCAGATCCACTCGGTTCTCGCTGCCACCGCCGCTACGCCGAGCATGCTGGCGGTTTCGCCCGCCTGGGTCGGCCGTCATCAACGAAGCCGGTGACGATAGGAAGGTGGCGGCCCAAACCGTCTCAAAAGGGCGCTAACCGGCCTGCCCGTCTGTCTCCGGAGCGAACGGCGCTCCAGACTCTGCCGCTTCCAGTTGCTTTTTCAGCGTGATACAGGCATCGGGTTACGCTCAAACGGATATCAATGACCCGCCATCCGTCCCTTTTATGAAAGACATTTGCCGATGTGGAACTGCCCTTGTCTGCCGGTCATCCTTCGGCGTGGCACCTACGGCTTTTTTATGGGTATATTCCTACTTGCCGCGCCCGCGTCTTTTGCCTCTGAAACGCCGGAACCCCAAGCCAATGCGCTGGCCTATGCCCTCAAAGACCGCGTAGGCCCACCGCATCCGGACACCATTGCCGCCTATGTACAGGCGGGTGCCACGGAAACGAAGGCGCATGAACTGACGGATCGGGAATGGGCGCTGGTAGAGCAGGCCATCAACAGCCTGCCTCCCCTTCATCAGCGCATACTGGAAAAGCACCTTGCACGCCTTAGCTTCATCGAGGCCCCGGCAAGCGTTGGCACGGCGCTCACCCGCATGTACGAGGGGCCCAATGGCGAACCTCTCTTCGATATTACCATCCGCGCCGACATACTGGATGCCTCCTTGTCGTACTTCCTGACCCAAAAGGAGAGTACGCTCTTTAGCGATGATAGCTCCGGCCTGAGTGTGCAGGTCATCGCCTCTGAGGCACCGGCCCTGCCCTACCTTCTTTTGCATGAGGCCAGTCACGTGGTTGACCGTTCGCTGGGCCTGACGCGGAACAGTGGCAGCTTCGGTGACATGTGGAAAGATTATCGGGAATTGGCCGAGCCCTATGCGCAGGGCCCGCTAGCGCAGTCGGTGTATCGGCGCGCTCCTCGCCTCCCTGCGGCGAAAAGCACAGCGCTTTACGCCGCTCTCGCCCGCTCCCCCTTTGTGAGCCTCTATTCCACGGCATCGGCAGGCGAAGACTTTGCAGAGCTTGCTGCCTGGAGCACGCTGTCACAGCGGGATAAAATACCCCTGATCTTCGAGGTGCGTGACCGCAACGGGCAAGTGATCATAAGGGTTGAACCCCTCAAACAGGTGGCGGTGCAGGCCCGGCTTCGTGCCGTAGATGCGCAACTCAGCCGTCCTTGAACCGCCCTTGCGCCCCCGTCTGTGGTTGTCAGATCGGCCTGTCCGTCGGGAAATCCTCCGGAGCGGTACGGGAGGCTCTTGTGTTATTTTATTGCCGTAACAGCAATTTCGACCTTTGCAGACTTTGGCAGGGCAGTGACAGCGACGGTCGTCCTGGCTGGAAGGATTTTGAAGTAACGCGCGTAAACACCATTCATGGCTGCGAAGTCATTCATGTCCGTGAGATAGACCTGAACCTGCACCACATGGCGGGGGGAATAACCAGCTGCACTCAGGATAGCGTCAATGTTTTGCAATACCTGCTCGGTCTGCGAGCGGACGTCCTCCGCGACAAGTTGCCCGGACTTAGGGTCTATCGGGATTTGGCCGGATACATATAAGGTATCCCCTAGCTTTATAGCCTGGGAATAAGGACCGATCGCCGCCGGTGCGTTTTCTGTAGCAATCCTTTGCCTGGAGGGTTCGGCGCTTGCCGACGCCGTGCTGGCGAGTAAGAGCGCCAGGAGCGGTAGTGCTTTCGTCTTCATGTGACTCTCGGAAGAAGGCGTGACGGGGTGGTGTTGAGGAGCTGGTCGCCCAAAATTGAATGAGCGACCAGCCGCGCCAAGGTTAGCCTCGGAAAAAGGCCAGCAAGTCGGCATTGATGATGTCCGGGTGGGTGGAGGCCATGCCGTGCGGCAGTCCTGGATAAACTTTCAGGGTACCCTTCTTGACGAGTTTGATAGCCAGTTCTGCGCTGTTCTTGATTGGGACAATCTGGTCGTCACCGCCGTGCATGATCAGGACTGGCACATCGAGCTTCTCGAGGTCGGCCGTGAAATCGGTCTCCGAAAACGCCTTGATGCAGTCGTAGTGGGCCTTGGCACCACCCATCATTCCCTGGCGCCACCAATTATCGATCAAGCCTTGGCTGACCTTGGCGCCCGGTCGATTGAAGCCGAAGAAGGGGCCGGAAGGAATGTCCCTGAAAAACTGAGCCCGGTTTGACAACAGCGCAGCGCGGAAGCCGTCAAACACCTCCATAGGCAGACCATCTGGGTTGGCGGATGTCTTGAGCATGATTGGCGGTACTGCGCCGATCAGGACGGCTTTGGCGACACGTCCGGGCTTGGCGCGAGCAACATAGTGAGCAACTTCGCCACCGCCCGTGGAATGGCCGACGTGAAAGGCGTTCTTCAGGTCGAGGTACTCGGTAAGCGCAGCAGTATCGGCAGCATAGGTGTCCATTTCATTTCCGGTGTCGGTTTGGGTCGAGCGGCCGTGCCCACGTCGATCATGCGCGATAACGCGATACCCCTTCAGAAGAAAGAACATCATCTGGGCATCCCAATCGTCGGCACTCAGGGGCCAACCGTGATGGAACACGATCGGCTGGGCCGTCTTCGGGCCCCAATCTTTATAGAAAATTTGCACGCCGTCAGAAGTCGTGACGAAACCGCTGTCCACGCGCTTAGGGTTTGCGACAGTGGGCTTTGCCCTTTTCGAAGCGGCCCCAGCAGCCGTACCGATGGACAAGGCTGCCGTCGCCAGACCGAGGCTGGCCGCCAAAGCGGTTCGGCGGGATGTTTGATTAGATTGGCTCATGATAGCTCCTTATTTAAAGTTTGCGATAATCATTATCGCGATAACATTTATCGGAATATATTCTTTTTTCCGGCCTGTCCAGTATTTTTTTCAAGATATGAAGACGTGCGGACAAACCACACGAAGGGCAGCAGCCATAACTTTGCACGCCCGCATCAGCCCTCATCGAAAAGGCCAACGCATCGGCGTCAGATGGTGGGGATGGTTCCGCCGTCAATCACATATTCTGCGCCATGGATGGCCGACGCGCGGTCAGAAGCCAAGAAGGCGATCAGCTCTGCAACCTCCGCCGGTTCGGCGGGACGTCCGAGCGGAATCCCCCCCAAAGCCTTGAGTATGCTCTGACGAGCCTCCTCCAAAGTACCGCCTGTCGCTTCAGCGATCCTTTCCATCAAGGCTTCCGATGCTTCGGTATAGATCCAGCCGGGCGACACCACATTAACCCGAACGCCTTTCGGGCCGAGCTCCTTGGAAAGCGCCTTGCTATAGGTGGACAGCGCTGCTTTTGCCGCGGCGTAGGCGATGGTCGATTCCGGCAACGGAAGCGTGCGCTGGATCGAAGAGATGTGCACGACACTGCCGTAGCCCAGCTCAACCATTTTCGGTATGAGCAGACGATCCAGTCGCACGGCCGTCATCAGGTTTAAGTCAAGCTCTGCCCGCCATTGCTCATCGGTCAGCGCCATGAAACCACCTGCAGGCGCAGATGAGCCGCCTACAACATGAACCAATATATCGACGCCACCGAAACGTTTAAGGGCTGCCTCCGCCAAAGTCGCACACCCTTCGCCGGTCGTCAGATCGGCTTTCACGAATTCGATGCCATTAAGGTCGTCCGGCGCTGTCCGGGCCGCCGTGATAACCTTTGCGCCGCCCGCTAGAAAGCGTTGCACGGTCGCCCGCCCCGCACCTTTAGTGCCGGCTGTAATAAGGACACGGCGCCCGTCAAATTCCTTGGGATCGGGACGCGCCATCATATCGAAATCACCAGGGCGGTAATCAGATCGTTTTCAATCGTGAAGCGGAAGGTGAAGCGAAACGGGCTACCGTTAAAGTTACCTGAGGTCAGTCCCTCCAAAACAAACTGGCCATCTTCGCGTCGGACCGTATCGGGTGTGAAGATCGCTTCACTGGCGATCGTTGCCTCTTGGAGCCACCTCAGTAGCTCGGCGTGGCCACTATGCGTTCCGCCATCGTCTTTGACGACCGCGTCCGTCGTGAAAGACTTGAGCATCCCTTCTGCATCGAGCCGGGCATTAGCGTCCACATAGTCGGCGATAGGTTTAGGTAGATCAATCATATCGGAACTCTTTTCATCCTGCATTGCGTCTACACAAAACTAGGATTAGGCTCCGGGAATGACAAGAACAGACGAAAAAGTAAGGGACTTACCCGAAAGTAAGCGTGTTGAATACACAGCTGATTCCGCTGCGCAAAGCGTGCAGAATACTATTCGCGTGCTTGAAGGACGCTGGAAGCTGGTGATTCTTTTCCAGCTCTTTGGCGGTCATGTGCGCCGGTTCTCAGAACTTGAACGATCTATTCCGGGCGTGTCCCAAAAAATGCTAATTCAGCAATTGCGCCAGCTTGAAGCGGATGGCGTCGTCGTCCGCATCGTCCATGCGCAGGTTCCTCCAAAAGTCGAATACCACCTGACAGACTGGGGCCAGTCCTTGTGTCCGGTATTGGATAAGCTGCTTATATGGTCTGAATCTGCGCCCTCTGAGCTGTTACCGCGTATGATCGCAACCCAATCCGAATCTACTGGATGATACCCGCTCATATCGTTTTGAAAAACGTAGCACATCATCCCACTTTGTCCCGACTATAACAACACTCACTGCCTGCAAAGTACGACCTTTACACATGAGCTGAAATGGCTTGAAGAGCGGATCGCCAGTCTCCGCGATACAGTTCAAACGGTTTGCCAGGAGTGCCTCGGCGCTTGAGTTAGGTTGGCGCCTGTTCGACGCCGACTGGCGGCATATCGTGCCCCCTCAAATGACGTGCAGACAAGGCATTGCGGATGGCATGGAGGCATTGCTTTAATCTTGCTTTTGCTTCACATGTAGATTTGATAGGCACCTAACTGTGTGCAGGTCGCTCCAGTAATTCGACCATCACATCCATTACTTCCATTGGCATGAAGCCAACTCCGTCGGCCAGAACCAAATTGATGACATGGTCCAATAATTTGCCAGCTTGATTTTTTGAAATTGAATTCAAAAAGGGAAAAGCCCTTAGGATCATTCCCTCAAGTTCATGGTCATCCGTGGTTGCACAGCGCGCGTCAATTTCCAATTCCAAGCCATTAACATATTTTGACACAATGGTTTCTGAAGCGGCTGAGAGGAATATTTTTTCACAAACCGTAGTAACTAACGGCAGAAACTGCTCTTTAGTATACGTTGCCAACTCAAAATAGCTAAATTCCCCAGTTGCTCCAATCTGGTGCCGTTCGGCCGGAAACCCGCGACAAATGGTGATTGCGATCAGCAAAGGATCAAAGACAACGTTTTCGATACCGTTGCGACTTCCAAAGGCTAATACCGATATCCGATCCGTGGGCCGATTTTTACCGTCCCAATCCAACAGCCCAAATACCGAAATATTTCCTGCCGACGATAAATCTTCGACGATACGTTTAACATTGTCGCAACCAGTGTTTACGTCTCCCCCACCTGAGGTGCGAGTTCCGGTTGCCACAAATTCAAGAGATCTATCCGACACTATTTTGGGCTTTATTAGCTTGTAGAGGCTGTCATAGACTTGTGCATCTGTGGGGCTTTCAACGAAGACCTGCCTTCTGCCATCGTAAGAAATCGAAATTGTCGGCACCCCAACAGTAAGTATATTCAGCGCACTCGCCTTGGAACTTTTATGAAGGCCTGACTGCCCTGGGATCATCGTAAAAATGCTCTCCTCAGGCGCCAATGCAACAGTTGATGGCGAGTGGGTTGTAGCGATAACCTTAATGCCGAAAGTGCCGATAAGTGTTTTAGTAATTGTATCGATTACATTTTTTGACATTGAGGGGTGTAGAGGTGCATCGATCTCATCTAATAAAAGGACCTTAGGCTGGACTGAAAGTTGCCGCCTATCATTCGAATAATAAACACAAAACGCAAATGACATTAGTACCTTTTCACCAGATGATAACGCGCTGAAAGCAACAGGAACACCTGTTGATCGCTTGGTGAGCATCGGCTGAAATTGGGTGTATTCATCGAGCACTGGGGAGTTAATTGAGAAATCCAAGCCTGCGTCCCGGACAAATTCGTTTACGAAGTCCCATGGTGCGGGACCATGTTTCTCGATAAATTCTTGTTCAGTTAGGAACGTCGCCTCATTGCCTTTTGACGCACGGTATTCCGCGAGATTATTGGCTAACAACAAATCCCGGTACGCGACAAATAGTTTCGCAAAATTCTGCTGAAAGAGGTCATTTTGCCCCCAAGTGGGTATCGCAGGTGACAATATGTCACGCTCCAAGAGTGCCGAAATCGGACGCTTTGTGGACGCGGAAACCGCGCGCAATTGCTCTCGCATATCCACGCTAAGATTACTCAAAACGTTATGCTCAAACTGATTGAGTTGAGGAATTAGGCCCTGCCTTAGGGCTGCTACTTTTTCGATATCACCTAGCAAGCTTGCTAAATCAATATCGGAGAGTGAAGCCACCCTGCCCGGCTCGCTCAAATATTCGTCACTCAAACCATAATCGCGAATAATATTTCGCGCGGGTTCTAGCCACCCATGGTTTAATTTTAGGTTTGTATATTGCGAATATAAATTCTGGCGCTCTTGCCTAATGTTTTCACTTGAAAAGAATCCAGTATCTTGCGGTATCATTGTGGACCAGTCGAATAACCGTATCCGTGATAAATCTCCCGCATTCTGTTCTGGTGCCACGTCAGTCTTGATCAAGCCTTGGTAAATGGCTTGCAACAGGTGGCTTTTTCCAGCGCCGTTTGGCCCAGTGATGAGAGTAAAGTCTGGCAGACTTGTTTGTGGAAATCTAACAATTGATAAGTGAGACTGATGAAATGTCAGAGTTATCATAGAGCGAGTTCCCTAGCCGACCCATTTGTGCTTTCCCGGTTGAACCTACCCATATCTATATCTGAAGGCGACAAAAAATTTTCATACGCCGACGCGCCCTGGTCAAGTCGGCTACAAATTGCCCGGTTGTTTCAAGTTTTGATTTGTTTCATAAATTTATAGCTGTGGAGCCCCGCAACTATACGTGTCGCACCTGCATTTGTGTCCCGGAGATGATTGCATGCAATTCACGGCGACACAAAGCTGCCGAGACGCCAGTCCGACCTTGTCCTCCTGAGTGCCGTGAGGCCTCATACTACCATTTTCTCAAGATGACCCTGCTGCCCGGTGTGCCCCCCAAAGCGGACATCCTGATGGGGAACGGCTCCCCTCGAAGTGACTTTCGAGAGCCACAGGCACCTAGATACTAGGATGGGCTCCATTACCCAATCCGCAGGTTTAAACCTTACAAAACTTGCCGGAAACAGACGACCTTGACTGCAAATTTTACTAATCGGCCCTTGTATTTTCAATCTTTACGGGCATATTGAATTTCGCGAGGGGCAAAAATAAATGAGCAAACTTAAAGCGTTTTTGGCGAAGAACACTATAAAAGTGGCCGACGGTCTTCCCGTCGTGCACTCGACACGAGCATACAATCTCGGCCAACTTCGACAAAGCAACATGCTCCAAGTAACCGAGTGTGATGTCTTTAAAACCGAGGAGCTAAATTACTTTTTTGTTGGTCGACCTGCCTACAAATTAGACTCTGATGGCCAGGGATCGCCTTGGGAATATCCCTGCTGTTTCATTTTCGACATTAAGGTCCTCTCGGACATTCGTCGCATTTTTCCGTTCGATTCTGGCGCATTCGCTGGCGGTCGTTATCCAAGCTATATACAGAGAATGCCGCTGGAGGAATTTACAGCGGAGACGTCTACGGAGACGCCTGGCAAAATCATTGGTGCTTTCTTCGGAAGCCCTTGGAACTATTTTCGTTCCAAACCTGTAAATGAAGATGACTTCATTTCAGAACATAACTTGGGCGCATTCGACGCTGAAGTCCGCGGTCTCCACCGTCTATCTGGTGACAGCGGTTCCGATAAATTTGACGACCGACGAATGACTATCGAAATTCAAAATGGTTCGCCAATAGATCTTGTTGCTGACAATCCCCTAGCAGTCATAGCGCCGTCCGAATATTTCGACGACGCTGATTTTCGAAAGCAAGTTACGGAGACGTGGGGTGCCGAGCCCATTTCATATCCCGTACATACGTTAAGCGTCCAAGGCGCCTACAGCTCTATCTATGACCGCGTCTTGGATTTTTACCAACGCAACGGCCTGCTGCCTTGACCTATAGTCTCGCTGGATACCTATCATTTCGACCGAACAGCGCGTGTTTTCTCATCCCGTACTTTTCGGCACCAAACTCAAATTTGATTTTCGCGCATGAGGTGGATGAGGCGGGCCGCGTTGATTTTTTCTATGAAATATCTATCGACGGGTATTATCAGGAGTACAAAGTGCCGGCAGAGATTAATCTCGCCTCGGGAGATGCTGCGCATTTTGCCGTCAGACTGAAAGATGGTTCTATTCTCAACGGAACCGCCATGGATTTGGCTCGGCTACTGCGACAAGTGAATCTGCGAAAGCTCGGAACGCCGTTTTTCAACGTAGACGCCTATACCTTTATTGGCGATGCCATGAAGCGGACAAAGGCCGTAGAAGCGGCTGCGTCTTTGTTCAAAAATCGCAACGTAAGGCGTTCATGGAAACGACGAGAGCTCAGTTCTCCACTACTGGGCCTTCAACGGTCCCGCACCGGTCGTACGACAGGCGCTTCTGAAACCGAACAGATACAACGCCTGAGATCGACATTTCATGATCGGATGTGGAGTGTCTACTGGTCGAACACATGGAATTCGACCCGCGACGAATACCTTAGACGGACTTTGGAAGACATTGCGTCAGAGTGGCTCGCTGATTTCTGGGGGCGCCATAAGCCTGAGCTTGTCCTCGTACCCTTGCTCTTCAATTCACATAGCTACGCTCGATTTTTCGATCTGAGCCTGTCAGCACTGTCTGGACGACGTTATAGTTCGAACTGGGTCCAAATTTGGTCGTTGTTGGGAAAAGCGACTCGAAAACGATTTCTAAAGGCAGCGCCGGCACTCGCCAAACTTGGCACAGAGTTTCTGCGTGATGCGATCATCGCGAAAACCAAGGGCGTGAGAATATCGAGTTGGGCCCAAGTTTTTCGCGGGATGGTAAACGAGGTTGGCCTGACAAGTGAATTAGCACATTTAGGCCTCCAACAAATGGGGGCTCATCACAACGATTTCGGCTTTCAAAAGAACGTTCTCAATCTCATTTTTTGGGATCCGCAGTCTTCGGATATTTGGAACGGTGACAGGGAGCGATTTTTAGAGCTTGCGGACATTTCTAATTTTTGGATCACAGTTTTCAACGCGACGGCGCAGCCCTCCGCGTTTGTTGTCTCAAAATCAATTGAGTATCTCAAAAATGGAAATCCAATGCTCTCAAACTGGCCGAGCCTTTGGCGGGCCTGCGGCGTCTACTTAGGTTCTAAGGAGCACCAGCAGATTGCCAAAGCTTGGCTATTAAAGAACACTTCTCAGATGAAATCATGGCCCGAAGTCGTGCTGGAGATAGAGGCCGACTACATCACGGACCCCCAAGTACATGAAGTCATTGCAAACTGGATTGATAACCACCAAACTCATTCACTCTATAACGATGTCGTAGGGCAGCATCTAACTTGGAGAAATTCGCTTGGCCGGCTGGGTTTAGAAACAGCATTTGAGGACGCCGAAAAAATATTCCAAGGCGAACAAGCGACCGCTATGCGCTCTCGGCTCATAGCTGAGGCTGCTGTTTTGGTGAATGATTTCAATCGTACAACTCTCACGCCTCAAATAATTTCAACGTTGATACAGATACAGATCGCCTTGAGACAGATTGATCAACTCGGGCAACTCACAGACCAAGCGATGATGTTTTCACTCCTGCTCGGTTCCACCTCCCCCTCTCTAACTAATGAGCTCAAAGGGAAAAGCCAGGCGTTTCTGGCTACGGTCCTTACCTACACGAGCCAGTTTCCACAAACCCTCTACTCAGCAACGGGCGGCCAGCATCAACAATCTGGTAGGGTTTCATATTGATGAGGTCGTAAGACCTCGACACCACTTCTCAGATCCAGCCCTGATCAAACTCGGCATCGTGTCACTACAGTAGTCAAACGGGCCAATTGACCAAAATCAGCCGACTCCACCGTCCACCTTTGTTCACATTTTTCCGTGTGTGTCTTTTTGATTCAAGTGGTAGCTATGCGGTAGCTGAAGACGGATTTTGGACGCAGAAAAGCCGCCTTGTGAGGCGGCTATCTCTTTGATATTGTTGTCATAAAGACTGGTTGCGGGGGCCAGATTTGAACTGACGACCTTCAGGTTATGAGCCTGAGAAAAATTCTCATATCATCATGAATTTAAACATAATTTAGCCAATTGAAAAATACTTGTGCTAGCCTATGTGTTAGAAATCAAGATGTTGTTCCTGCCTGCAAGGCGAGTGTTTTGGCCTATCGGACTTCGACCGGGTGGCGTGCGAGAGGGCGACTTTTTTGGACCCGGCCCCCTTTACAATTTGACAGTTCAATTCACTCAAATTTCGGGCTTTGTAATGCTGATATGGAACAACCTGCCGAAACGATCATGCTGCTACACGGTATAGGCCATGCTCCGTGCAGTCTTGGTCGTGTCGAAAGGCGGTTAAAAGCAGCAGGGTTTCGGACTGTCAACATTGCCTAGTGTCTCAGTTTGAAATTTGACGCATCGCCTATCGCATCCCGTCCCGGCCTCCTATATGCTTAGCGAAAAGCATGGAGGCAATATGAGCAAGCACATCACCGATTTCGCACAGACCTGGGTTTTAGAGAATATAAATGCCGGTCCATACGACCCCGGCGAGCGGATTGTATCTGGACACGTCGAGCAGCTCAAAGCCGACGCAGCGGTCGCTGGGATTAGCGAGGACGATTTGGAGGAATATGTAGGCGACCTCCATGACTACATCGCGGAAGCTTTAGAAGAGGCGACAGACAACGAAGTCGATCGACGCGCCAGCAAGGATGACTAATGCCTAAAGGCCCTAACGGACAAAAGCGCCCTGCCGACGCTATCGGCCTCGCTGTAATGGTCGCTAAGATTGCGACTGGCGAGATTGAAGAGGGAAGTTATACCCCCAAGGTATCACGAGCAAAAAAAGGTGGAGCCAAAGGAGGCCCGGCTAGGGCGAAAGCGCTAACGCCGGCTCAAAGATCGGAAATTGCCAGTTTAGCCGCTACCGCCCGCTGGAAAAAGAGCTAGGCCGCGTCGGACTCATCGTCACGATCCAATCGTTCTGCGGCACGTAGCTCTTCCACGTCATCAGAGAACTCAAGAAAAAAGCTCAATTGCGGGTCTTTGGGGAACATTTTGTTCATCCGCTCAACATCGCAAACAGCACGATATACGTCATGCGCGACCGCCTCACGGCGTTGATGCACAGACTTCTGGCGCAGCGTCGATGTTCCTCCCGTGTCGGTATCAAAATAGTGCTTCAACGCCACCCCACCTTCTAGCAGGGTAACGCACTGCTTGGCACGATAGGTGAAGCCACCATCTTCGTCATAGCGCTTGGCTTGCCGTAGAGCTTGGGTCACTTGCTTTCGTAGGATGTGTTTTATGTCCTGCGGCCTTGGTGCAAGACGCCTCCCCGCCAGCGCCCACTCGACGAATTCTCCAGCATCACCAGACGTTTGACGGGTTTCTTCTATCCACTCGTCCCAAAGGCGGTTCACCTGCTCATTGTAGTCGGCCATTTCGCTCTCCTACAGACCAGTTGGAGCTTGGTAGCCCCAACCGTCCTTATATTCCCATTCCAAAAGATAATCTCGTAAGCTTGTCTGGTACTTACGCAGCCAGTTAAACTTTTTAGTCTCATTTTGTATTTGCCCGACCACAACAGCCGGATGAATTTCCATAAGCGCCGCAAAGCTCAAGACGTCTCGTTCAGAAATGAAGGGGCTTTTTCTGAGGATAAATGACTTAAGCCTCGCACGCGGAACGCAAAAATCGGCCGCAGCATCATTTGCAATAATTTCGCACTCAGGCAGCGCGTCACGTTCATCTGCCTCGAACTCATCAACTGGCGTGAAGGTTTCCGCCTTCCCGTCTCCACGGAGGATATGCTCAATCTCATGCCTTAAAACAAAGCAGAAGTTATCTGGCCGGTCGAGCCTGAGGGTCATTCCAATAACCGGCTGACCTCCTAGCCAAACGCAGACGCCGTCGATTTTCGACCCTGGCAACCCTTCAACAAGCACAAACCTTACCCCGCACTGAAGTAGAATTTCCGGTATGCGAACAAAATCATCCTTGTCGAGCATATGCGCCCGAATAGCAGGCAAGTTATTTCTGAGGGTTTCTTCGGAATAAAGTGGGCAAGGAACACCTTCGGCAATTTTCCTAACACGGTGAAGCCATGCATATTGGATCGGTGTGGTTTCGTCGTATGCGCTCTTCTTGGCAGCGTGCGCAATTAATGGCGCATCACTTACGAAAGGAATGTCTTCAATCCGGTTCTTGCCGAAAAACCGCATCATCTGAAGGTCGAGCAATTCCGGTTCGGCGTCCTCAATCCAGCCGCGTTTTATCATTTCCCTTATGGGAAAGACGGAGAGCCATGATGCACGCGTTTTTACTCCGGGATCGGCGGGCTTGGCCTTCCTCAGATCGTACATTTTTTGTAAATTTAAGAAGAAATCGGCAGGCATATCAAAAGCATCGGCAAGAGCCAGCGCGGTGTCGGGAGTAATGTTAGTCGTGCCTTTTATAAGGCGGTTAAGTTGGCTAACATCAATATCCAACACATACGCCAAGTCCGCCTGAGACCAGCCACGGGCGTCCAATTCCTCTTCAATAAATGTGCCGGGGTGTTCGACCGGCAATGGTGCATCACGAGCCATCAGTGGTAATCCTCAATTGCCAATATCGTGATTGTCTGCGGGTCTGTAGTCTCATCCAACTCAAAGACCAAACGATACTGGTCATTTAATCGAATTGAACGCAGGCTTTCACGGTTTCCCTTTAGTTTTTCGTAGTGGAGACTTTTCCAGTTCCTTAGTGAACGATCATCGACTGCCGCCCTTAAGACAGTCAGCTTGCGACGTGCAGACTTAATGACGGCCACTGGGAGCTTTGTCGCACCCGCGTCTTCTGTCTCTATCAAGGCAAGTTTGCAATCAGCAAACACGATTCTCATACCGCTCATGATCGCTTGTACGCCATGCACCATAAGCCGTCAATGGAAATTGACTATAAACGTCAATATGAACATAATGCTTGACTTGGAGATTGGAAGAATTCATGTTGAATTCATGAATAGGCTGACCTTCGCCAAACGCACCCAAATCCTCGCCATGCTTTGCGAAGGCTCTTCCATGCGCTCTATCAGCCGCGTGGTTGACGTTTCGATCAACACGGTGACGAAGTTGCTGGTTGACGCTGGCGAGACCTGCCTTGAGTTGCACAATGAACTTGTGCGCGACGTTCAAGCCTCGCGCATACAGTGCAATGAAATCTGGTCGTTCCGCTATACCAAGGCCCACACTGTTCTCGGCCTAGAAGATACACCGGAAGGCGATGGCGATGTATGGACCTGGACCGCCCTTGATGCCGACACGAAGCTTATGGTTTCGTACTATGTCGGTGATCGGTCGGCTGAAAGCGCAATGGTCGTTTTGGACGATCTCCGCTGCCGTATTGCCAACCGCGTTCAATTAATTACGGACGGCCATAAAGCCTATCTTCAAGCCGTAGAGGGCGCTTTCGGTGGCGATATCGATTACGCGCAACTCCTGCAAATTTACAGCCAAGCTCAAGGCCCGGCTGGCCGCTACAGCCCCGCCAAGTTCACCGCTGCCAAGAAGACACCAATTGAGGATGGCTCAGAAATGAAACACGTTTCAACGTCCTACGTTGAACGCTCCAATCTGACCATACGGATGTCAATGCGCCGGTTCACCCGACTAACAAATGCCTTCTCAAAGAAGATCGATAACCACGTTTACGCTCTGGCGCTGTACTTCGCCTTCGATAACTTCACCCGCATACACAAGACGCTTAAAGTTACCCCGGCTATGGCGGCTGGTATCACGGACAAGCTCTGGACTTTGGAAGATATTGCCGAACGCATCGAAGCACGTGTCAGTTAGCCCATAAAGCGTGGGCCGTATAAAAAGGGGAGCAAATTTCAAACTGAGACACTACCAACTGCCGGCGTCGATAGACGAAAGGTTGGCTGCGTAGTAGGTTATGGCGACGGCAGAACCTGGACAATAAACCTGGGCGGCGGGCGAAGCTAATAATATGCTTTTTAGCGGCGCCTTGAAAGTACCGCAGATTCAGTCGCGGTTCAGAGACTTGGACATAGCTTGCCGCAAACTCCTGACGCTGTTTCGCTGTTCTTCCGACCAATCGGCAGGCATGGAGTTATCTTTCCTTTGCCGAGCAAATTGAAAAACTGCCTCAAGTGCATCGGCTAGGTCGCGAGGGGCCGTGCCTTCTTTGAATAATACGTGTAGACGTTGCGAGCAGGCTCGAATTTGATATGTCCATTTACTCTTGTCTTCCTCGGACTTCGGGATCGCGGTTACGATAGATAGGAGCTCAGCAAAAATCTTGTACCTCTCAGAAACCAGCCACCTCTTTTGCTCGCGCCTGTTGGTAAGCCAAGCGCCACCAAAAACGGTTACAAGTTGCCCAGCTAATCCTCCGGCCAGCAGTGCCGGAAAAATATTACTCCAAAAAAAAGCCATGGCCGCTCTCCTTGCTTAGCACGGCTTGACCTTTAGACTAGGACGGCCCGCATTTCAAAGCGATCTTGCGACCAGACGCTAATCATCGAGAATATGATACAATTGGAAACTCCATGCCGCGAGAAGGCTCAAAGTAATCGGCACCGTTAGGTGGCGGTTAAGGTCCGTAACACAACGGCTCGGCGTGTGAAGCGTGCAGGCGTCGTTGAGCTTTAGATTATCGACCTATAAACTATGACTCGACATAACGGAAAAAAAGTCCGTAATTCTTCTTCGGGTTGAACAACGAATGAAATCAGCACAAGCAATTTCGGAACTGACGTGAGCCAGAAATCAAATTTTCTAAACGCGCCATCAACGTTAGCGTGGCTTGCGCAGTTTGATCAGGAGGACCAGGAGCTTGCTGGGCGGCTGCTAAAATCAATTAAGCTAGTTTCGCGCAACGCCTTCATAAGCCGGCTTCGTTCCCTCATACTAGAGCGGCTGGGAAATGGTAATCAGCCAGTCGGGTTGTACGTCGAAAGAGAAATCGAACTAATCGACAAATCTCCGGTGAAACTTTTCGCCGAAAGTGACGGGCCGCCTTTCCGGGCACATGGCCCAGGCCCGTCCCCAATCTTTCCCATTAGAGGCGCGGACGTTGGGAGCGAAGGCATAGTTACCCAGTTAATCTCTGAACTGTGCAGATTAAACCCAGATAGGTTTTATAATCACCCAGGTCCTGACATCATTCGCAAGTTTAAGATCAGACGCTTGATGCTCGTCACCGATTTTATCGGAAGTGGACATCGCGCTAAAACATACTTGGAGGCAGCTTGGAAGGTCGGCAGCGTCAAAAGTTGGTGGTCAGCAAGGCGCACAAAAGGGCTGACATTTGAAGTTGTCGCCTATTCCGCCACACCTGAAGGTCAACAAATTGTCCAAGCCCATCCAAGCGGGCCGGTCGTGAGCATAGTTTCTGCCTGTCCGACCATTGCAACCAAATTTGGTCGAACTAACGCCTTAAGAATTAAAAAGTTGTGCGTCAAAATGGACCCCGTGCGGCCGGATTGGAATGCCTCTATGGGGTATGCTGGCGGTGGCGCACTGATAGCATTTGCTCATGGCATTCCGAATAACGCTCCACGCTTATTATACAAGCGAGGAAAGCCCTCGAAGGGCTGGATACCACTATTCCCTCAGCGAATTACCTCTGAAACACGCGAGCAATGGGATGATGATGACAGTAACGTTGACGCGATCAGGTTGCAGCTGGAAAACATGCGGCAACTACGGCTTTCTGCTGGCGACTGGCTGACGACTGCGAGTCCAGAAGCACGGGTTATATTTACGGTCATGGCGGCGCTGAGCACCCCACCTCGGAATGATGAGCATTTGTCGCGAAAGACGGGGTTAGCCATTGCCGAGGTTCAAAGTGCCATAAGTTCGGCATTGGCAAATGGATGGATTGATGGCGCCAGACATTTGACAGATACGGGCTATGGCGAGCTAAATCGAGCCAGGCAGAGTTCTACAACGAAACAAATCTCTTTCCTTGTCCAAGAACATCTGTACCATCCAAGGTCGTTGAGGGCGCCGATTGGAACGTCTAGTTGATGCTGGCCTACGTGTCAGCACCGATGGGGGAGTTTAGGCAAACCCATCTGCGGAGCGCAGATTCTGCGTCTCTAAGATTTAGCGTCCGCTTTGAAGCTAAGGCCTGTCGCGCAGTAATCCGCCCAAGAGGGCGGCCACGGCGAGGTCTGGTTTTCCTGCGCGACATGTCTCACCTCTGGGTGTCGAAGTAGATGTCTAGGTGGCGCTCTCAACTTTATAAGTCGGAAGGTCTGAAAAAGGGCATTGATCCGTCAATTTTAGACAACGCTATTGTCACTGCGGAAATTACGCTTGGTTCAAATCCGAACCTTCCACCGATACTGACGCTTCGACATTTAGCCCATTTAACTGGAATCGATTACGGTTTTCTTAGGCACGTAATTTCTCGGGCAAATGAGAACCCATATCGGGTGTTCCGCATAGGTAAGCGGCCAGCCTACAATGGCGAATTAAGGTTCAGAACAATCGCCATTCCTGATCCTCGGTTGATGGTGGTTCAACGATGGATCAACAGGCAAATTTTACAGCAGTTGACAGTGCATGATGCGAGTGTCGCCTATTCGTCCGGGGACAGGTTAGTGGACGCCGCCAAAATACATTGCGGTTGCAACTGGCTAATTAAACTGGATGTGCGCAATTTTTTTGAATCGATAAATGAAATCGCCGTTTACAATGTCTTTCTTCAGGCGGGGTATCAGCCGCTAATCTCGTTCGAGTTGACACGGCTTTGTACAAGGTTGGGCGGCGTTTCGCCGTTAAGATCTACAAAGCGTTGGACGCGCAACTTGGACGCGCCGGCTATAATTACCTCGTACATCAATGGTCGCATGGGACACTTGCCTCAAGGCGCCCCAACGAGTCCTATGCTAGCAAATCTGGCCGTGAAAAAGTTTGATCGAGTTGTTACGGCCATCGCCAAACGTATCGGCGTCACTTACACCCGATACGCTGATGACCTAACTTTTTCCACTAAGGACCGGGCATTCACTGGTACACAAAGCCGAAAGCTTATTGGCGAAGTTTATGCGGCTTTAGGAGCTTTTGGATTGTCGCCGAACATCACAAAAGCACAGGTTTCTCCACCAGGAGGTCGCAAAGTTGTGCTTGGCCTAATTGTCAGCGGCGATACGCCCAAATTAAAACGTGATTTCAAAAGCAATATGCGCCGACACCTACATTATCTAAGCGACCCACTTTACGGCCCTGCAAGTCATGCACGCGAGCGTGAATTCACATCCATCGTAGGCATGAGAAACCATATCCAAGGGCTCATTACGTTTGCCAATCAAATTGAGCCTGACTACGGCGCCGCCTGCCAATTGGCATTCGATAAGGTGATCTGGCCCTTTTAGGCAGGCTAACCCTACACTGTCCTTTCGTGACGACATCACTGTTGATTACAGTGCAGATTGAGCGGTAGGTTGGCCGCTCTTCCCTCAGCTTTGAGTTGGGATAACCTTCACGGTGCACCTCTGAGCCTGACCGGTCTTTGTTGCAGCCTGCCGGCATCGGGCCAAAACTTCGGCATTGTCCGTACCTAGTTGCACATTAAACGTAATTGCTTTCCAACTGTTCGGATCGGTGGCGCGCATTATAGCGGCACCGGCATCCCAGCGAGATTTGCCCATTATGGCGGCCGCGACATGGCTGTCAGCGTCGAATGGCAAAAGTCGGGGTAGGAACAGCAATAGCAGTGCTCCGACGACCATTCCGGCGCCACCGGCGATCGCCACATACCGTCGGTAAATGTGCCGGTCGTTGATATTCCTCGTAATGCGTTCGAGCGAGGCCGCCGCATAGTCGAAACGCTGTGCCTTCTGGTCGAACGCCTGGGCCGATGTTTTCACAAGCTCGGTGCCTGCGCGCTCGAAGGCATTGATCCCCTGCTTCAAAGCTGGCGAGGCTTCCAGTGCCTCCAGCCGCTTGGCGACGACGACACCCAACTGCTTCAATTGCGCCAGGTCCGCCGCGAAGTCAGGCTTGGCCTGCAAAGCCTCGATCTGGTCGAACAAGGCCTCGACGCCTTTACGTATCGTCTTTAGCTCAGCCGTCGTCGCGGTGTTGCGCCTGTCAATGGACTTGCGCAGCGCCTCAAACGCCTTGGTTGCCTCGTCCGCTTCCTCTTCGCTACCTGTCGGTGCCCTATTGTCTGCCATGCTCCCCTCCTACAGTCCTAATCCCCGATCACGGTGGCGGTCTCGCTGGATCGATCGTTCCAGCTCACGACTGATGCTGTCCTGACCACCTGCCTTGCCCAGCCCCAGTTCCTGACGTCGATTGCGCAACAATGACTCCGCCTGAGGATCGCGGGCTATCTCTTTGGCGGCGTCACACATGGCCTTCTCCACGGGCGCGCGGGCCTCGTCATGCTGCCAGCCCTGCAAGCTCTGCTGGCGAGCACTTAGTGATTTCCACCGACCCACAAAGCGCTCGGCCCGCACGTGCGGGTCTGCGAGCGCCTGGCGCTCCTGCGACATGCCGGTGATCATGGTCTGCGTTCGCGCCTCGCCCGACAAATCCATCATGGCCTGCCGCATGGCCGGATTATGCCGCAGGGCCGACTCCATGGCCCCGGCCGCACCCGGCTGCGCCCGGTCAAGTGAACGCTGGGCTTCGTTCAGAGCCTGCTTCTGGCCTTCCAGGATCGGCAGGCCGTCCCGCTGCATTCTGGCGGCATCGCTATAGGCGCGGGCATATCGGTCCGTCGCCTTCTCCAACGGTGACGCGCCGTGTCTGCCGGGTCGATCGTCAATGGCATCCCTGCTGCGGTCGTTGTCACGCTCCGGCGCGTTCGCCTTCAGCTTCAGGCCCGCGAACATGCTGCGCTTCTTCGCCGGCTGGGCTGGCCCGTTTGATCTATCGCGGTCAGCGTCCCTGTCGCGCGCGTGCCCCGATGGCTGGCGCTCGACCGGATAGACAATATCGCTATCGATGCCGCGTCGCCGAGCAAAGGCCTCGGTGGCCCTGACCTGCTGACCGGTGTCACGACGGCGGCCGTCGCGATCTACATAGTCCAGAACCGTCTCCTTGGCGCCTGAGCGGCCTAGCCGGGACTTCAGAGCCTCCATGTCGGCGAACTGGTCCTCACCGGCGTAGAGCGTTGCCGCATCCTTATGCCGGGTCATGGCGACATAGGTCATGTGCCGGTCCATTGTCTCCGATGCCAGCACATAGGATCGGTCTACGGTTGCCCCTTGCGTCTTATGTATGGTGGTGGCGTAGCCGTGATCGAACGTCTTGTAGTCTGTAGCGTCTATTGCGACGGCCCGGTCACTGCCATCAAGGCGCGTTAGGAGGCGGCCGTGCCAAGCGTGCCGTTCTTCACATCCATGTCGCGATTGTTCTGTAGGAAGACGATGCGATCGCCGGCCGTAAACTGGCGCTCGCCGTTCTCAGTCGTGTAGGCAAGCTCATGGCCTTGCAAATAGCCCCTGCCCTTCAGTTCCTCGCGGATGCTTTCATTGAGGGCGTGAACATCAACGCGACGATGCGCCATGGCCGCTCTGGTGCCATCCGGCCGGGCTTCCACATCATCGACATAGTCACGCACCAACCCCGCGCGGGCTGCGTCCTGGTCGGCCTTCAGATGGACGTGGCCACGCTGCTCATAGGCCGACAGCCCCTCCTCCGTCCGCTCGGTGGCGAAGGCGCGTGAGGCCTCCTTCTGCCAGTCCTGGCGCTGGCGGCGTATATCCTCGACAGAGGCGTAACCAACCTCTTCGGCAATGGCCCTGAAGGGCGCCCCCGCGCCGATCGCCTGAAGCTGCTCATGGTCGCCAACCAGCACCAGCTTGGCGCCCGTGCGTTCGGCCTCCGAGACAAACCTGGCGAGCTGACGAGATCCCACCATGCCGGCCTCATCAATGACCATGACATCGCGCGGTCCGAGCTGGGCAGTGCCCATTTTCCATCGCATCTCCCATGACGCCAGGGTACGTCCTTCGATGCCGGCGCTCTCCTCCAGACCGGCGACGGCCTTGCCCGCCAGCGCCGCCCCGTGGACAGTGTACCCGCCTGCCTCCCAGGCGTCCTTGGCGGCTGCCAGCAGGGTGCTCTTGCCAGCGCCGGCAAAGCCTACAACGACGGACACTTGTGCGTCGCCGGTGATATGCCGGACGGCGTCACGTTGCTCGTCACTCATCCCAACACCTTGCAGCAGGCGCGCGCGCTGATCGGCGGCCAGGTCATCCGGCAAGCCGGCAGCGATGCCGCGCCGTATCGCCTCATCCTGGCCGTTAATGGCACGAGCGACATGGCTATCACGGACGCTGTGCTTTGAGCGTCCGGACATGGCCGACACATCCCGCGCCATGCCGGTTTCCAGTTCGACCATTTCCCGTGTCGAATAACGCACGCCGTCAGCCCCGTCAGCAATACGCACCAATTCGTCGGAAGCCATGACCTTCGAGTAAAGCGCCTGATACTCAGACGGATCGTCATTGATGTAGCGATGCAGGGTGCGAGCCACATCGCGCCGGTCGAACACGCTCTTTTCGCCGGTGATCAACGTCAGCACCTGGTCCGGGTTCTCGCGGATCAGCTCGGCATTGCGCGCCCTTGCCTCCTCGGCCAGCCGTTCGCGCTCGACTTCCTTGCCCTGCCGGTCCATCTGGGTGGCATGAACCCCGACGTGCTGGGTCGGTTCGATCTCCAGGCCCCGGTCCTGGTGCGAGCGGTGATCGATGCGAATGTCATGACCGGCGCGGGCCAAGTGAAGATTAGCCGTTTCTTCCCACTCGACACGCAAGGCCTTTAGCTGCTCGTCGGTCGTCGGCAGTTCGCGCGCCTTCAGCCATTTGTTTTCGCGTTCAAGGTCGGTCTTCTCGCCAAGCCCCTCCTCTGTCACCTGACGGGTGGTGAACAGGATGTGGGCATGATGATTACGGATATCCATATCCTGATCGGGTGTGTGCAAAGCGAAGTCCACCGCCACGCCATAACGATCGGAAAGAGATTGCGAGAACTCCCGCACCAGTTCCAGTCTCTGTTCCCCCGTCAGCTCATGCGGTAAGGCGACTTCGATTTCGCGGGCGACACGGGCATCCTTGCGTTTCTCGGCAAACTCAGCGGCATTCCACAGGGTCTCCCGATCGCGCGCCCATTCGGCGGTGCTGCCTTCCGGCAGGACGATCTCCGAATGCTCGATACCGCCCTTGCGGGTGTAGTCATGCGTCACGCCATCGCGCTCATTGGTCAGGCGGATACCGGAGCGATAGGCGGCCGCGCCCACGGCCGAGCGGCCCGATGCACGGGAGACGGTTTTCATGCTCAGATGATAAATCGCCATTGACCTATCCCTTCGCCGGCCCCTGCCGGCGCGCATCTGAGTTGCACAGCAACTCGTAAGTGCGCCCTTCAAAATCTCCGCTACGCTACGATTGCTCAGGTGTGCTGCACGTTTGTCAGGCACGAGATACACAACACATACGGTCTCAGAGTACCATAAAAGCACTTGCAATCAAGAGTTGAGTTTGGCAAAATAAAGCATCGTGGAGTTGTTACAGGGGTGGTACAATGGCGCGTAAATCCATCGAAGAACGGCTGGCCCAACTGGATGCTCAGCGCAAGACCTTGCAGGCCAGGCTGACCAAGGACGAGCGAGCCAGAGACACCCGCCGCAAGGTGCTGCTGGGTGCATTGGTTCTTCACCGCATTGAAGACGGCAACGCAGCCAGTGCCGACTACCTGCGCGACTTCATCAAACGCGAGCTACCGGGGTTTCTTACACGCGAGACGGACAAGGCTTTGTTTGATGATCTGATCGGCTCGGAAAAGCCTGCCAAATAGAGGGCATACCTGCGCCGATAACATTGGGCAGTGGCGGCCTGTAGTGGCGGAATTTTGCATTGAACAAACACACAAAAGAACGCCTGGCTCAGCCCCCGTCCTTTGGCAGCACGACTCCCGCGCCCTCGACAGCAATGACAGCCGATTGTCATATTAAGAGCGGCATATGTGTCGTCCGCGTCTGACACCAGACGAGACGCACAATCCGCGCCAGGATTTCCAATTTCTGTTCCCTGATTGCTCAAAGGCCGAGGGGCGCCAGGAAGCTTCGTTTTTGCGATTGCGCGGAGTTCAAAGGGATGTTTGATCCGGCATAAGATGGTCGGCGTGATGGATGAAAAAAGGCCTCGCCGATGACCGACGAGGCCTGACGTTTGGCTCAGCTCCCCGAGGGGCGGCTCCAGATCAGATGAAAGACGTCGGGCGCATCACTGGCAACAAGGCTGGCATAGACCGGATGCGGAAACGTCGGATCATCCAACTTGACGGAAAGGTATTCACGACGGCTGTCGCGTCCAGTTCGCTTCCAGCCCGCGCCGACCTCAACATCTCCAGCCATCAGGCGAAAGTCCGGGCTGTTTTCTGACGGGGCCTCGGTTGCCACGATGTGGATGTCGACATCCAGTTTGAGCGTATTGATCTTACCTGTGAAGTTTTGGCCCGAAGCCGTAAAGGTGCCGATGATAGCCATGAAAGCGTTCCTTATCTGAAATCGGATCGCGCCAATCGCGACCTCGATGCCGCGCCCATGGACGTGAGACCGGACCTCCTGCACCCCGTGAGGGCTGAAACGCAGTGGAGGACGCCGGGCGCAAGCCCGGCGTTGCCGGATGGTCCGGCTTATGTCCAAAGTTGCATGAATGAGGTCGCTTCAGGCGCCTTCTGCTTCAGAGGGAACCTTGCAGGTATTGCGGACCGAGTTCCGGGCGAACTATACCGGTAGGACACTGCGGGAATCTTCATGTCGCCAGACGCCCTGGACCATCTTCCGGACATCAAACGCCGCGAGCTTGAGCACGTGGTGAAGGTGTTGTTTGACGCCTTTGGAGATGCCACAAAGACGAAGCAGTCTGATAAGCGCAAGGCCGGCCGCATCCTCAAGGTGATCCTGTTCGGGTCCTATGCGCGCGGCGACTGGATTGAAGACCGGCTTTCAGGCTATCGATCTGATTATGACATCCTGATCGTGGTCAGTAGCCATGAGCTCACCGATCTGCAGGAATACTGGTCGGTGGCGGACGACACCTTCGTGCGCGAATACACCCTGACGCACGAGCTGAAGACCCCCGTTAGTTTTATCGTGCACAGCCTTCAGGATGTGAATGACCAACTGGCCAAAGGGCGGCCATTCTTTAGTGACATTGCCCGCGATGGCATCATGTTGTTCGAGGCGGAGGGGCATCCGCTGGCGAAGGCAAAGCCTTTGTCGCCAGAGGAGATCAAGGCTGAGGCGAAGGGCTATTACGAACAGTGGATGCCGAAGGCAGAGAGCGCGATCAAAGGCGTCGGCTTTTATCTCTCTGAACATGAGCTTAAGGACGCAGCATTCTTGTTGCACCAGGCCACTGAGCGCCTATACCATTGTACCCTTCTGACCTTTACTCTCTATAGCCCGAAATCGCACCGGCTCAGCTTTCTGCGATCGCAAGCTGAAGGCTTAGATGAACGGCTCCGGGACGTATGGCCAGATGACAGTAAATTCGCGCGGCGCTGTTTCGCGAAGTTACAACGCGCCTATGTCGAGGCGCGTTATTCAGCGGAATATGAAATCACAGCCGAAGAGCTGACCTGGCTGCAAGAGCGGGTTGGCCTGCTGACGGAGAAGACAAAGCAAATTTGCGAAGCCCACATCGCGCCATAATTTCTACCTTCCGTCCATATCGCCGGATACGCATCTGTGGCGCGCCTTCGAAATCAAAATGACTCGATTGGACAAGTCAGAAGCCAATCTTCACACCCACATCCGGTTTAAGCAGGCTTTCTTGGCGAAGGCACTCAAGTATCGCCGGCGCATTTTGCGGTGGCAAGTAACGCAATTGGCGCGCCACCACGGCAAAATCTCCCGGAGTCAGGTTCCGTAAGCCTTCAATTGCTTTCGGTGCTGTCATGCCGAAAAATTCCTCAAAGGCGCGCACCAGACGTTCTGGCCCCAGTGGCGCAAGATCCAGCTTAAAGACGAACCGCCGCAAGCTGGCCGGATCAAGGCGATGTCGATAGTTTGTTGCGGCAATAACCGGAAACGGGTGGCGGTCTAGCCAGGTCAGCATCTCGTTGACCTGACCGACTTCCCACGTCGTGCGGGAATTTGTCCGGTCAAATAGCAAGGAATTTGCCTCATCGAACAGCAAAACGCCCTCCTGCCGGCGCGCGTCCTCGAAAGCACCGGCAATATTTTGTTCGGTTTCGCCAACCCATTTTGATAAAAGGTCGGATGCCCGACGGACGAGCAGCGGCCGGTCGAGAATACGCGCTAAATGGTGCGCCAGGGCAGTCTTCCCTGTTCCAGGCGGTCCGGTCAGGAGCAAGGACACATCGGCCATGCCCAGGTCACGGATAGATCCGAAAAGGGCATCAAGGGGTCGATCGGTCTCATAGAGCTGAAGGTCGAGCGCGCCAAACCCCTCCGGCGGCAACTCTCCGCCACGTAATGCTCGCACCAGAGATGTTGCTGCGCGCGCGCCGCAGTCAGCCTCTCCCGCCAGCCGCGCTGCCCGCGTCGCGACACGCAGCACGCTTGCTGTTTCCGGCGCCTGATCGATAAGCTTGCCGATGGCATCACTTGGCTCACCCGTTTCATCATTTATGATGCGCTTAAGAATGCGATGGGCGACGCGCCGTGGCGGCAGGTCGAGTTTGAGCACGAAGCTCATCCGCCGCAGAATGGCATCGTCAACATTGCCAATGGCATTCGTCACCCAGATGACAGGCGCTGCATTGGTTTCCAGAAGACGATTGACGAATACCTTGCTGCCTTCCCGCTTCGAGAACCAATCACCGTCGGAGCGTTGTGCCCCGCCGATCAAATCCTCCATCTCGTCGAACAGGAGAATGGCGCCACTGCGATCCCCCAGCACGCGCTGCGCCAGCAGAAGCGCCAGGACGCGGTCATTCCGCGTTGGCTCCTCGCCGTCTTCATCTGCCTCTCCGATCCCATGCAACGCGCAGCCAGCGGCGGCGGCCAGAGACCGTGCCAATTCTGTCTTGCCTGTTCCCGCGGGTCCATAGATAAGGATGTTGACGCCATGTGCTTGCTCGCGCACCGCCCCCTCCAGGAGACGCACAAGGAAGCTAACATCTTGAACGTGGGCAAAATCCGCGAGTTCCAGGTTCGCTACCTGACGACGGCCTGCCAGGGCTTCCGCCAAACGATCGGGAGCGGGTTCACGATCAAGAATACGCGATAACGGCCAGCGAATTTCCACGGGATTATCGTGACGTGACCTAATGCCAAAAGTCATCAGGCCAAGCTTCAGAACGTCGCTGCGACGAACGTGCGGCCCAGCCTCCAAAGGATCTGCACCAGCAATTTCGCCTAGAACGGACGGTAAGTCTCGAATTTGCTCGGCGACGATGTTGAGGAGATCGGCAACTCTTGGAAGACGATCACACGCAATCATCAGGGTGAGCAGACGCGCATCAAATGCCGCTAATTGCAGCAAGCGTCCCAGTTCATCCGCCAAGTCGAGGACTTGCGGGCGTTGATCTTCTGCCTCTAAGGGACTTTGCAAACCAGCCAGAAAATGTGCCCAATCAGGCTTTTCGTTCGCAGGCCATGCCCCCGCGAAAAGCCAGGCAGCATTGTCATTAGCCCAAGCCATCAATCGATCGGCAATCGTTGAGCTTGGCACGATGTCGCGCGCAATCCGGAGCGCTATGCTGCGGACAATAAAATGTTCGTTCATTGTTTTTTTTCGTCAATCTGGCGGACGCGCGTTCAAAAGCGCATCTCGCGATGTTCCATCTATCTATTCAGGAACCAGGGTGCGGTCCGGGCGTTCCCGCCCCGCCGCAGCGCCGAAGGGCGCTTAGACGAAAGGCAGGATCGCGGCGGGCTTAAGGCCCCGGCTGTTCTTCGATCCCAACAATCCATACTCTCCATTTGGCCGCACATGACGCAGCAGAGTTAGCGCTATAGTTAAACTTGAAACGATATGCAAGTCAGCAGAGAGGTATACCTGCCGACCGTGGCAACCGCGCCACAGGGGCAACGCAGATAGGCCTCCAGGGCGCTTTCTGTACTGCTCGGCCTTATCTCGGACGTTCGGCTCCTTTGAGCCTAAAGTCAAAGATCTGAGCGTTTGATGGGTTAGTAGCCCGGCAAGTTGCACAGCCGAACTACTTTATCGCCTCGTATTAAAACGGCTACGCAGGCTATCTGCTCTGGAAAATTGTGGCGGCATTGTCACATATTCTACCGCCATCGCAAACCTTGTTGCTTTGTGCCGCTCAATCTCTTATGAGGCGCTACAGCCAGTCCCGGCATTGTCCCTGAATCAGGAAAGGAGAAAATCATGCGAGCAATGTTCCTCAATCTCGAAACCGATTTCCCAATCCAAAATATTCAGGAACAAATTGCATGGGCAATTTCCAATCAGGCGCAAAAGCACGCCTGATCTCCATTGGCAGCACATTGAGCGCTGCCTGTCTCACTACTTCCGACTTCTCACATACTTGCGGCGCCCCGCTCTCCTTCTCAAAGGAGGCTCGCCATGCGTTCTGATATGTTCAAGGTGATCGTCGAGCGGCCGCGCTGGGGCGCCGGTCATGCTTCTTCCCCCAAACTAAAAAGGACTAAAGACTACAACATAAAACACATCGGACATAAGCGTCATGCCTGTGAAAGCACCCGGTACACCAAATCGTTCAACGAGAACCTGGCACCGCTGGTGCGCTTTCTGCGCAGCCGTCGTGGCAAATCCTGGGACAGCGTGTTCAGCGAAATTTGCACCACCCTCGACACCGGGAGCACGGTGAAGATGCACGTGCGTCAACACATCGAGGATTTCGTTCTCACGCGGATTTCGATCGGACGAAGCGGTGAGTGGCTGTTCAAAGGCGAGGTTTTGAGCGCTCACGGACGTTGGTGCAGGCAGCGCGAATTCTTCGTAGATCCGGAGGACGGCGTCCTGAAGGACCACGCCTTGCTGATCGCGAGATTGCCAGCGGCAAATCTTGCCTTGATGGGAGGTCGCGCATGAACAGATGTTGTGAACTTACCCTGATCGGGCGTGACCCGGTGCGTTTCGACCCCGTTGCTCTTGATCAACTGGACGCCACCGCACGCCTGGAAGGCATGGGCCGGGTCGTCGGACTTCCCGACCTTCATGCGGGAAACGGCATCGCCGTGGGCGCGGCCTTCTGGTCACCTGATCGGATCTGGCCCCACCTGGTCGGGAGCGATATCGGCTGTGGTATGGCCTTGTGGGAAACCAGCCTGGCGGTCCGCAAGTTCCGCGTTGGCCGGGTGGAACGCAAACTTCATGGGCTCGACGATCCCTGGGATGGAGCGGTTGAAGACGCGTTGGTTTCTGCTGGCCTGCCCAGTCACCTGGCCAGCCCTGGAACTCGGCACAATCGGCGGAGGCAACCACTTCGTCGAGTTTCAGAGAGTCGAGGAAATCGTCGCGCCACAACGGTTCGACGCGCTCAATCTTACCGATGATCGCGTCTGGATGATGGTCCATAGCGGTTCGCGCGGCTTGGGCCAGGCGATCCTTCAGGAGCAAATGGCACTCACCGGCAAGCTGGGCCTTCTCGCGACGCGCCCGGAAGCGAAGGCTTACCTATTACGGCATGATCAGGCCGTGGCATGGGCGGTCGTGAACCGGAAGATCATCGCTGAACAATTCCTAAACGCTATCGGCCTGTCTGGTGGCTGCTTACTGGATATCGTCCATAACAGCGTGACCGAACATCGCACGGGTTGGCTGCACCGCAAGGGCGCCGCACCTGCGGATCGCGGGCTTGTCGTGATCCCGGGATCGAGAGGTGACTTCAGCTATCTGGCTGAGCCAGTGCTGGATCGTGGCGAAGACGCGCTCTTCTCATTGGCCCATGGTGCTGGGCGTAAATGGAGCCGCAATGACGCCCACGCGCGCCTTTCCCGGATATACACGGTGGCCGACTTGCAGCGGACGAAGCTGTCAAGCCATGTGATTTGCGAGGACCGCCGTCTCATCTACGAAGAAGCGCCGGAAGCCTATAAGGATATCGCCGGGGTTATCGGTGATCTTGAGGCAGCCGGCCTTATCCGGGTGATCGCTCGGCTCCGACCACTTCTAAGCTACAAGACGAGGGCATCATGACTGAATTCATTCTGCATTTAACTTCAGGCAAAGGACCTGACGAGTGCCGTTGGGTGGTGGAGCGATTGGCACAAGCTTTCACACGCGAGGGCGTACAACAGGGCCTGTCATGCGAACTCCTAGAAGAACACGATGCGCTCCCGGCCTCGCTGCTCTTCAGGGTTAGCGGCGACAACGCACATTCCTTTGCCCAAGAACGGATTGGCACCATCCTGTGGGTTGGCGACAGCCCGTTTCGCCCTGGCCACAGGCGTCGCAACTGGTTCGCGGGTGTCGCGCCGGCGCCATCACCTGAGACTGTGCCCGACTTGCGAGATGAAGATATTGACTTTCAGACCATGAGGGCAAGTGGACCGGGCGGACAGCATGTCAATAAAACTGACAGTGCCGTGCGTGCGACACACCGGCCGACTGGTTTGGTTTCAACTGCGCAGGAGCAGCGATCTCAGCATGCAAATCGTAAACTAGCGAAGCTCAAACTGGCAATAATGCTTGAAGAGCGCCGCACCGGAGCACTTAAGGATGCTCAGGTTGAGCAGTGGGCGTCACATCAAAACTTGGAACGCGGAAACCCGGTGCGGACTTATATGGGACCGCTTTTCAAGCTTAAGTCTGTTAAATAATGTCAGCGGTCGCGGGGCGGATACCTGCCTTGCGACCGTTTCTAATTGGTGCGGTGCAAAGCGGAAGGGTCGCCTAGCACCCTATGCGGACATCGCTGGATTTAGCTAGGTCGATGCCTAAAAGCGGACGTTCGAGGGGTAAGTTGTATTATGGGAAGGGTGCGCTACAGAAAGCGCGCGATAGGAAGCGCAATGATCTGAGTATGACGTGGAAAGCTGCTCTAGCGATGGTGGCCCGCCCACCGGCGTCGGCGCTCAAAAGCCACGGTCGTGAGCCTTGGGGCTAGATGTGCGGGATAATGCGCCACTAATGTCGCGAACGTTGATCATGTATCGCTTCGTCTGCTAACATTGGCCATGGAAACTTCAAGCCACTTTAGACGAATAAAAACCGAGCGCCTTGAACCTGGCGATATTATTCTTACAACGTCGTCTGATGAGGTAAGCGAGCGGGTTAGAGAAGTCACGAATGGGACGGTTTCTCACGCCATGATATGCGTACAAAACTCCTCCATCATAAACTCGACGGACGGTGGAGTGCAGGCAAGCAATTTACAACGGGAACTTTACGGGCCTCGCGACGCAGTTATTGTCCTGAGGCTGCGAAAAATGCTCACTGACGTGGAATTAGCGGCCGTCGTAACTTTCGCCAGGTCAGAAGTGGGAACCAGATATTCCAAACGAGAAGCGTTCAGGGTGGTGGTTCCTGGGCCAAAGCCTAGAACAAGACAACAATTTTGTTCGCGTTTCGTCGCACGCGCATTTCAACAGGTTGGGGTCATCCTCGCAGAAGATCCCGACTACTGCACGCCAGACGAACTTAGACAAAGCCCTTTACTAATTGAAATTAGCGACATTACGGAGGAAGTCTCAGAGGCAGAAAGGCTTGCCTGGGCCTCAAGGCCAAATCCAATTCTTGCAACTCAAATCGCCACCAACAAGGTACTCGACTTTGCGCGGACCTTAGACGCCGATATCGAGAGTTTCAGCGACCTCGATCAAGCTGTCCAGCTACATCCGGAGTGGGACGACGACATAGCCAAAGTGTTTCGGGAGTCCGGCTACCTCGATCTCTGGAAGATAGATTTCGAGGTCAACCCCTGGCACTATTCTCTCGATGAAATGGCAAAGATGAATCGACCGGACCGCATGGAGGATCTGCGCGGTTACGCAATCGACACAATTAAGGAATTTCATTCGGGCAATTGGCGCTATGCGTGCAACGTCCTTCACTACGAGGCGATGCACAAGGCGAACGGCAGAACGACGGATGCGCAGCTTCTCGCACTTTACAAGCTTTTGACGCGCAACGACGAAAAGCGACGGAACGTTGCGTTGAGCTGGTTGAAGCAGTTTTATCCACAAGAAGTCAAAAAGAATATTGAGCGAGTTGAACCTCATACTGACATATGGTTTTCAATTGTCGACCGTGTTGAACCTCGCCTTGCCGCCATAGCCCGCACGTCAATAAGCTGTACAGGTTCAGTTTATATTTGTTCTAGCTGCGGAGACGATCCCACGAACGACTATTTCTTGTTGAATGCAGCGGAAGCAATGCCAGGTGTTCCAATGCTCAGACTTTGCGACGACTGCGTAGCAATTAGACGTAACTACGGAGAGAAACTAGAGAGCATCTAACTACGGCTTGTCATCAAAATGTCCGTAATGGGATATTCGAAATGACAACCTTCGCGTCCGCGCCTTCAATTCGCAAACCGCTAAGAAGCTTAACGAACGCGCATTTGATTGTAAAAGCGTCTTCACTAGGGCCGATTATAATTCGATGAAGCAATTCTCCTAAATCCGCGCCTACCAATCCGCTTTCCTCGCGATTTTCCAGGGGGATCTTGTGAACTTCTTGAGGTACGCCGGCAACAATTTCTATGCATTCTTCGATAGCTGGCGAAACTTCAACAGTGGGCGAATAAATAACTCTCCACTCTCGCTCTTCCCTAAATCCGGGATGTTTTGTGCACAAAAGTGAATACTTGAGCCAGTTTAAAATAACGGAAACGAGATATTCTCGTGGAATTTCACTAAAGAAAGCTCCATTGGCTGTGACGCGCTCTACAATTTGCTTATAATTTTCGCTGAATTGCTCCTCTGTGAAGTAAGATACAGGACTTGAGTTTGCTTTAAGTCTCTCCGTTGCTTCAGCGAATGGGTGATGATTAATTACGAGAGCCACTCCATTTTTTGGCGCGTATGCACGCCACATAGAGAGCCGACCATAAACATCCTCTCCTTCGTCATGCTCCGACATCGAAGTCAAATAGGTGTGGTTCTTCAGATGCGGCAAATACAGATTGAACTTAGCACTCAATTCTTCGGTAACACCGGCCTGAATACTGTTGAGAAACGCTCCTAGCTTTCCTCCGATTTCTTCCTGCTGAAACAATGGAGATAGGCACTGTTCGCCATAAATGATTTCCGAAAAATCATTCATCGTGACGGCATTGCGCATCCAGACTTTTTTTGATTGTATAATTCGAAACGCTGTCTCTGCCGATGTATAGTGCGCGAACTTACCGTGGTTCTGAAAAAAATTTTCAGTACGTTCCAGATTTTCTGGCATAAATATCTGGGCAATGAAACGCTCTTCGTCCGACAGTTCAATCAAAATTTAAGCCCTTTTAAAAACTTGCTGGTCAACGTCAGAGATCCTATTCGCGAATTCCGTCGGCGAACGTAGCATATTAATTAACATCCAAAAATGATCGCGGATTGTTAATTTGCCGGACCTTGTCCATCGCACCCACGCCTCCCTGGGCGGCAGCTTCCTGGCGTGCGCGTTGCGATCTCCCACCGGCCCTTGACATTCAAACAGAACAATGAGAACAAATGCAGAACGCGCGCCATTAATCAGGGCATGCATGGGCTAACGCCTTAAGCATTCCTTTAGCGTTTCACCTACACAATCAGGTGGCAAAAGTTAACAATTCATTTACTGTACATCTATGGCTAGAAGCGACCACATTGTATCCCTTGTCCGCGCCGGTGTGGCCGGCGACAAGACAACTTTGCGCTCTACGGTTGAGGCCATGATGGCAGAAGAACGCGCGCGTTCGCACCACTCCGTCGCCGACAGATTGGAAAAAGCGCTGCACGCGGTAGCTGTGACCCCGCCGCCCCTCATCACCTCGCGTGGGCCAGGGAGTGATGGCAAAGACCTCATTCTGGAGAGCAATCCGCAGGTTCAGCTTGATCAGCTTCTACTCACATTGCCCGCCCGTCGGGAAGCCGACCAGATCATCGAAGAGCATATTCGCGCCGATGTACTCAGGGCGAATGGCTATGAACCTCGCCACCGCATTCTGTTATCCGGGCCTCCGGGCAACGGAAAAACCTCTTATGCGGAAGCGATCGCTGAGGCCTTGGCCTTGCCTTTCCTGGTGGTGCGTTACGACGCTTTGATTGGAAGCTACCTGGGCGAAACCAATACGCGGCTTCGCAAACTGTTCGACTATGTGCGAACCCGCCCCTGTGTGCTGTTTTTCGATGAGTTTGACTCGATCGGAAAAGAGCGTGGTGACGAGCATGAAACGGGGGAAATCAAGCGCGTTGTCTCGTTCTTGTTATTGCAGATTGATCAATTGCCAAGCTACGTTGTGACGATTGCCGCGACGAACCATGCGGAGCTGCTCGACCGGGCGGTTTGGCGCCGCTTCCAGTCCAAAATCGCGTTTCCGCAACCAACCAGAACGGAAGTCGCCGCGTTTATGGAACGCATATTCTTATCTTGGCCCCAGGCCCCTAAGATGAAGCCGTCGACACTTTCGAATAAACTTCAAGCGTCGTCTTATGCTGAAGCACGTGACTTTTGCCAAAACGTGCGCCGCCGTAATATACTCGGCTTAGGCGAGGCTGATATTGATTCGTCAATCAACGCCGAATTAGAGCTATGGGGAGCACGGGTAATACCCGATCGTGTTGATGGCAATAGATCCAACCAAACCACTCCTTCGACTGGACGTGGGCGAGCAACAACAAAGACACCTCGGAAACGCGGATAAGCGAGCACGGCCGCCAGGGTTTACGCCACAAGTTCAGCACGGCCGGCTAGGCCCTAAGTTTGATCGACTGCGACAAGTCTTGGAACGCGAAGATGGCGCCATGGTGCTGCGCGCCGATCCGGAGTCGCTGGCGCCGGAACGCTTGATGGTGTTCGAAGTGAAAAGCGATATCGCCGCTTTTGCCAAAGCCGTGCAGAAAGTGACAGGGTTAGACCTGGTTGACGAGGATGAAATCGAGGTCAGCGAAGGTCAAAGCGCTCACCTTTATCTCATGGTCCCAGACCTAGCCGCCCTAAAAAATATCGAGTTCGATGTGGCGTCGTTGGCTTCGTGGTGAGCCGATGGAACGCGGCTTTACACCTTGGCGTGACGTATTCGCTCACCTGGCCGATATTCGGCTATGGGGCCCCCGAGATCGCCTCGGCGAATTCCATCAGAGCGTTCTTGTAGATGAAATTGAATACCTTCAAGACCACGATCTTGTCACGCTTGAGATCGAACTGGTCTTTCGTCATGGATCGATAGCGTCTGATGACAATGAAAACACAATCCGTGCCTTCACCGCCGCCCAAGGTGGGCGGGTCTTGCACCGGTCACGGATTGCCGACATCCATTACCACGCGCTTTTGGTAGCCCTGCCGGTTTCCGAGATACGCCGGATCATCGAATTGTCACATGACAGCATCGTAGGTTCTGAAGCCGTCATGCACATCTGCCCGCAAAGCCTGGCGAGCCGCATTCACACAAACGAGGAAGAAACTGGCGGGCCTGCTGCCCCAGTCCCCACTGGCGCGCCAATCCTAGCCCTATTAGATGGGGTTCCCGTTGCAGGTCACCCAGACCTGATCGGTCGTCTTGACGTCGACGACGCGTTTAGCCTGGAGCCAGGGGCGCAGGTCGCCGCTCGCGTCCATGGCACAGCTATGGCTTCACTCATCACACGCGGCGACCTGAACGTCACCGAAACACCATTGCCCCGCCGCATCCATGTCGTTCCTGTGCTCGGGGACAACGATCAATTCCCGTCAGACCGTCTCGTGGTCGATATGATCTATGTTGCCATTGCTCGGATGTTGGAAGGCGATGAGCCGACTGCCCCATACATAACCATCGTCAATCTCTCACTTGGGAATGCGCGCACTCTGTTTGATCGTAAAATGTCGGCTTGGGCTCGGTTACTCGACCGATTGGCGACGAAGCATGGTTTGCTTTTCATCGTGAGCGCCGGCAACCACGGCGGCCCATTCCGCGTACCAGGGATAAATAACTGGCTGGACTTCGAGCGGGCGGACCATATCGGCCGCTCGAAGTCCACGCTGTCGGGTGTGGACGCACGAATGGGCCATCGCCGGCTTATGTCACCGGCGGAGTCAATCAATAGCCTGACCATCGGCGCTTCGAACGACGATAACGTTCCTGCGACAGACCGGCGGCTGACGACTAATCTAAATCCCTATCCACTCTTGCAAATGGCGAACCCATCGAGTGCACTTGGGCCGGGTTTTGCAAACAGCATTAAACCGGACCTTCTCTTTCCTGGTGGCAAAGAACACGTGTCTATGGTGCAATCGGGCACAGAGCTTCACGTGCGCGTCGCTCAACCAGCCAGAGCTCACGGTCTAAAGGTGGCAGGACCACCCCGCGGCGGTGCCGAGAACGTTCGTACCCATTCCGGAAATACAAGCGGCGCGACCGCCCTGGCGTCGAGGACGTGCCACCGTATCCACGACGCACTCGAAGCCGCTTACGGTAATGAGTTTTTGAGCCTGTCTAAGCACAAGAGATCGGTCCTTTTAAAGGCACTCTTGGTGCATACAGCGGTCTGGCCCGAAACGACAGCGACTTTCATGCGTGCGCTCCTGGGGCCAGACGATCCCAATCAGACCTACCGTCAGCGCGAAAATATTAAACGACACATAGGTTATGGGTTTGCCGATCCGGACCTTGCCATCTCATGCGCCGCTGACAGGGCAACTTTCTGGGCCGTAGGCGAATTAAAAAGTGAAAAAGGCGTAGAAATTTCGGTCCCGATACCGGCTTGTATCGGCGCGCAACTAATGCCGCATTCTATACAAGCCACCTTGGCATGGTTGACCCCCGTTTCGTCTGGCAGAAAGGCGTACCGGAACATTCGTTTGCGTATAGAGGAACCGGACAGCATGTCCTCCCTCGGCGTAACCACGGCAAAGAGTCAACCGGAAACCTTCCAAGCGTGGCGAGGAACCGTGTATTCTAAAACTTGGGAGGGCAGTAACGCCGCGATTGTCACACCAGATCACTTTTTAAGATTTTGGGTCCAACGGCAGCCGGATCTGACCAATGACAATAAAGATGAGGCGGTACAATTTGCCGTTGCGGTGACGGTTGCGATGCCAGGGCAGATGCAAATCTACGAACAGGTGCGCCAGCGTATTGCACAATTACCAGCTATTCGACCCAGATGAACGACCGCTTTTATATCGCAGGGAAAGGTCACCTTCGACCACTATGGGCCAACTCCGGAAGAGACAGCTATAGAGAGGGGGCCGTTCGGCCTCGTTTGCCTGATCGGCGTTCGCCGGGCAAACCCAGCCCGGTGCCGGTCTGGTGGGTTCAGCGCGGAGACGGTGCCGTCTTGTAAGAACGCACTTCATTCATCGGTGTGCAGGTCTGGCGCCTGCACCTCACCTTTGCGCCGTGGCCGGCGTCGGTTGATGGCAGAGGTGTCGAGCGTGTTCTTGATGTGGGCGGCATAGTATTTCTCGATCATCTCAACGGAGGTGCGACAGTTCTTGGCGATCTGATAGATGTCCGCGCCTTCCATCAGACGCAAACAGATATAGGTGTGACGTAAGGAATAGGCCGTGCGCAACTGGCCATCGCGGTCTTCCTTCAGGCCGTTGCGCTCCAACAGGTTGTTGAATAGCTTGATATGGTTGCCAGGGAAAACCGGATCTTTCGGTTCGGGATATCCGATGATTGGCATGATAATATCCCCTGCCCGCTTTTGTTTGGCCGATAGCTTGATACGAGGGGTGGGCTTCGCCCGCTTTAAAAGCCGTTCATAGACAACGACGGCGCCCGGCATCGATTTACAGTAACCGACGCCGATCTTGCCGCGCACCTCGATCTCCAGGATGCGCTGGCCGGTGTCTTCGTCCTTCACAATGGCAATGTCACGGTGCTGGAGGTTCTTCGCCTCATCCGGCCGTAAGCCGGTGTTGCCCATGAACAGGACGAAGTCATGCACCTGCTCGGCATTCCAGCGATGGCGCTCGTGCACGGTTTTCGCGTAGTCACGCGTTGCCGTGTACAGCGCCTTGTACTCGACGGGACTGAACCACGGCCGATGACTGATCTTGCCGCGTGTGCCATAGGGCGGTGACAGGTCTGGCAGATGGGTTAGCCAAGCATGGCGCTGGGCTGTTTTCAGTACCTGACGCAGGGTGACGATCTCGTCATGGATCGTGCTGCGCGATGGCGGCTTTGCCGCCTTCTCGTCTTCACCTTCTCTGCTCGGCCGTGGCTTGCGCCCGGTCTGGCCGGCGCGGTGAACACGATAGGCCTGCACCTTGCCTGCCGTGACCTCGGAGATACCCAGATTCCCGAAGAACGGCTTCAGATGGAGTCGCAAACGATGCTTGTGCCCCTCGACCCAGCGCGGACTGCGTTGCCCCTCGGTGATGGTCTCGTATTCCAGCTCGAACTGGTCGGCGACCTTGGCGAAGGTGATTTCCTTCTTCTTGATCAGGCCAACACGCGACAAGCCGCGCAGGTTCAGATACCAGTCCTCGGCCGCGATGCGCGCCAGGGCGAGGTCGTCTTCCTTGGTGCTCGATCGATGCTGCACGCCATCAATGCTGGCCGAACAATGCCAGGTCTTATTGGTGCGGCGGTAGAGCTGCACCTTGCCGCTTAAAATCTCGTGGTTTGCCATCGTCATTCCCCTAGAAAAACGTGTCAGGGAGCATGTTACCACCTAAGCGGTAATATGGCAAATTTTGTGCTAGGTTGGTGTTAGACGATTTCGGGCTTAAGACGCAAAAAAGCCTCCCGAAGGAGGCCTTTAATGCTTTGTAATCGCTGTATTTTTGGTTGCGGGGGCCAGATTTGAACTGACGACCTTCAGGTTATGAGCCTGACGAGCTACCGGGCTGCTCCACCCCGCGTCACCAACATCACTTTCAGGTTTTCCTCGGGCTTAGCCCTTGGGTACTTTGAAGCGGATCCATATGTAAGAAACACAAACGACCGCCAAGCGAATGGCCTGACGGTCGAGTGTGTATTTGTAATGAAGGGCTGTGCTTTTCAGCACTATAAACCTCTGTAATCTGTAGACCTGGCGACGACCTACTCTCCCGTGACTTAAGACAAAGTACCATCGGCCCAGGAAGGCTTAACGACCGAGTTCGGAATGGGATCGGGTGGGGACCTTCCGGCATAGCCACCAGGTCAACAGATTACAGGGGTTTTGAGAAGACATTGCGTGCGCTTTTAGCGCTAAACGTGCTTGCCCGGCTGATTAAGGCGGCAAGCAGGTATGACATTAATTTCAGTGTATGTTGATGTTGTTCCATAAATTTGATTGAGGAACGATCAAGCCTATCGGATTATTAGTACTGGTTAGCTTCACTCCTCACGGAGCTTCCACACCCAGCCTATCAACGTGGTGGTCTACCACGATCCTCAGCGAGACCTTGTTTTGAGGCTAGTTTCCCGCTTAGATGCTTTCAGCGGTTATCTATTCCATACTTAGCTACCCTGCTGCGCGGCTGGCGCCACGACAGGTCCACCAGAGGTATGTCCATCCCGGTCCTCTCGTACTAGGGACAGATCCTCTCAAGTCTCGTACACCCACGGCAGATAGGGACCAAACTGTCTCACGACGTTCTGAACCCAGCTCACGTACCACTTTAAATGGCGAACAGCCATACCCTTGGGACCTGCTCCAGCCCCAGGATGTGATGAGCCGACATCGAGGTGCCAAACTTTGCCGTCGATATGGACTCTTGGGCAAAATCAGCCTGTTATCCCTAGAGTACCTTTTATCCGTTGAGCGATGGCCCTTCCACGCAGGACCACCGGATCACTATGGCCGACTTTCGTCTCTGCTCGACTTGTCAGTCTCGCAGTCAGGCGGGCTTATGCCATTGCACTCGTCGAACGATTTCCGACCGTTCTGAGCCCACCATCGCGCGCCTCCGTTACACTTTGGGAGGCGACCGCCCCAGTCAAACTACCCACCACGCCATGTCCCGGATCCGGATAACGGATCTCGGTTAGACGTCAACAGCAATAAGGGTGGTATTTCAAGGATGGCTCCACGAGAACTGGCGCCCTCGCTTCATAGCCTCCCACCTATCCTACACATGTTGCTGCTAACGCCAAGGCGAAGCTATAGTAAAGGTTCATAGGGTCTTTCCGTCTGACCGCGGGAACCCCGCATCTTCACGGGGAATTCAATTTCGCTGAGCCTATGCTGGAGACAGTGGGGAAGTCGTTACGCCATTCGTGCAGGTCGGAACTTACCCGACAAGGAATTTCGCTACCTTAGGACCGTTATAGTTACGGCCGCCGTTTACCGGGGCTTCAATTCGCAGCTTGCACCACTCCTTTTAACCTTCCGGCACCGGGCAGGCGTCAGACCCTATACGTCGCTTTACAGCTTCGCAGAGCCCTGTGTTTTTGATAAACAGTCGCTACCCCCTAGCCTGTGCCACTTACATCTGGTTGCCCAAATACAAGTCACGCTTATCCCGAAGTTACGCGTGTAATTTGCCGAGTTCCTTCAGCATAGTTCTCTCAAGCGCCTTGGTATACTCTACCTGACCACCTGTGTCGGTTTCGGGTACAGTCTCTGTATGAGTTATTTCCAGGGACAAG